>NZ_BAAJPZ010000003.1:0-489880 GCF_057552455.1 Streptomyces sp. PKA51
CGGGGGGGGGGGGGGGGGGGGGGGGGGGGGGGGGGGGGGGGGGGGGGGGGGGGGGGGTGGGGGCTGCGCTCTTCGCGGTGCCTGGTAGGACGTCGTAGCGCCCCGCACCCGGCGCCAGGAGCGAAGAGCGCTTTACGCCCCCACCAACCCCCGCCCCACCCCGCCCCCTCCCGCCGTCCCCCACCTGCCGGTTTGCGGGCACGCAAAGCCGCGCCTGGTTGTGGGCAATCGTCCCGCTGGGCGGGACGGGTGGGCACAACCCGCCCACCGGGCCGCACCCGGACACCGTGCCCCCGGTTCGGGGTGATGAGGCGGGAGCCCGTCGCGGGCCGGGCCCGCGACCTCGTATGGTCGTACCCGTGTTGGAGGAGATGCGGATCCGGTCCCTGGGCGTCATCGACGACGCGGTCGTCGAGCTGGCGCCCGGTTTCACGGCGGTCACCGGCGAGACCGGTGCCGGCAAGACCATGGTCGTCACCAGCCTCGGGCTGTTGCTGGGCGGCCGTGCCGACCCGGCGCTCGTGCGGGTGGGTGCGAAGGCGGCCGTGGTGGAGGGGCGGCTCGCCGTGGACGGGGGTTCCTCCGTGGCGCTGCGGGCCGAGGAGGCCGGCGCGGAGCTGGACGACGGCACGCTGCTCGTCAGCCGTACCCTCTCCGCCGAGGGGCGTTCGCGCGCCCACCTCGGCGGGCGGAGCGTGCCGGTGGGGCTGCTGGGGGAGCTGGCCGACGACCTGGTGGCGGTGCACGGCCAGACCGATCAGCAGGGTCTGCTGCGGCCGGCGCGGCAGCGGCAGGCCCTCGACCGGTACGCCGGTGATGCCGTGGCCGCCCCGCTGGCCAAGTACGCGGATGCCTATCGGCGGCTGCGGGCCGTCTCCGCCGAGCTGGGCGAGATCACCGAGCGGGCGCGTGAGCGTGCTCAGGAGGCCGATCTGCTGCGCTTCGGCCTGGAGGAGATCGCCGCCGTCGAGCCGCGGGCCGGCGAGGACGTCGAGCTGGCCGCCGAGGCGGAGCGGCTCGGGCATGCCGAGTCGCTCGCCTCGGCCGCCACGGCCGCGCACGCGGCGCTGGCAGGGGATCCGGAGGATCCGGAGGGCGTCGATGCGACGACTCTCGTCGCCGGCGCGTGCCGGGCGCTGGAGGCCGTGCGTGCGCACGATCCCGCGCTGGCCGCGCTCGCCGACCGGCTGGGTGAGCTCGGGATCCTGCTGGCCGACGTCTCCGGCGAGCTCGCGGGGTACGCCTCGGATCTCGACGCCGACCCGCGCCGGCTGGCCGCCGTCGAGGAGCGCCGGGCGGCGCTGACGCATCTGACCCGCAAGTACGGCGAGGACGTCGGCCAGGTCCTGGCCTGGGCCGAGGCGGGTGCCGCCCGCCTGGCCGAGCTGGACGGCGACGACGACCGCATCGGCGAGCTGACCGCCGAGCGCGACGTTCTGCGCGCGGAACTGGGCGAGCTCGCGCAGGTGCTGACCGATGCCCGTACGGAGGCGGCGAAGCGATTCGCCGAGGCGGTCACCGCCGAGCTCGCCTCGCTGGCCATGCCGCACGCGCGGGTGACGTTCGCCATCCGGCAGAACGAGGTCGCCGACCCGGCGGCCGGCATCGAGGTGGGCGGCCGCGCGGTGGCCTACGGTCCGCACGGCGCCGACGACGTCGAGCTCCTGCTCACCCCGCACCCCGGGGCGCAGCCCCGGCCCATCGCCAAGGGCGCCTCCGGCGGTGAGCTGTCGCGGGTGATGCTGGCCGTGGAGGTCGTCTTCGCCGGTTCCGATCCGGTGCCGACGTACCTCTTCGACGAGGTGGACGCCGGTGTCGGTGGCAAGGCCGCCGTCGAGGTCGGCCGGCGTCTGGCCCGGCTCGCGCAGTCGGCGCAGGTCGTCGTGGTCACGCACCTGCCGCAGGTGGCCGCCTTCGCCGACCGTCACCTGGTGGTGGAGAAGACCCACGACGGCTCGGTGACGCGGAGCGGCGTGAAGATCATGGAGGGCGAGGACCGCATCCGCGAGCTGTCCCGGATGCTCGCGGGCCAGGAGGACTCGCAACTGGCCCGCGCCCACGCCGAGGAGCTGCTGCAGACGGCGCGGGCGGGGCGCTGACGGCAGGCGGGTAGCCTGGGCGGGCACATGATCATAAGGAGTGACATGCCCGCCCGGCCCCGCATCCTGTACGTGACCGACCTCGCCTACCAGGCGCGCGGCCGCAGGTACTGCGACGAGGACATCTTCCTGACCGCCCGGCTGCGCGAGGACTTCGACGTCGCCCTGTGCCACCCGCTGGACGCCGCGGAGCTGATGGCGGGTTTCGACGCGGTGGTCGTGCGCAACAGCGGGCCGGTGCTGCACTACCAGGCCGCGTACGAGGACTTCCGCGCCCGCGCGCTGCAGGCGGGGGTGCGGGTGTACAACCGGCTCACCGGCAGGGCCGACATGGCCGGCAAGCAGTACTTGGTGGACCTCACCGCGGCCGGGCTGCCCGTCATCCCCACCGCCGACCGGGCCGAGGACGTGGGCCGGCTGCCGCAGGCCGATCGGTACGTCGTCAAGCCGAAGGCCGGCGCGGACTCCATCGGCCTGCGCCTCGTCGACGCCGCCGAGCTGCCGGGGCTGGAGTACGGGGACGTCCTCGTCCAGCCCTGCATCGACTTCCGCTACGAGGTGTCGTTCTACTTCGTCGACGACACCTTCCAGTACGCGCTGTACGCCCCCGACCCGGACAGGCGCTGGGAGCTCGAACGCTACGAGCCGACGGCGGCCGACGTGGACTTCGCCCGCCGCTTCGTCGACTGGAACGCGATCGGCCACGGCATCCAGCGCGTCGACGCCTGCCGGGCGCCGGACGGCGCACTGCTGCTGGTCGAGCTGGAGGACCTCAACCCCTACCTGTCGCTGGACCTGCTCGACGAGGCGGCGCGGGAGGCGTTCGTGACCGCGTTCAAGCAGGCCCTGCACCGGCTGGTGGCCGCATGAGGACGCTGCTCACGGCTGCGGCGGCGACGCGCGGGACGTACGAGATCGTGCGGCGGATCCGGCCCGGGCTCGGGGCGCGCACCAACCGGGCGGGGCGGACCGTTCATCTGTGCGCCGGGCCGGCCGCGGTGCTGGGGACGGCCGTCGCCGTCGGTGCCGTGCGAGGCGTTCCGGGCCGGCACCGGGCCGCGGGGGCGCTGGCCGTGCTCGCGGCGGGGGCCTGCGGGGCGTACGACGACGTGGCCGGCGACCACCGGCGGGGCTTCCGGGCCCACCTGGACGCCCTGCGCGGGGGCGAGGTCACCAGCGGCGCAGTGAAGCTCTTCGGCATCGGCGCGGCCGGACTGGCGGCGGGGGCCGTGCTCAAGCGCAAGCCGCTCGACCGGTTGCTGGCCGGGGTGGTCATCGCCGGGGCGGCGCACGCCGTCAACCTGCTGGACGTGCGTCCCGGACGGGCCGGCGGTGCGGTCCTCGCGCTGGCCGCGGGCGGGATGCTGCGGGGCGCGCCGGGGGCGTCCGCGGTGGCGGGGGCGGCGGGTGTGCTGCTGCCCGACGACGTCGCGCAGCGCACGATGCTGGGCGATGCGGGGGCGCATGCGCTGGGGGCGGGACTGGGGCTGGCCGCGGTCGCGGCCAACGGCCGCGCGGGCCTTGCGGTGCACGCCGCGGTCCTGACGGCGGCGGCCGTCGCCGCGGACGCGCGCTAGGGCGCGGTTCTGCGGTGCCGTTCTGCGGTTGCCGCCGCGTGGGCGCGACACGGCAGCCCGTCTGCGGGCGCGTCGTGGCCGTTCGCGCAGTTCCCCGCGCCCCTTCGGGGCGCCGTGGGCTGGTGCAGTGCCCCGTCAGGGGCGCGGGGAACTGCGCGACAAGCCACCGACGGCCCGCAGTCGACGTGCCACCCGACAAAGACCCGCCGGACAGGCGCTAGCGGTCGGTCGGTGCCGGTACGAGCCCGTCCGCTACCAGGCCCGCGAGCACGGCTTCGCCGAGGGCGCGGACGGCCGACTGGGGCCGCACCATGACCGTGAACTCCTTGATCCGCCCGTCCTCGGCGAAGTGCAGCTGATCGATGCCGTGGATCTCCTTGCCGCCCGCCCGGGCGCGGAAGACCAGCACCGCCGACGGGGCGGACGTGCCGTCGCCGCTGGTGTGCGCGGTGCCGGTGTACCGGCCGACGTAGCGGAAGTCCTCGAACGTGCGCAGCAGGACCTTGAAGAGGCCCAGCACCATCGGCCTGCCCTCGAACGGCGTGAACTTCACCGGGCTGTAGAAGCGGATGTCCTCGGTGAACAGGTCGTCGAGCGCCGCGAGGTCGCGGCGGTCGACGGCGGAGCGGAAGCGGTCTGCGGTGGTCATCCGGCACTCCCGAAGTCACGAAGTAGTCATGAAGGTGATTAGTCATTTTCATGACTACCATGAGGAGCGCGAACGGCGACAGAGGCAGGAAAGGACGGATCCGATGGCGCTGCGCCATGCCGTACTGGCGGCACTGCTCGACGGAGAACTCAGTGGCTACCAGCTCACCAAGGCATTCGACCTGGGCATGGCCAACTTCTGGCACGCGCAGCCGCAGCAGCTCTATGCCGAGCTGAACCGGCTGGAGAAGGACGGCCTCATCGCGGGCCGCGAGGTCGTCCAGGAAACCCGGCCCACCAAACGGCTCTTCCACGTGACCGACGCCGGCCTGGCGGAGCTGGAACGCTTCACGTCCGCCACCGCGAAGCCCTCCTTCATCCGCGACGACCTGCTCGTGAAGGTCCAGGCCGCCGACCATGTCGACACCCCCGCCCTGATCGCGCAGCTCACCGAGCGGGCCGCCGTGGCCCGGGCACGGATCGAGCTGTTCACCGACCTGCTGCGCACCATGCGGGGCGAGCGCACGGAGGAGGAGTTCCTGCGCCACGGCGAGCGCATCGGCCCCTACCTGACCTGCACCCGCGGCCTGGCCTTCGAGGAGGGCAACCGTGACTGGTGCGAGCGGACGATCGGGATCCTGAGCGAGAGGCAGGCTGCTCGTGCCCGGCACTGACCTGCCCTACGAGCGCTACGTCGCCCTCACCCTGCCGGCCGGGTCGGCACCCGACGCCCCGATACGGAATCCCCAAAGCGGGTGAATCCGAAGAACTGCGGGCGAGGTGGGACGGGCCGGTCCCGCGGGGATGGCCCTCCTGCCGCGTTCCCGCCTGGCATCCTGGCCTTGAGCACCCCGCCCCGTACGCCCGCCCGACGTCGAGCCAGGAGCCCCCACCGCGTGAGCAGCACACCCGGCCCCGCCCACGCGCGGCCGCCTCTGCACGCCGTACAGGTCCTGGGCAGCGGGAGCGGCGGCAGCGGCGCGCACGTGCGGTCGCTGACCGGTGGGCTCGTGGCGCACGGGCTGCGGGTGACCGTGTGCGGGCCGCAGGTCGCCGAGGAGCGGTACGCCTTCACCGAGGGCGGCGCGGAGTTCAGCCCGCTCGTGCCCGAGGGCAACGCCCTGGCCGTCGGCGGGATCCGGGCGGCGAGCACCGGTGCCGACGTGGTGCACGCGCACGGCCTGCGCGCCGGCATGCTCGCCGCCCTCGCACTGCGCGGCCGCAGCACGCCGCTGGTCGTCACCTGGCACCGGCGCGTCCGGGCGCACGGGGCGCGCACGCACGTCGTACGGCTGATGGAGCGGCAGGCCGCCCGCGCCGCGGCCGTGGTGCTGGGCGCCTCCCCCGACCTGGTCGACCAGGCCCGGCTGCGCGGTGCGCGCGACGCCCGCCTCGCCCCGGTGGCCCTGCCCGCGCCGCGGACGGTGCCGGACGAGGACGAGTGCGTACGGCTCAAGGCCCGCGCCGAACTCGGCGCGACGGGGCGGTCCCTGGTGATGACCGTCGGGCGCCTGGAGCCGGGCCAGGGTCACGGGCCGCTGCTGGACGCCGCCCGCGCATGGCGGGAGATGGACCCCGAGCCGCTGCTGGTGGTGGCGGGCGAGGGCGGCGAGCGCCCCCGGCTGCAGCGGCGGATCGAGGACGAGCAACTGCCCGTCCTCCTCCTCGGCCGCCGCGACGACGTGCCCGAGCTGCTGGCCGCGGCGGACGTGGTCGTCATGCCCAGCCGCTGGGAGGCCCGGTCGCTGCTCGCGCAGGAGGCGCTGTACGCGGGCGTGCCGCTGGTGGCGACGGCCGTGGGCGGCGTACCCGACCTCGTGGGGGACGCGGCCGAACTCGTCCCCTACGGGGACGCGGCGGCGCTCGCGCTGGCCGTGGAACGGCTGCTCGGCGACCCGGTGCGATGCGCGGAGCTCGTGGCGGCCGGGCGCCGGCTGACGGCCAGCTGGCCCACGGAGGCCGACACGGTGGCGCACGTGCTCAGCGTCTACGACGAGCTCGTACGCCCCTGAGCGGCCCCGGCCCGCGGACCGGGACCGCAGCGGCGGTCAGACGCCGTTCTTGACGGCTTCCACGAACGACGACCACGCGGATGCCGGGACGGCTATTGCCGGACCGTCAGGGCGTTTGCTGTCCCGGACGGGGACGACGCCGGAGGGGGCGAATGCGGGGGCCCATTCGACGCAGGTTCCGCCGTTGCCGTCGCTGTAGCTGGACCTCACCCATATCGCGCGGTTGAGGTCGAGGGTGGTGCTCATGGGTGTACGCCTCCATAACGTGCCGGATGAGGGACAGGGAGTCAGGAAGGGTCAAGGCGTTTGCGCGTAGCCGCTCATACGTTGCCCGCGCTTCCTCGACCGTCTCCAGCGAGTCGTGCACCTGCCCCTGCACATAGCTCTCCGCGTACAGAACTTCTCTCCGGTCCTGCCGCTTGAGCAAGATAAACGGCGTTCCCCTGGCTGGAGAGCCGAAGGTGAAGACCTGGACCGTGATGCTCGGGTGCTCGGAGGCCGTCACCAGGTGCTGGAGCTGCCTGCGCATGACCTCTGGACCACCCACGCCGGACCACAGCACGGCTTCGTGCAGAACGACCCAGAACGATGGCGGATTGGGGGCGTCGAACACTTCTCGGCGCCGCAGGCGGTCTTCTACCCGCTGTTTGATCCGGCTTTCCGGATCGTTCGGACGGGCGGATCGGTACACGGCTTCGGCGTATTCAGGGGTCTGGAGTATTCCGGGGATCAGGACGGGCGAGTAATCACAGATGCTCAGCGCCTCCCGTTCCAACTGCAGATACGGGATCAGCCATGCCGGATTGCCCGCGTCCGCGGCCCGCTGGCGCATGCGCGCGTACGTGCCCGGCGTACCGAACACCCGGTCGCACTGTTCCGCGAACTGGGCGCTGGCCAGCTGCGTGCCCTGCTCGACCTTGCTCACGTACGGCTGCCGGCACAGGAGCTCGGACGCCAGTGTCGTCTGTGTCCACCCCAGTGCTTCACGCGCGGCCTTGATCTCCCGGCCGAACTCCTTGGCGGGCGTGTCGTGCTCCTCGGGTGAATCCTCGATCATGCGTCCAACCCCCCTGATTCCAATATCAGTTGGAATGCAACATAGCCTTTTCGGCCGGGCTGCGCGGGTGGAGTCTGAGTCTCACGGTTGATGCCCGCCCGCATCGGGCGGAACACATGGAGGCTCGAACATGAAGGCGAGTGGTCGTGTGGAAGTGATCTCGCTTCCGCACTCGTCCGGTCCCGGCAGCATCGTGGTCGGGGGGACGGTGCAGCGGTGTGCGGAGTGCGCCGCGGAACGGTCCCGGAAGAGGGAGGGCCGGTGGGGGTTCCTGCGGCGCTGGAGGGCGGGACGTCGTGCCAAGTGAGCCGTGCGCCGCATGGTCGCCCGAGCCGGGGGAGCTGATCACCGATCCCGTGCGGGACGCGGTCGGCAGGGTCGTCGGCCGGGACGGGCACGCGGTAGTCGTCGAACCGCTGGACGGCGGGCAGCCGTGGCACACCACGACCTTCCGGCCCGCCGACGCCAACGACCGGCTCAGGGCGCGCGTCGCGGTCCTCAACTGGGAGCGCCGCGGCGGGTGGAGCCGCATGCAGGGGACGAGGTGGGGAGCGTGATGATCGCCCTGCCGCCCGCGGCGCCGCTGACGTACCGCACCCCGGCCCCGTCCGCGGCCCAGGCCCCCGTGCCGGCGCCGGACGAGTCGGGGCCCGGCGTCCCCCGCACAGCGGGCCACCCGCCTTCCTCGCCCGCGGGGTGTTCACCTGCCCCGACCCCGCCCTGACCTGCGTGCCCGGTCATGGATGCGCGTATTCCCAGCACCGGGCCCAGGACTACGGAAGGATCGCCTGCATCGCAGCGCATCGTCAGGAGATTCCTTGACCGCCACTGTCCTCCTCACCGATCACCCCGCCTGGAGTCATCACCTCGATGGCACGGCGTCCCGCCTCATCACCTCAGGAACCGGCGCCAACTGGTATGCCCGCTGGTCAGGCACCACCCTGACGCTCAGCCCACTCGCCGGCACGGCAACGCCGGGACCCACGGCCCGCCTCACCCGGGCCGCAGACCTCCCCTCTCGAGCCCCCCGGGCATTGCTGGCCGGCCTGGCCCCCCTGGGGGCCGTGATGCGGTTGCCGAATCCTTCTCTGTGGGACGCGATCACCAGCGCCCTGTTGCGCCGCATCATTCGAGCCGAGCAGGCCCGCGCCCTGTACCGCCGCTGGTGCCTCACCTACGGGCCCCGTCACGACACCTCCACGGGGCCGGTCTGCGGTGTTCCGTGCCCGCGCACCGTTCTCGACCTGCACGAGAAGGCGTACGACGTCATTGGGGCACGCCTGCATCGCAAGGCGCTCACCGCCGCGGCGGTGGCTTATGTACGGCATGGTGAGGAGTGGATGCAACTCGACCCCGACGACCTGGTGAAGGTTCTGCAGGAGGTCCCGGGTATCGGGCCGTGGACCGCAGCGACTGCGGCTGCGGACTTCACGGGTGACTACTCGGTCTACCCGCACAGTGACCTGGCCGTGCGGACGTGGGCTCGTCAGGTTGCACCGGGCTTCGCCTGGCCCGAGGGCGAACGCGCCTTCGCCGCAGCCTGGCACCGGTGGGCGCCCGACCGGCTCCGGCTCCACGCTCTGACAACGTTCACACTCGCTTGGGGGATTCATGCCCGAACCGAGCACGACACGGACAGCAGCACATGACCTGATCTCCGGGGCCGATCCGGCCCGCACGCTCGACGCGGTGTTCGTCAACGCCCCATTACGCGACTATGCCCTGCGCCCGCGTACGAACGACTACACGCTTCCTGTGATCGGGATGGCTTACATCGCCACCTATGCTCAGCGGCGCGGCTTCAACGTCGGGCTCCTCGACGCCGAAGCGCATGGGCTCGGCATCAAGCAGGTCATCGACACAGTCAACACGGCCTGTCCCCGCTGGTTAGGGCTGAACCTGCTGGCTCCCACCTACGAGTTGTCCGCCCGTATCGCCGCCGGCCTGGACACCGGCATCAAGGTCATGGTCGGCGGCCACCACGCCAAGGCGATGCCCGCCCGCGTCCTGGGCGACCCCCGCATGAGGCAGGTGCAGGCACTTGTCCTCGGTGAAGCCGAGACGCGCGTCGCCGCTCTGTTGGAGGACCCGGGCCGGCGCAGCGACCTGCCCGGGGTGATGTGGCGGGACCGGCTCCTGGGCACCATCGCGTCAGGTATCGCCCGTCCGGGCAGCGGTGAGCTGTGGATGAGCCCCGACATCAACACCCTGCCCTTCGTCAGCCGCGCTTTCCTGCCCCAAGACCCGTATGTCAACGCGCACGGCCGGCGGGAGGCGAACATGGTCGGGGCGCGCGGCTGCCCGTACCAGTGCACATTCTGTGGTGCGGCAGCGCAGGTGAACCCGGATGTGAAGATCCGCGTTCGGACACCGGAAAACATCATCGCGGAGATGGACCACCTTCACCAGCAGTACCAGGTGACCGCGTTCCGGTTCGTCGACGATCTCTTCCTCGGCGCCCGCCGCGTCATCGCCACCATGATGGCCGCCTTCACCGCCCACCGCGTGGGGGAACGATTCACCTGGGACGCCACCGGCCGCATCAACGTCCTCGCCCGCGAGAGCGACACCACCCTCGACGCCCTCGTGGCCAACGGATTGAACGAAGTCGCGCTCGGCATCGAATCCGGCAGTGACCACGTCCTGGACGCCATGGACAAACGCATCACCGCCGACATGACCCTCACCGTGGTCCGACGCCTGATGGAACGCGGCATCAGCGTCAAGGGCTACTTCATCCTCGGCTACCCCGGCGAGACCCGCGACGACCTCGCCGCCACCGTCACGCACATTCACCGGCTCTGGGATCTCGACGACCGCCTGCCCGGCCGCTTCCGCGCCTCGGTCTTCGAGTTCCGCCCCTACCCGGGCACCCCCGTGTGGCATCAGCTCACCACCGCCGGCCACGCGCCGGACGACCTCCTCGCCTACAGCGACGTCGACCTCACCGACCAAGGAGCCGACGAGAGCATGCGCGCCCGCGACGAATTCAACTTCTCTGTCGGCATCCCCTTCGCCGACACGCCGCTGCAGGAGCTGCGCGCCACCCTGGCCGCTCTCACCCGCGAGCAGCACCAGCGCCTCGCCGGCGGAGGTGGAGTCGCATGAGTACGGGCATCTTCGTGACCGTGGACGGACCGGGCGGCTCTGGGAAGACCAGCGTCGTCGCCGCCCTCCACGCCGTGCTCGCCGCACGAGGGCACCGAGTCCATCCCACAGCCGAACCATCGACTTCATCGGTCGGCGTGTTCACCCGAGGCCACGCCGACCGGATCACCGGCCGGGCCCTGGCTTGCTTGGTGGCCGCCGACCGTCACCATCATCTCGACCACGAGATAGGGCCTGCCCTTGAGCAGGGGTACACCGTCGTCTGCGACCGCTACCTCGCTTCCACCTCGTCCTCCAACGCCTCGACGGCGTGCCGGAGGACTACCTCCTCGCTCTCAACGCGGGCATTCGGCTTCCCGATCTGGCCGTCATCCTCGCCGCCGAGCCCAAGACCATCGCAGAACGCCTGGCGGCTCGCGGGGCACATCACCGCTTCGAGCAGGACTCCGTGACACCAGCGCGAGAGATCGCCCTCTACCAGGACGCCGCTCGAACTCTTGGGCGACTCGATGTCCGCGTCGTCACCGTGGACACCGACACCCGCACTCCAACGGAGGCAGCCGAACAGATCGCCGGATACCTGCATCACCGGGCCGATAGCGTCAGCGGCAGCACTGCCCGCTGAACAGCCCCACGGAGAAGCGCAGTCATGGATCAGCACACCTGGGACACCGTCGACCGCCTCAAGGATTGGCTGGACGACAACAACCCTGCCCATGAGCAGACCCACCGCACCATGCGTGTGCTGAAGCTCGCCGAAGAGGTGGGCGAAGTCGCCCAGGCCGTCATGGGTGCCACCACTTACAACCCCCGCAAAGGCGCCAGCCACACCTGGCAGGACGTCGAAAAGGAACTCTGCGATGTCGTGATCACTGCCATGGTCGCCCTGCGCACTCTCACCCCCGACGCACACAAGGTCTTCGCCGAACGCCTCGAAACGGTCGCTGCCCGCTCCCTCACCCCCTAACCCACGTGATGACGCGCCCGCAGGGCGAGGTTGAGGGAGAGCACCGTGTGCGGGGCGTCCAGGTCGGCGCCGAGCAGGCGCGCGATGCGGGCCAGCCGGTCGTAGAGGGTCTGCCGGTTGACGTGCAGTTCCCGGGCCGTCTCGGCCTTGCGGCCGGCGTGCGCCAGATACGCCTCCAGGGTCGGCAGCAGTACCGGGCGGGTCGTGCCGTCGTGCGCGAGCAGGGGGCCGAGGACGCGGTCGACGAAGGCCGCGAGGTCGCCGTGCGAGCGCAGCTGCCACAGCAGGACGTCCACGTCGAGGTGGCGCGCGTCGTGCCAGGGTCGTTCCGCCGCGTCCGGCAGGCCGCGCGCCGCCGTGGCCGCCTGCGCGGCGTGGCGCAGCCCGGCGCCGGCCGTGGCCCAGGTGGCGGGGGCGCCGGCGACGATCACGGGCGTGCGGCCGAGCGCCCGCTGGGCCCCGGCCCGCAGGGCGGCCGCGACCTTGGCGGCGACCGCCGGGCGTTCGGCTTCCCCGCGCAGTCCCACGAGCAGCGGTACCCGGCCCTCGGGGAGGCGTACGCCGAGGAGTACCGGCGCGCCGACCGCGGCGAGTTCGCGCTGCAGCGCGCTCGCCAGCGGCGCCCAGGACTCCGCCGGCACGCCGTCCGCGGCCAGCCGCATCACCACCGGCAGCAGCGGGCCCGGTCCGGGCCGGAAGCCCAGGACGCGGGCCTGCGCGGGGGCCTCCGACGCATCGAGCCGGCCCTCGGCGAGGTCGGTGAGGAAGTCGCCGCGCCCGCGGGCGGCCAGTTCCTCCTCCTGGCGGGCCTGCAGCAGGACGACGGCGAGCAGGCCCGCCGTGCGTTCGGCGGCGATCCGGTGGACGGGGGCGAGCGGCGCGTCGACCGGCAGCACCGTCAGCCGTCCGCGGGGGGTGCCCTCCGGCTGTCCGCCGGGGACGTCGACCACCACGCCGCCGCCCGGCACGGCACCGCGCAGGCCGTCCCACACCTGCAGCGCGTCGGCCGGGCCCGCCGCGTACAGCAGCCGTCCGTCGGAGCCCTGGAGGAAGACGGGGTTGCCCGCGAAGTCGGCGAACAGCCGCAGTACTTCGGGGACGCCGCCCCCGCCGAGGAGGACCTCGGTGCAGCGCCGGTGCACCTCGTCGGCGCGGCGCAGCAGCGTGTAGTGCGCGTTGACGAGCTCGGTGTGGATCTCCTCGGTGACGGCGACGAAGGGCACCTCGCGGTGCAGCTGCACGAGCGGCAGGCCGAGGGCGTGGGCGGTGTCCACGACGGCCGGGGGCAGCGTGGTGAAGTGGGAGCCGAGTTCGACGACGAGGGCCGCCACGTCCCGGTCGACCAGGCCCCTGACGAAGGCCCGCTGCTCGGCGGGCCGGCTGCCCAGGCCCAGGCCGGTGGTCAGCAGCAGTTCGCCGCCCTTGAGCAGGGCGGCGATGTGGGGCGCCTCGCAGGCGTGCACCCAGCGCACGGGGCGGTGCAGCGCTTCGCCGCCGGCCATCACCTGGGGCAGGCCGCGCTTGAGCGCGGGCAGCTCAAGGGCCCGTGCGACGGTGATCGTCTCCTCCATGCCGTGAACCTAGACCATCGGCCCGGCAGCTTTACTCTCTGTGCATGACAACCGGCATACCCGGCGTCGGCGCCGAGCCGTCCGCGCCCGCCCTCCCCGACCGCGCCGCGGTGCAGCGGCGCACCGTACGGGTCCTCGTCGCGGCCCAGGCCGTGGCCGGTCTCGGCATGGGTTCGATGCTCTCCTCCGGCGGGCTGCTGGTGGAGCGGCTCTCCGGTTCGGCCTCGCTGGCCGGCATCGCCACGACGCTGATCACGCTCGGGGCGGCGCTGGCCGCCGTGCCGCTGGCGGCGCTGTCCCGGGCCCGGGGGCGGCGGGCCGGGCTGGGCACCGGCTGGCTGCTGGCCGCGGCGGGCTCGCTCGTGGTCCTGGCCGCGGCCCGGCTGGGCTGGTACCCGCCCGCACTGGCCGGCATGCTCCTGATCGGCGCGGCCTCGGCCGCCAACCTCCAGTCGCGCTACGCGGCCACCGACCTCGCCGAGCCGGGCGCCCGGGCGGGCGCCCTGTCGGTGGTGGTCTGGGCGACGACGGTGGGCAGCGTGCTCGGCCCCAACCTCAGCGGCCCCGGCGAGCACACGGCCCGCCTGCTGCACCTGCCGCCCCCGGCGGGCACCTTCGTCTTCTCCGTCGCGGCGTTCGTGGCCGGCTGGGCCGTGGTGCACACCCGGCTGCGCCCGGACCCGCTGCTGATGCTGCCGGCACCGGCGCCCACGGACACCCCGGGCGCCCCGCGCTTCACGGCCCGCATGGGCGGCGCCCTGCGGCACGTACGCAGCTCGCCGGCCGCGCTGACCGGGCTGGGCGCGCTGGTCCTGGGCCATGCGGTGATGGTCGCGGTCATGACGATGACGCCGGTGCACCTCGCCCACCACGGGGCGTCGCTGAGCATCATCGGCTTCACGATCAGCGTGCACATCGCGGGCATGTACGCCCTCTCGCCCCTGGTCGGCAAGGCCGCCGACCGGCTGGGCCGGGTGCCGGTGATCCTGCTGGGGCAGGCGCTGCTGGTGGTCGCGGCCCTGCTGGCGGGCACGGCGGGCAGCCGGCCGTGGCCGGTGACGTCCGGGCTGTTCCTGCTGGGGCTGGGCTGGTCGTGCGCGACGGTCGCCGGCTCGACGCTGCTGAGCGAGTCCGTCGCCGCCGGGCACCGCCCGGAGGCCGAGGGGCTGTCCGACACCCTGATGAATCTGGTCGGCGCGGCGGGCGGTGCGCTCTCCGGACCCGTCCTGGCCGACTACGGCTACGGCGGGCTCAACGCGGCGGCAGCGAGCCTCGTCGTTCCGGTGACCGCACTGCTCGTACTGCCGCTCCGGCGCAAGTGAGGCCATGCGGCTGCCGGCCGCGCCCCGCGGCGGCCCCGCGCCCCATAGGGGGCGCGTACCCGGGCTCTCCGGCCGATCACGCAGCGCCCCGTAGGGGCGCGGGGAACTGCGCGATCGGCCACCGACGGCCCGCAGCCGACGCGCCACCCCGAGGCTCGGGGCGAAGCACAGCACCCCGTCTGCGGGCCCGTCGTGGCTTGTCGCGCAGTTCCCCGCGCCCCTGACGGGGCGAAACCCGGGTTCTCCGGCGGCGCTAGCCGCCGAAGGCGCTGGAGGCCGTCAGCCGCAGCGCGGTGTCGATCAGCGGCACATGGCTGAAGGCCTGCGGGAAGTTGCCCACCTGCCGCTTCAGGCGCGGGTCCCACTCCTCCGCCAGCAGCCCCAGGTCGTTGCGCAGGCCCAGCAGCTTCTCGAACAGCTGCCGGGCCTCGTCCACCCGGCCGATCATCGCCAGGTCGTCGGCCAGCCAGAACGAGCAGGCGAGGAAGGCGCCTTCGTCGCCCTCGAGACCGTCCACGCCGGCCTCGTGGCCGGCCGTGGGGTAGCGCAGGACGAAGCCGTCGGGCGTGGACAGCTCCCGCTGGATCGCCTCGATCGTGCCGATGACGCGCTTGTCGTCCGGCGGCAGGAAGCCCATCTGCGGGATGAGCAGCAAGGAGGCGTCCAGCTCCTTGGAGCCGTAGGACTGCGTGAAGGTGTTGCGCTCCTTGTCGTAGCCCCGCTCGCACACGTCCCGGTGGATGTCGTCGCGCAGCTCGCGCCAGCGCTCCAGCGGCCCGTCGACGTCGCCGGACTCGATGAGCTTGATGGTGCGGTCGACCGCCACCCAGGCCATCACCTTGGAGTGCACGAAGTGCCGGCGCGGGCCGCGCACCTCCCAGATGCCCTCGTCGGGCTCGGTCCAGTGGTCCTCCAGGTAGCCGATGAGCCGCAGCTGCAGCAGCGAGGCGTAGTCGTTGCGGGCCAGGCCCGTCATGTGGGCCAGGTGCAGGGCCTCGGTGACCTCGCCGTAGACGTCCAGCTGGAGCTGGCCGGCGGCGCCGTTGCCGACCCGCACGGGTGCGGAGTTCTCGTAGCCGGGCAGCCAGGGCAGCTCCGCCTCGCCGAGCTCGCGCTCGCCCGCGATGCCGTACATGATCTGCAGGTTCTCCGGGTCGCCGGCGACCGCGCGCAGCAGCCACTCGCGCCAGGCGCGGGCCTCCTCGCGGTAGCCGGTGCGCAGCAGCGAGGACAGGGTGATGGCCGCGTCCCGCAGCCAGGTGTAGCGGTAGTCCCAGTTGCGCACGCCGCCGATCTCCTCCGGCAGCGAGGTCGTGGGCGCGGCCACGATGCCGCCGGTGGGGGCGTAGGTCAGGGCCTTGAGGGTGATCAGCGAGCGGACCACGGCGTCCCGGTAGGGGCCGTGGTACGTACAGTGGCCCACCCACTCGCGCCAGAACTCCTCCGTGGCCTCCAGCGAGCCCTCCGGGTCCGGCAGGGCGGGCGGCTCGCCGTGCGAGGGCTGCCAGCTGATGGTGAAGGCGATGCGCTCCCCGGGCGAGACGGTGAAGTCGGAGTAGGTGGTCAGGTCCTTGCCGAAGGTGTCGGCGGTGGTGTCCAGCCACACCGAGTCGGGGCCGGCGACGGCCACCGTGCGCTCGCCCACCTTGTGCACCCACGGCACGACGCGGCCGTAGGAGAAGCGCATGCGCAGCGCCGAGCGCATGGGCACCCGGCCGCTGACGCCCTCGACGATGCGGATCAGCTGCGGCGCTCCGTCGCGGGGCGGCATGAAGTCGATGATGCGGACGGTGCCGCGGGGGGTGTCCCACTCGGACTCCAGCACGAGGGAGTCGCCCCGGTACCGGCGGCGATCGGCCCTGGGTGGCGCGGCCCCCGAGGGGTGCGCCGGGCCGATCCGCCAATAGCCGTGTTCCTCGGTGCCGAGCAGTCCGGCGAAGGCCGCATGGGAATCGAACCGGGGCAGGCACAGCCAGTCGGCCGTACCGTCCCGGCAGACCAGTGCGGCGGTCTGCATGTCGCCGATCAGTGCGTAATCCTCGATACGCCCGGCCACGTCATCTCCAGTCGAACGGCATCCAGGACCCCAAAGGGCCTCTGACGGTCAAGCGATCTTCGACGAGCTCTGTTCCGGGAAGGGCCCCTCCCAGCGGTAGCTGGGGAAGGGCGGGAAGTGCCGTGCCGGCCGGCTCGCTGCGTGTGTCCGAGCAGGATACGACGCGCAGTTGGGAGACGCGCGACGCTTGATGGGGGAACATGTGCCGAATGGGTGGCCCGGTGCGCGCCGGGAGCGCGCCCCGTGCGCGAGCGGTGAGGCCCCCGTGACGGACGGTTCCGTCCCAGCTCGGGCCGCGTCACCGGACGCGCCCGGCCCCTGGCGCTGATACCCTGGTACCCCGTGGACCGGCGGGCCAAAGACCCCCCGACCGCAGCGACGGCACCCCCGACGAACGGCAGGGTGATCGCCGGTACGCACCTTCACCTCGCGACCACGGGAGCCCCCCTTTGGCAATTGCCGCTAAGCCCACGACGACCAAGCACCTCTTCGTCACCGGGGGTGTCGCCTCCTCGCTCGGCAAGGGGCTGACCGCCTCCAGCCTGGGCGCGCTGCTCAAGGCCCGGGGTCTGCGGGTGACGATGCAGAAGCTCGACCCGTACCTCAACGTCGACCCGGGCACGATGAACCCCTTCCAGCACGGTGAGGTGTTCGTCACCAACGACGGCGCCGAGACCGACCTGGACATCGGCCACTACGAGCGCTTCCTCGACGTCGACCTCGACGGCAGCGCCAATGTCACCACCGGTCAGGTCTACTCCACGGTGATCGCCAAGGAGCGGCGCGGCGAGTACCTGGGCGACACCGTCCAGGTCATCCCGCACATCACCAACGAGATCAAGCACCGCATCCGCCGCATGGCCACCGACGACGTCGACGTCGTCATCACCGAGGTCGGCGGCACCGTCGGCGACATCGAGTCGCTGCCGTTCCTGGAGACCGTCCGCCAGGTCCGCCACGAGGTCGGCCGCGACAACGTCTTCGTCGTGCACATCTCGCTGCTGCCCTACATCGGCCCCTCCGGCGAGCTGAAGACCAAGCCGACCCAGCACTCGGTCGCCGCCCTGCGCAACATCGGCATCCAGCCCGACGCGATCGTGCTGCGCGCCGACCGCGAGGTGCCCACCGCCATCAAGCGCAAGATCTCGCTGATGTGCGACGTCGACGAGGACGCGGTGGTCGCCGCCATCGACGCCAAGTCGATCTACGACATCCCCAAGGTGCTGCACGCCGAGGGCCTGGACGCCTACGTCGTGCGCAAGCTCGACCTGCCCTTCCGCGACGTGGACTGGGCGCAGTGGGACGACCTGCTCGAGCGCGTCCACCAGCCCGAGCACGAGGTCACCGTCGCCCTGGTCGGCAAGTACATCGACCTGCCCGACGCCTACCTGTCGGTGACCGAGGCCATCCGCGCCGGCGGCTTCGCCAACAAGGCCCGCGTGAAGATCAAGTGGGTCACCTCCGACGAGTGTAAGACCCCGGCGGGCGCCAAGCAGCAGCTCTCCGACGTCGACGCGATCTGCATTCCCGGCGGCTTCGGCGACCGCGGCGTCAACGGCAAGGTCGGCGCCATCACCTACGCCCGCGAGAACAAGATCCCGCTGCTGGGCCTGTGCCTGGGCCTGCAGTGCGTGGTCATCGAGGCCGCCCGCAACCTGGCCGGCATCGAGGGCGCCAACTCCACCGAGTTCGACCCCGCCACCGCCCACCCGGTCATCTCCACCATGGCCGAGCAGATGGACATCGTGGCCGGCGAGGGCGACATGGGCGGCACCATGCGCCTGGGCATGTACCCGGCCAAGCTGGCCGAGGGCTCCATCGTCCGCGAGGTCTACGGCGACGCCCCGTACGTCGAGGAGCGCCACCGCCACCGCTACGAGGTCAACAACGCCTACCGCGGCGAGCTGGAGAAGAAGGCCGGCATCGTCTTCTCCGGCACCTCCCCGGACAACAAGCTCGTGGAGTACGTCGAGTACCCGCGCGAGGTGCACCCCTACCTGGTGGCCACCCAGGCCCACCCGGAGCTGCGCTCCCGCCCGACCCGCCCGCACCCGCTCTTCGCGGGCCTGGTGAAGGCGGCCGTGCAGCGCCAGCAGGGCTGATCGGTACGGTTGAGCCGGGGTGAGGGTCCCACGGGGCCCGCACCCCGGCTTTTCCGTATCCGCCGGGGACTTTGTTGGAAGGACCGCACATGGGCATCAAGGACACCGCCGAGGAGTGGCAGGTCACCGCGACGAGGACGCCGTTCCAGGGCGCCAAGACGGGGGTCCGCACGGACACCGTGGTGATGCCCGACGGGACCACCGCCACCCGCGACTACCAGACCCACCCCGGCTCGGTCGCCGTCCTCGCCCTCGACGACGAGGACCGCGTCCTGGTCGTCAACCAGTACCGCCACCCCGTCCGCCAGCGGCTGTGGGAGATCCCCGCCGGCCTGCTCGACGTGCCCGGCGAGCACCCGCTGCGCGCCGCCCAGCGCGAGCTGTACGAGGAGGCCCACGTCAAGGCCGAGGACTGGCGGGTGCTGACCGACGTCTACACCTCGCCCGGCGGCTGCGACGAGGCGGTGCGCGTCTTCCTCGCCCGCGGCATCTCCGCCGTGGAGGGCGAGCGCTTCGCCGTCGAGCACGAGGAGCTCGACATGCAGGTGGACCGGGTGCCGCTGGCCGAGCTGGTGCGCGGCGTCCTGGCCGGCGAACTGCACAACACCTGCCTGGTCGTGGGCGTGCTCTCGCTGGCCGCCGCCCTGGCCGGCGACGGCCTGCAGGCCCTGCGCCCGGCCGACGCGCCCTGGCCGGCCCGCCCCTACGAGGCCTGACGCCCCGCCCTCCGGGGCTGTTTGATGCGACGATAGGTCAACCCGAATAGGTGATCTTCGCAGCCGGGGGACCGCGTCGCCCCCGGCTGTTACCCGGACCTCACGACACGGTGAACTAGGCTCGAAGCGTTCCCGGCCGCGGCCGCGGCCGGGCTCGTGCGTGCAGGGAGTGGACCCGTGGCGACCCGTCAGCGACTCGCGCCCCAAGCGGCCTTCACGGCGGAGCGCGGGGATCTGTTCGTCGGGCGGCTGCGCGAGCTCAAGGAGCTGCGCGCCGACATCGTCCGCGCCGGACTCGACACCCTCTCCGGCCGCAAGCAACCGCGCGGCCGGGTGCTGCTCATCGCCGGCCGGCCCGGATCGGGCCGCACCGCGCTGGCCGAGGAGCTCGCCCGGCAGCTGGTCACGGACTACCCGGACGGAGTACTGCGCGCCCGGCTCACGGGCGCCGACGGGGAGCCGGTGCCCACCGAACGCACCGCCCGCGCCCTGCTGGCCGCCCTGGACGCACCCGTACCGGCGGGTGCCGAGGAGGACGAGCTCGCCCAGGCGCTGCGCACCGCCCTGAACGGCAAGCGGGTGCTGCTGCTCCTGGACGACGCCTCCGGCGCCGAGCAGGTCGAGCCGCTGCTGCCCGACGAGCCCGAGTGCCTGGTCGTGGCCGTCTCCCGCGGCCCGCTGACCGGCGTGCCCGACGTGCGCCCGTGCACCCTGGGCGGCCTGGACGCGCCGGCGGCCGTCGAACTGCTGGAGTGGTACGCCGGGCCCACCCGCATCACCTGCGACCCGGTGGCCGCCTCCCGGGTCGTCGAGGAGTGCTGCGGGCAGCCCGCGGCCCTGGTCCTGGTCGGCGGCTGGCTGGCCGCCCTGCCCAAGACGACGGTGGTCGACGCGGCCCGGCGGCTGCGCGAGCTGCCCCCGGCGGGCGGGGGAGAGGCCGCCGGCGGGCCGCTGGCCCGCGCCTTCTGGCTCGCCTACGAGGCGCTGCCGGCCCCCACCGCCCGCATGCTGCACCTGCTGGGCCTGGCCCCCGCCGGGCTGGCCGACGCGCACGTCGCCTCGGCCCTGGCCGGCTGCTCGCTGTCCACCGCCCAGTCCGCCCTGGAGGACCTGGCCGCCCGGGGCCTGCTGCGCGCCGAGGGCCCGGCCGGCGAGGGCGAGACCCTGCCCCCGCAGTACCGGGTGCCCGGCTGCCTCGCCGCGATGATCGACTCGCTGCTGCACGCGCAGGAGCGGCCGGCCGAGATCGAGCTGGCCCGGGCGCGGATGCTGGAGCGCACCGTACGGCAGCTGCACTCCTGCCGGGCGGCCACCGAGCGCGACGACCCGGCGGTCCGGCGCCGGATCGAGCAGCTGCCCCGGGCCCTGCGCTTCCCCACCCGGCAGGCCGCCGAGGAGTGGCTGCTGGGCCGGCTGCCGGCCCTGCTGGCCGCCGCCCGGCTGGCCGTGGAGGACGGCCGGCTCGACACCCTCGCCCGCCGGCTGGTCTCGGCGCTGACCCGGGCGCTGACCGCCCACCTCGGCCCCGAGACCGCCGCCCCCGAGCTGTACGGGCTGCACCAGCTCGTCCTGGACGTCGCCCGGCGCTGCGAGATGCCGCTGGAGAAGGCGGCGGCCCTGCTCAACCTCGGCGACCTCGACGCCCGGGCCGGGCGCACCCACGAGGCCCTCGAACGCTACCGCCAGGCGCTGCAGTCGGCGCGCGAGGCGGGCGACCCGTACGTCACCAGCCGGGCACTGGAGTCGGTGGCCGCCGCCCACCATGAGCTCGGCGACTGGCAGCGCGCCGCCGACTGGTACGGCCGGGGGCTGGAGCTGCGGCTGACCCGCGGCGAGCTGGCCGACGAGGCCCGGCTGTACGGGCGGCTGGGCACCGTCCACGAGTACGCCGGCCAGTGGACGGAGGCGCTGCGCGACTGGCGGGCGGCCGCCGCGGCCCACCGCAGGCTGCGCGACCGCGCCGGGCACGCCCGGGCGCTGGCCGAGGTGGCCCGGGTGCTGCACGGCGCGGGCCGCACCGTGCAGGCCCGGCGGGCCTTCCTGGAGGCGGCCGAGGCCGCCCGCGGTGCGGGCGAGACGGCTCTGGAGGCGGCGCTGCGGCTGCGCCTGGCCGAGGCCCTCGACCGGCTCGGCGAGCACCGGGCGGCCGAGGAGCAGCGTGCGCTCGCGGCCGACCTGTCGGCGCACCTGCCGGCCGAGCGGCCGGCCGTGCCGCCGCCGGCGGACGGCGCGCACGAGGGGCGGCGCCCCTAGGCCCTGACAGGACAACTCACCGTACCGCCGGTATCAAATCCTCGACCTACGAAACCAGTGGTCTCGGCCACAAAGATTGGTGATTTGCAAGGCTAGACAGCGCGCAATCCTTCATTAGACTGGCAAGGCCGCGACCGACGCGGTCTGCCCTGGTATGCCCGGCATATCGGGAATAGCCTGTCATTCTCTGATTCAAGGACCGTGATCGACGTGAAGGTCGGCATCCCCCGCGAGGTCAAGAACAACGAATACCGCGTGGCCATCACCCCCGCGGGCGTGCTCGAGCTGGTGCGCAACGGCCACCAGGTCGTCATCGAGAAGGGCGCCGGTCTCGGCTCCTCCATCACCGACGCCGAGTACGTCGGTGCCGGTGCGACGATCCTCGACAGCGCCGACGAGGTCTGGGCCACCGCGGACCTGCTGCTGAAGGTCAAGGAGCCCATTGCGGAGGAGTACCACCGCATGCGCAAGGGCCAGACCCTCTTCACCTACCTGCACCTGGCCGCCTCCCGCGAGTGCACCGACGCCCTGCTGGAGTCCGGCACCACCGCCATCGCGTACGAGACCGTCGAGCTCGCCAACCGCGCGCTGCCGCTGCTCGCCCCGATGTCCGAGGTCGCGGGCCGGCTGGCCCCGCAGGTCGGCGCCTACCACCTGATGCGCTCGGCCGGCGGCCGCGGCGTGCTGCCGGGCGGCGTCCCGGGCACCCACGCCGGCAAGGCCGTCGTCATCGGCGGTGGCGTCTCCGGCTGGAACGCCGCCCAGATCGCCATCGGCATGGGCTTCCACGTCACCCTGCTGGACAAGGACATCAACAAGCTCCGCGAGGCCGACAAGGTCTTCGGCACCAAGGTGCAGACGATCGTCTCCAACGCCTACGAGCTGGAGAAGGCCGTCGTCGAGGCCGACCTCGTCATCGGCGCCGTCCTGATCCCGGGCGCCAAGGCCCCCAAGCTGGTCACCAACGAGCTCGTCGCCAAGATGAAGCCCGGAAGTGTCCTTGTCGACATTGCCATCGACCAGGGCGGCTGCTTCGAGGACTCCCGTCCCACCACCCACGCGGAGCCGACCTTCACGGTCCACGAGTCCGTCTTCTACTGCGTCGCCAACATGCCGGGTGCGGTGCCCAACACCTCCACCTACGCGCTGACCAACGCCACGCTGCCCTACATCGTGCAGCTGGCGAACCTCGGCTGGCAGGAGGCGCTGCGTCGTGACGCCGCGCTGGCCAAGGGCCTCAACGTGCACGAGGGTCAGGTCGTCTACGGCCCGGTCGCCGAGGCGCACAGCCTTGCGCACGTCGAGCTGAACACCCTGCTGGGCTGACGCCAACCGCGCGCCGAACGCAGTCACTTACCCGGCCGGGCCTTGTTCGCGCAAGGCCCGGCCGGGGTGTTTCGCCATGCTTTGACCCGCCCGTGATTCTTCCGGGTTATCCGCCGTAGACCCTTGACAGAAGGGTGTTCGATTGCCGACACATCGTGCCGTCTCCGGCGGATTGTGTTGCTGCGGACCGCCGACACGCCATAGAGTCGCCAACCGTCGGCATGGTGTCACGCTGACCTATCTAGATGTTTCCTGGTCACCAAGGAGGTAGGACGACTTGTGAATGAGTCGACATTTGCTCCCGGGGGTGGTCACCCAGGAACGCTTGCGCAGGGCCCGAGTCCCGTGGGACTCCACGCTGTCGGCTCCGTCGCCGTCCAGACCTTCGCAGCGCACCAGAACATCCAGAGCACGACGACAGCCCACCAGAGCATGGACGGTCAACACGTGAACGCCATGGCCGGCGACACGGGCGCCATGGAGCCCACCAGCCTCGCCGACTACGAGGAACTGCCGGACGGTCACTTCTACGACCCCGACGCCGAGTACGAGCCCGACCCCGAGTACGCGGCCACCCTCGCCCCCGACGCGGCCCGGCAGCGCCGCGAGCGCATCGGCCCCACCGGGCGGCCCCTGCCCTACTTCCCGATCCCCGGACCGCTGGCCGACCACGGCCCGGCCAAGATCATTGCCATGTGCAACCAGAAGGGCGGGGTGGGCAAGACCACCTCGACCATCAACCTGGGCGCGGCGCTCGCCGAATACGGCCGCCGGGTCCTGCTCGTCGACTTCGACCCGCAGGGCGCGCTCTCGGTCGGCCTCGGGGTCAACCCCATGGAGCTCGACCTGACGGTCTACAACCTGCTCATGGAGCGGGGCATGTCGGCCGACGAGGTGCTGCTGAAGACGGCCGTGCCCAACATGGACCTGCTTCCCAGCAATATCGATTTGTCAGCGGCCGAGGTCCAGCTCGTCAGCGAGGTCGCCCGCGAGTCCACGCTGCAGCGCGCCCTCAAGCCCCTGATGGCCGACTACGACTACATCGTGATCGACTGTCAGCCCTCGCTCGGCCTGCTCACCGTCAACGCCCTGACGGCCGCTCACAAGGTGATCGTGCCGCTGGAGTGCGAATTCTTCGCCCTGCGCGGCGTGGCCCTGCTCACCGAGACCATCGAGAAGGTCCAGGAGCGGCTCAACCCCGAGCTGGAGCTCGACGGCATCCTCGCCACCATGTACGACTCGCGCACCGTGCACAGCCGCGAGGTGCTCGCGCGCGTCGTCGAGGCGTTCGACGACCACGTCTACCACACGGTCATCGGACGCACCGTCCGCTTCCCCGAGACCACGGTCGCCGGCGAGCCCATCACCACGTACGCCTCCAACTCCGTCGGCGCCGCCGCGTACCGTCAGCTGGCCAGGGAGGTGCTCGCCCGTTGTCACGCCGAGTGAGCCTGCCCGGCGCCGACGAGCTGTTCCGCACCACGGGCGGCATGGGACTGCAGTCCTCCAGCCCGCGCCGCAAGGCCAACGGCGAGACGCCGCCCCGCGTGCCGGGACCGGGCGACGCGCCCGACGGCGACCGGCCGGCCCCCGCCGCGCCGGCCGCGGCAGCGGCCGGCACCGGCCAGGAACAGGACACCGAACGGCGCCCCGCCCCCACCCGCAACGACGGCACGCCCGCCGCCGCCCCCGCCAAGCGCCGCGGCCGCGCCGCCGGCCGCCGGCCCAGCGGGCGCGAACGCCACGACGAGAAGATCACCGTCTATGTCTCCGCCGAGGAGCTCATGGACCTCGAACATGCCCGGCTGGTGCTGCGCGGCGAGCACGGGCTCGCCGTCGACCGCGGCCGCATCGTCCGGGAGGCCGTCGCCGTCGTCCTGGCCGACCTGGAGTCGCGCGGCGACGCGAGCATCCTCGTACGACGCCTGCGCGGCCGCTGACCCACCCCGCCGCGCTAGCCTCGGGCCGTACACCGCGCCCCCTCCCCTGGAACCCTCCATGCCCGCAGCCGCCCCCCACCCGGCCCGCCGCCACCTGGGCCGCGGCCCCGGCATCCCGACGCCTGCCGGCACCGACCACGACGAGGGCGGCCCCCACGAGGAGGACAGCCCCCTCGCCACCCCGCAGCCCGCGCCCGCCGCCCCGGCCCCGGCCCCGGCCGCCCCGGACGGAGCCGGTCCGGCCGAGGCGGAGGCCGAGGGGGGTCGGTTCAGGGTGCGGCTGGAGAACTTCGAGGGGCCCTTCGACCTGCTGCTGCAGCTGATCTCCAAGCACAAGCTGGACGTCACCGAGGTCGCGCTGTCCAAGGTCACCGACGAGTTCATGGCGCACGTCAGGGCCATGGGCGAGGGCTTCGACCTCGACGAGATCACCGAGTTCCTGGTCGTCGCCGCCACCCTGCTCGACCTCAAGGCCGCCCGGCTGCTGCCGGCCGCGGAGGTGGAGGACGAGGCGGACCTCGCCCTGCTGGAGGCCCGCGACCTGCTGTTCGCCCGGCTCCTGCAGTACCGCGCGTACAAGCGCATCGCCGAGATCTTCTGCGAGCGGCTGGCGCACGAGGACCTGCGCCACCCCCGTACCGTCGGCCTGGAGCCGCAGCACGCCGAGCTGCTGCCCGAGGTCGTCCTCGGCATCGGCCCCGCGCGCCTGGCGGAGCTGGCCGTCAAGGCCATGCAGCCCAAGCCCGCGCCCCAGGTGTACGTCGACCACATCCACGCCCCGCTCGTCAGCGTCCGCGAGCAGGCCGAGGTGGTGGTCACCCGGCTGCGCGCCGCCGGGGAGGCGACCTTCGCCGCGC
This sequence comes from Streptomyces sp. PKA51, assembly GCF_057552455.1. Classification (NCBI taxonomy): domain Bacteria; kingdom Bacillati; phylum Actinomycetota; class Actinomycetes; order Kitasatosporales; family Streptomycetaceae; genus Streptomyces; species Streptomyces sp. PKA51. The sequence continues at coordinate 25,612 of NZ_BAAJPZ010000003.1, forward strand.
TCACCGAGGACGCCCCCGACACCCTGACCGTCGTCGCGCGCTTCCTGGCCCTGCTGGAGCTCTACCGCGAGCGCGCCGTCGCCCTGGACCAGGGCGAGGCCCTGGGGACGCTCACCGTCCGCTGGACGGGCGCGCAGGACGCGGCACCGGTGGTGACGGACGAGTTCGACCGCGAGCCGGACCCGGAGCCGGAGGAGGAGAAGGCATGAGCGAGCAGACGTACGAGGCACCCCCACTGGCGCTCAAGCCGGCCCTGGAGGCCGTGCTCATGGTCGTCGACGAGCCGGCCACCGAGGAGCACCTGGCGAAGGTCCTCGAGCGCACGCGGCGTGAGGTCGCCGACGCCCTGCGCGAGCTGGCGGACGAGTACGCGGCCCAGGGCCGCGGCTTCGACCTGCGCGAGGTCGCCGGGGGCTGGCGCTTCTTCACCCGGGCCGCGTACGCGCCGGCCGTGGAGGCCTTCGTCCTGGACGGCCAGCAGGCCCGGCTGACCCAGGCCGCACTGGAGACCCTGGCCGTCGTCGCGTACCGTCAGCCGGTCAGCCGTTCGAGGGTCTCGGCGGTGCGCGGGGTCAACTGCGACGGCGTGATGCGCACCCTCCTGCAGCGCGGTCTGGTGGAGGAGGCGGGGACGGAACCCGAAACAGGTGCGATCCTGTACAGGACGACGAATTACTTTCTGGAGCGGATGGGCCTGCGCGGCCTGGAAGAGCTTCCCGAGCTCGCCCCGTTCCTCCCCGAGGCGGAAGCCGTCGAGGGCGACTCCCCGGAGGGAGTCCCGTCCTTCGACCCGGACGCCCCGGACCACGACGCAGACGACAAGACGGAACTTTGATGCGAAGCAGCGGCAGGAACAGCGGAAGCGGCAACCGGGACAACCGGGGTGCCCGAGGAGGGTCCCCCCGTCCGGGGTCCGGTGGCGGGCGCGCGGGCGGCGGCCGTTCCGGCGGCGGGCGCCCCGAGAGCGGCGGCCGCTCCGGCGGCGGCTACGGCGGCCGCTCCGAGGGCGGGCGTTACGACGGCGGTCGCGGCGGGGACCGTCGTGACGACCGTCGTGACGACCGGCAGCAGGAGCGTCCGCGCCGTCCGCGCCCCGAGGAGCGCCGCTACGACGTGGGTCCCGACGCCGAGCGCACCCGGGGCGGTGCCACCAGCGGCCGCACCGGCGGCCGCGGCGAGGCGGCCCGCGGCGGCGCCAAGGGCGGCCCCAGGCGCAGCTCCACGGCCGGCTCCGGCGGCCGCAGCAGCGGGCCCGCCCGCGGCCACGGCTACGCCCCCGCCCGCCCGCGCGAGCTCGACGCCAAGATCGAGGAGCGCAACCGGGAGCGGCACAACAAGCCGCAGGTGAAGACGCCCAAGACCTTCCCCGGCGCCGAGCAGGAGGGCGAGCGCCTGCAGAAGGTGCTGGCCCGGGCCGGCATGGGCTCGCGCCGCGCCTGCGAAGAGCTGATCGAGATGGCCCGCGTCGAGGTCAACGGGCGCATCGTCACCGAGCAGGGCCTGCGCGTCGACCCCGAGAAGGACGAGATCAAGGTCGACGGCCTGACCGTGGCCACCCAGTCGTACCTGTTCTTCGCCCTGAACAAGCCCGCCGGCGTCGTCTCCACCATGGAGGACCCCGACGGCCGCCAGTGCCTCGGCGACTACGTCACCAACCGCGAGACCCGGCTCTTCCACGTCGGCCGCCTCGACACGGAGACCGAGGGCATCATCCTGCTCACCAACCACGGCGAGCTGGCCCACCGCCTCACCCACCCGCGCTACGGCGTCCAGAAGACCTACCTGGCCGCCATCACCGGCCCGCTGCCGCGCGACATCGGCAAGCAGCTCAAGAGCGGCATCCAGCTGGAGGACGGCTACGCCCGCGCGGACAACTTCCGCGTCATCCAGCAGACCGGCAAGAACTACCTGGTGGAGGTCACCCTCCACGAGGGCCGCAAGCACATCGTCCGCCGCATGCTGGCGGAGGCGGGCTTCCCGGTCGAGAAGCTGGTCCGCACCTCCTTCGGCCCCATCGCCCTGGGCGACCAGAAGTCGGGCTGGCTGCGCCGCCTGACGAACACCGAGGTCGGCATGCTGATGCGCGAGGTCGACCTGTAGCAGGCCCTGCGCCCGGCCGGTCCGGGGGCCCCACCCCCGGACCGGCCGCAGGCGCGCTCACCCCGCCGACGCGCGGCGCACCCGTATGAGGAAGTCCGCCACGCGCGCCGTGTCCGGCTCCTGCGGCAGGGGACTGCCGGGCAGCGCCTCCTCGCACTCCTCGAACAGGCGCGTCGCCCACGCCTCCACGCGGTCCCACGGCACCTGTCCGTGCCGTACGGCCAGGAAGCGCTCCCGCTCCGCCCCCACGTCCGGCGTCAGCGTCCCGGTGCGCAGCAGCTCGCGGCACGAGGTGAGCAGCCGCAGCATGTGCATGGCCGGCTTCCAGCGGGGTGCCTCCGAGCGGAGTCTGCGGTGCTGGGCCTGCGCGTAGCCCGCGAAGCTCCGGTGGGCCCGCCGGGAGAGGAACGCCCCGCGCAGCTCCAGCAGCTCGCGGCCCGTGGCGTCCGCGTACTCCACCAGCGGGGAGTGGAGGACCTCGAGCGCGTTGGGGTTGGCCCGCAGGGCCAGCTCGCAGAAGCGTTCCAGCTCCCACGAGAAGCGTTCCTCCTCGGGCCCCTCCACGTGCGTGGGCGGCTTGGTCAGGCCCCAGAACATCGGGGTGGGGGCCACGAACACCCCGCGCCGGTCGGTGTCGCTGGCCTCCGTCGCCAGGCCGAAGGCACGTGAGCCCATCACGCACGAGTAGATCGTGTGCTGCTCGACGAGGGTGCGGCCCCCAGTCACGACCACACCACCAGCCCCGTCGCCCGGCCCTCCGCGTCGCGCTGGATCTCCATCATCCCGTCCACCGCGTCGCGCGCGATGCGGCCGTAGACGTGCGGGAAGAGGGTGCCGGGGGCGACGCCGGGGGGCGGGGCGGGGTCGGCGGCCTCCCAGCGGACGAGGACGCCGAGTTTGTGCTCGTCGATGAGCAGGACCATGAGCGGGCCCGGCACCTCGCGGTAGAACGCCGTCGCCACGGCCAGCGTGGTCGCCTCGTCCGGCGAGCAGTGGACGAAGCCCTCGTCGGCCAGGGAGGCGGGGGAGTAGGGGCGGTCGGGCACGGCCAGCCAGTCGTCCAGCGGGACCACGTGAAAGATCATGGCTCGTTTCTACCCGACTAGGCTGGGCGGCGTGAGAACCGCGCTTGTCATCGGAACCGGACTGATCGGCACCTCCGCCGCCCTCGCCCTGGCCGCCCGGGGCGTCCAGGTGCACCTGAGGGACCACGACCCCGCCCAGGCCCGGACGGCGGCCGCGCGCGGCGCCGGCACGGACCAGGCACCCGAGGGGCCGGTGGACCTCGCGATCGTCGCCGTGCCGCCGGCGCACGTCGCCGCGACCCTGGCCGAGGCGATCGGCGACGGCGTGGCCCGCGCCTACCTCGACGTCGCGAGCGTCAAGGGCGGCCCGCGCCGCGAGCTGACGGCCCTGGGCTGCGACCTGGGCCGCTACCTGGGCACCCATCCGATGGCGGGCCGGGAGCGCTCGGGGCCGATGGCCGCGAGCGCCGACCTCTTCGAGGGCCGGCCGTGGGTGCTCACGCCCACCCACGACACCGACACCGAGGTCCTCAACGTCGCCCTGGAGCTGGTCTCCTTCTGCCGCGCGGTGCCCGTGGTGATGGACGCGGACGCCCACGACCGGGCCGTCGCGCTGGTCTCGCACACCCCGCAGCTGGTCTCCAGCCTGGTCGCGGCCCGGCTGGAGGACGCCGACGAGACGGCGGTGCGGCTGTGCGGCCAGGGCATCCGGGACGTCACCCGCATCGCCGCCTCCGACCCGCGCATGTGGGTCGACATCCTCTCCGCCAACCCCGGCCCCGTCGCCGATGTGCTGGCCGCCGTCGCCGGCGACCTGGACGAGGCCGTACGGGCCCTGCGCGCCCTGGACTCCGCCGACGAGGACAAGCGCCTGGACGGCGCCGCCGGCATCGAGGGCGTGCTGCGGCGCGGCAACAGCGGGCGGGCCCGGGTGCCGGGCAAGCACGGCGCGGCCCCGGCCACGTACGAGACCGTCACGGTGCTCATCGGCGACCAGCCGGGCGAGCTGGCACGGATCTTCGCCGACGCCGGCCGGGCGGGCATCAACATCGAGGACGTCCGCATCGAGCACGCCACCGGCCAGCAGTCGGGTCTGATCCAGCTGATGGTCGAGCCCGGCGCGGTGGCCCCGCTGTCGGCCACGCTGCGGGACCGCGGCTGGTCGGTGCGCCAGTAGCGCGGCAGCGGCTGCGCGGGGTGGTCCGGCGAGCCAGTAACCTTGTGTGAGCCCACCGAAGGGCTCACCATCGACCACCCCGTGCACGAGGAAGGTGTCCGACACCGTGGAAACCGCCGCCCGGACCGCCCCGGCCGCTGTCGTCGTCGGCATCGACGGCCCCTCCGGCACGGGCAAGTCCAGCACCTCCAGGGCCGTGGCCGCCAAGCTGGGCCTGCGCTACCTGGACACCGGCGCCCAGTACCGGGCGATCACCTGGTGGATGCTGGCCAACGGCATCGACGTCGACGACGCCGCCGCCGTGGCCCAGGCCGCGGGCAAGCCCGTGCTCGTCTCCGGTACGGACCCGTCCGCCCCGACGATCACCGTCGACGGCGAGGACGCCGCGGGCCCGATCCGCACCCAGCGCGTGACCGCCGCCGTCAGCGCGGTCAGCGCGGTGCCGGAGGTGCGCACCCGGCTGACCGAGCTGCAGCGCGCCATCGCCGCCGAGGCCCCGCACGGCATCGTCGTCGAGGGCCGGGACATCGGCACCACCGTCCTGCCCGACGCCGACCTCAAGATCTTCCTCACCGCCTCGCCCGAGGCCCGCGCGGCCCGCCGCAGCGGCGAGCTCAAGGGCAAGGAGGCCGCCGACCTGGCCGCCACGCAGGCCGCCCTGATCAAGCGGGACGCCGCCGACTCCGGCCGCAGGACCTCCCCGCTGGCCAAGGCCGCCGACGCCGTCGAGGTGGACACCACCGACCTCACGCTGGAGCAGGTCATCGAGTGCGTGGTCACGCTCGTCGAGGAGCGACGCAGCCGAGATGCAGCGCAGGTCGAGGGTCCCGACCGAGGTACGAGGGAGGGGCACTCGGCCGGAGCGGAGTCGAGGCGGAGCGCGACCGAGGGCGCAGAGAAGCGGTCCGCGTGAGCGGCACCGGTGCCGCCGTCGGGCGGCGGATCGGCATCGGCCTGATGTACGGGCTGTGGAAGCCGCGCGTGCTGGGCGCCTGGCGGGTGCCCGCCGCGGGCCCCTGCATCCTGGCCGTCAACCACTCCCACAACATCGACGGGCCGATGCTGATGGGCACCGCGCCCCGGCCGGTGCACTTCCTGATCAAGAAGGAGGCCTTCGTCGGCCCCCTGGGCGCCTTCCTGCGCGCCATCGGTCAGCTGGAGGTGGACCGCTCGGGCGCCGACCGCACCGCGGTCACCCGCGCCCTGGAGGTCCTGGAGCAGGACGGCGTGCTGGGCATCTTCCCCGAGGGCACCCGGGGCGAGGGCGACTTCGCCGCCCTGCGCGGGGGCCTGGCGTACTTCGCGCTGCGCTCGGGGGCGCCGATCGTGCCCGTGGCGGTCCTCGGCAGCGCCGAGCGCAGGGGCCGGGCCATAGCGGCGCTGCCGCCGCTGCGCAGCGGCGTCGACGTGGTCTTCGGTGACCCCTTCGAGGCCGGCGACGGCACCGGCCGCCGTACCCGCAGGGCGCTGGACGAGGCGACCGTCCGCATCCAGCAGCGCCTCGCCGCCCACCTGGCGGACGCCAAGCGGCTCACCGGCCGCTGAACGAGACTTGAGTAGCGGGCCGTAAGGGTCCGCCGATGAAGAAGAACGAGGAACGGACTTCATGGACGACCAGATCCACACCGGCGACGAGCACGGTGAGCTTGGCGACGCCGAGTACGCGGAGTTCATGGAGCTCGCGGCGCAGGAGGGCTTCGACGCCGAGGAGGTCGAGGGCGCGCTCGGCGAGGCCGGCCACGGCCCGCTGCCGGTGCTCGCCGTCGTCGGCCGCCCCAACGTGGGCAAGTCGACCCTGGTGAACCGCATCATCGGCCGCCGCGAGGCCGTCGTCGAGGACCGCCCCGGCGTCACCCGCGACCGCGTCACCTACGAGGCCGAGTGGGCCGGCCGCCGCTTCAAGGTCGTCGACACCGGCGGCTGGGAGCAGGACGTCCTCGGCATCGACGCCTCCGTCGCCGCCCAGGCCGAGTACGCCATCGAGGCCGCCGACGCGGTCGTCTTCGTCGTGGACGCCACCGTCGGCGCCACCGACACCGACGAGGCCGTGGTCAAGCTGCTGCGCCGGGCCGGCAAGCCCGTCGTGCTGTGCGCCAACAAGGTCGACGGCCCCTCCGGCGAGGCGGACGCCGCCATGCTGTGGTCGCTGGGCCTGGGCGAGCCCATGCCCGTCTCCGCGCTGCACGGCCGTGGCACCGGCGACATGCTCGACGAGGTCCTCAAGGCCCTGCCCGAGGCCCCCGCGCAGACCTTCGGCAACGCCGTCGGCGGCCCCCGCCGCGTCGCGCTGATCGGCCGCCCCAACGTCGGCAAGTCCTCCCTGCTGAACAAGGTCGCGGGCGAGGAGCGCGTCGTCGTCAACGAGCTGGCCGGCACCACCCGCGACCCGGTCGACGAGCTGATCGAGCTCGGTGGCAAGACCTGGAAGTTCGTCGACACCGCCGGCATCCGCAAGCGCGTCCACCTGCAGGAGGGCGCCGACTACTACGCCTCCCTGCGCACCGCGGCCGCGGTGGAGAAGGCGGAGGTCGCCGTCGTCCTCATCGACGCCAGCGAGAGCATCTCCGTCCAGGACCAGCGCATCATCACCATGGCCGTCGAGGCCGGCCGCGCCATGGTCATCGCCTACAACAAGTGGGACACCCTCGACGAGGAGCGCCGCTACTACCTCGAGCGCGAGATCGAGACGGAGCTGCAGCAGATCTCCTGGGCCCCGCGGGTGAACGTCTCGGCGCAGACGGGCCGGCACATGGAGAAGCTGGTCCCGGCGATCGAGACGGCGCTGGCGGGCTGGGAGACGCGGGTACCGACCGGGCGCCTGAACGCCTTCCTCGGTGAGCTCGTCGCGGCCCACCCGCACCCGATCCGCGGTGGCAAGCAGCCCCGCATCCTCTTCGGCACCCAGGCGGGCACCAAGCCCCCGCGCTTCGTGCTCTTCGCCTCCGGCTTCCTGGAGGCGGGCTACCGCCGCTTCGTCGAGCGCCGCCTGCGCGAGGAGTTCGGCTTCGAGGGCACGCCCATCCACATCTCGGTGCGCGTGCGCGAGAAGCGCGGCCGCAAGAAGTAAGGACCCCTCCGACGGCCCTGGACCCCGCCCGCGGGTCCGGGGCCGCTTGCGCGCCCGGGGCGCTAGTAGCCGCCGTCGCGCTGGCCGCCGCCCGGCGGCAGCGCCGGCAGGGCCGCGCGCGGCCGGCCGTGGTGGTACGAGTCCCAGGCCGGGTTGTAGCCGGACGGCCCGTGGTACGGGGCCGGGCCGGTGAGCTGGCCGGCGGGGCCGTACCCGCCCCGGTGCGGGCCGAAGGCCTTGAACGCCAGCTCCTCCTCGCCCGATCGGTCCCCGGGCAGCGCGCGGAACGAACGGCGGTACTCGGCGCAGAGGGCGTCGTAGATCGGGGTCACCGATGCGGTGTGGCTCTCCGCGTAGGCGTCGCGGGGTGGCCGCATGCCGGGGATGGGGTGCGGGTACGAGGACCGGGCTGGTTCGTATGAGTACACATCCCTGCCAACGACCCCGAGGGCCGACGGATGCGGTCCGGGACGCGAATGGGCGGCCGGGACCATACCGGCGGGGTACGGCACGTACGGCACGGGCCGGTGGTCGCCGCTCATGTGCCCGCGAGCGGCATCGTCGCACCCACCAGGCGCCCGGCCGCCGCCGCCCGGTCCAGGGCCTCGCGCAGCAGGTCCTCCCGCGGCTGCGCGCCGATCGAGCCCACGGGCGCGGCGAAGACCACCACCCGGCCGGTCTTGTTGACCGCCGCCCGCCACTCGTCGGCCACCTGCATCGCCTGGTGCGCCTGCCACCACGCCTGGGGCGCGGACCCGGCCGCCGGCGGCTGCAGCACCGCGTGCAGCCGGCCCATGGCCAGCAGCACCGACCAGCCCGGCAGCGGCGCCGGCACCTGCTCGACGTCGGTGACGGGCCGGAAGCCCTGCTCGGTGAGCAGGTCCAGGAAGACGTCGACGGGTCCGGTGGTGCCGGGGCGGGCGATGGCGGTCAGGGGCTCGACGACCAGGGCCGGGTGCACCTCGCCACCGATCAGCACCAGGCCGCTGGTCACGCCGAGTTCGGCCTGCAGGGGCACCTCGGCCTCGACGGTCCCGGGGCCGTTGCCGGCCTGGATGGAGGCCACCGCGCCCTGCAACTGCTCCTCGGAGACGGGCACCACCTGCGAGGGGATGCAACTGGCGTGCGCGAAGGCCAGCACCGCCGTCTCCTCGCCCACGAAGAGCACGGTGCTGGTGGGCATGTGCTCCGAATTGCCGGGGGTGCGGCAGGAGGTGCAGTCGTAGACGTCCGGGGCGTTGTTGCCGCCCAGCAGTCGCTCCGCTTCCTCGTCGCCGATCTCGGCGCGTACCTCGTCGCTGACTTCGAGCATGCGCGGCACAGGTGCTCCTCGAACTTGGGTATCGAAAATCCGATGTAACGAACGCGTCAGGCGAACCGGGCGCATCCCGGCTCGTAAGGAGACAACGGGAGATCCATGGCCTGGGTCACGCCCCGGAAAAGTTCCCGTTGCACCTACCGATTCGTCATCGCTTGGGGCACGACTTGGCGATCAATGCCAACCCCCGGTGGTCGCCCGCGGTCTAACCTCTCAGCAGAGGCGGACCGGGACAGGACGGTCCGCGCACACGGCTGCGTGAGGACGAATGCGCATCTCCTTCCTGATCCACAACGCGTACGCGATCGGCGGCACGGTCCGCACCACGTACACGCTGGCGGGCGTCCTCGCCGAGCAGCACGACGTGGAGATCGTCTCCGTCTTCCGCCACCGAGAGCAGCCCCTGTTCGCCCCCGCCGCCGCGGTACGGCTGCGTCACCTGGTGGATCTGCGCCGCGGTGGGCCCGCCTACGAGGGCGACCACCCCGACCACGGGCGCCCCGCCGAGGTCTTCCCCTGCGCCGAGGGCCGCTACCGGCAGTACAGCACGCTGACCGACCGGCGCATCGCCGAGCATCTGCGGGGCCTGGACTGCGACGTGGTGGTCGGCACCCGGCCCGGCCTCAATGTGCACATCGCCCGGCAGGCCCGCCGCGGGCCGGTCCGCGTCGGCCAGGAGCACCTCACGCTCGGCACCCACTCCGCGGCGCTCAAGCGCGTCCTGCGCGCCCACTACCCGCGCCTGGACGCCGTCACCACCGTCACCGAGGCCGACGCCCGCACCTACCGCCGGCTGATGCGGCTGCCCGGCGTGCACGTCGAGGCCGTGCCCAACGGGGTGTCCGCCCCTGCGCTCGCCCCCGCCGACGGCAGCGGCAAATGGGTCGTCGCCGCCGGCCGGCTCGCCCCCGCCAAGCGCTACGACGTCCTGATCCGCGCCTTCGCCCAGGTCGTCGCCCGGCGCCCCGACTGGCGGCTGCGCATCTACGGCGCCGGTGCCGAACGGGCCCGGCTGCGCGCCCTGATCGAGGACCTCGGCCTGTACAACCACGTCTACCTCATGGGCGCGGTCACCCCGATGGAGCCCGAGTGGGTCAAGGGCTCCATCGGGGTCGTCACCTCCAGCCTGGAGTCCTTCGGCCTGACCATCGTCGAGGCCATGCGCTGCGGGCTGCCCGTCGTGGCCACCGACTGCCCGCACGGCCCCGGCGAGATCATCGACGACGGGACCGACGGCCTGCTCGTGCCCGTCGGCGGACCCGACGCCGTCGCGGCCGGACTGTTGCGGCTCATCGACGACGACGACCTGCGCCGTGCCATGGGCGCCGCGGCGCTCGCCGCCTCCGCCCGCTTCGACCCCTGCCGCATCGCCGAGCGCTACGAGGCCCTCTTCACCGGCCTGCTCACGCGCGGTGGCCTGCGCGGCTCCCTGCACCGCACCCGCGGTGCCCTGCTCAGCGGTGCCTTCCGGGCCAAGGACCGGGGCCGCTCCGCCCTGCGGAAGGCGCGTGCCGCATGAAACCGACCTCCACGACTGAGGAGTTCACCATCGTGTCTGCCCCTGCCCCGGCCTTCGACGCGGGGAACCCCAGCGCCGACTGCATCGCGGACTCCGCGGGCGGACTGACCTTCGACCTCGACGCGCCGCACGGCACCGACGCCACCGCGCACTGGTCGGGAGCGCTCGTCCTGCGCCCGCGCGGCGCCGAGGACGAGTCGGCGGACGTCCTGCTGCCGCTCGCCCCCGCCGGCGCGGGCCGGCTGCGGGCCGTCCTGCCCAGCACGGTCGCCCTGCCCGAGGGCCGCTGGGACGTGCACGTGGCCAGCGGCGAGGAGCCACCGCGCCGGCTGCTGCCGGGCCTTGCCGACCTGCGCTCGCTCGTCGACCGCCGCCCCGGGCCCAGCATCTCGCCGCTCGCGGTGCGCATCCCGTACGCCACCAAGCACGGCAATCTCTCGCTGCGCAGCTGGCTGCGCGGGCCGCACGCGGAAGCGGGCGACGTGCACGTGGGGGAGGGCGGGCTGACGGTGTGCGGCACGCTGTACCGGGTGGAGGACGCGCCGGCGTGGCTCGCCGGCGCGGCCGTCGAGGCCCGTCTGCGGCGCGATCCCGCCGTCCGCGTCGGGGCTCCTGTCACGGTGGGCGAGGAGCAGGACCGCGCGGACTTCTCGGCGGTGCTGCCGTGGGCGGCCCTGGGGGAGCACTGGCGGGGCGGGACGGACGTGTGGGACCTGTGGCTGGTTCGGGAGGCGGGCGAGGAGGTGCGGATAGCCCGGCTGTTGGACGACGTCGCCGACAAGCGCCACGTTTTCGTCTACCCGGCGCGGAGCCTCTCCACCACTGGTGCCCCTGCCCAGGCGAGCCCGTACTACACGTGTGACAACGACCTTTCGGTGAAGGTGGAGGAACGCCCCCCGGTGGGGTGAGCAACCGCCCCCGTCACGGCGCCGGCGCCGGCGTTTCCGTGGCGCGCACCGTCTCGGGGTGGTGGAGGTCGAACGCCGGGGACTCCGACCGGATGCGCGGCAGCGTCACGAAGTTGTGCCGCGGAGGCGGGCAGGAGGTGGCCCACTCCAGGGAGCGGCCGAAGCCCCAGGGGTCGTCGACCTCCACCTTCCTGCCGTGCTTCGCCGTCTTCCAGACGTTGTACAGGAACGGCAGCGTCGACAGGCCCAGCAGGAACGCGCCGATCGACGAGACCGTGTTCAGCGCCGTGAAGCCGTCGGCCGCCAGGTAGTCGGCGTAGCGGCGCGGCATGCCCTCGGCGCCCAGCCAGTGCTGCACGAGGAAGGTCAGGTGGAAGCCCGTGAAGAGCGTCCAGAAGTGCATCTTCGCCAGCCGCTCGTCGAGCATCTTCCCCGTCAGCTTGGGCCACCAGAAGTAGAAGCCCGCGAACGTCGCGAAGACCACCGTGCCGAAGACCACGTAGTGGAAGTGGGCGACGACGAAGTACGTGTCGGTGACGTGGAAGTCCAGGGGCGGCGAGGCGAGGATCACGCCCGTCAGGCCGCCGAAGAGGAAGCTGACGAGGAAGCCCACGGCCCACAGCATCGGTCCTTCGAAGGACACGGAGCCGTGCCACATGGTGCCGATCCAGTTGAAGAACTTCACGCCCGTCGGCACGGCGATGAGGAAGGACATGAAGGAGAAGAAGGGCAGCAGCACCGCCCCGGTGGCGAACATGTGGTGGGCCCAGACGACCAGCGACAGCCCCGTGATGCAGATGGTCGCCGCGATCAGCGACCCGTAGCCGAAGATCGGTTTGCGGCTGAAGACGGGGATGATCTCCGAGATGATGCCGAAGAACGGCAGGGCGATGATGTAGACCTCGGGGTGGCCGAAGAACCAGAAGAGGTGCTGCCACAGCAGCGCCCCGCCGTTGTGGGCCTCGAAGACCTGGGCGCCGAAGCGGCGGTCGGCCTCCAGCACGAGCAGGGCCGCGGCCAGCACGGGGAAGGCCACCAGGATCAGCACCGAGGTGAACAGCACGTTCCAGGTGAAGATCGGCATCCGGAACATCGTCATGCCGGGCGCCCGCATGCCGATGATGGTGGTCAGGAAGTTCACCGCGCCGAGGATCGTGCCGAAGCCGGACAGCGCCAGGCCCATGATCCACATGTCGCTGCCCAGCCCCGGCGAGCGGGCGTCGCTGCTCAGCGGCGCGTACGCGGTCCAGCCGAACGCCGCGCCGCCCTCGGGCATCAGCAGGCTGGCCACCACGATCAGCCCGCCGAAGAGGTAGAGCCAGTAGGCGAACATGTTCAGGCGGGGGAAGGCCACGTCCGGGGAGCCGATCTGCAGCGGCATGATGGCGTTGGCGAAGCCCGCGAAGGCCGGGGTGGCGAACAGCAGCAGCATGATCGTGCCATGTGCGGTGAAGGCCTCGTTGAACTGTTCGTTGGTCACCAGCTGCAGCCCCGGCCGGGCCAGCTCGGCGCGCATCAGCATCGCCAGCAGCCCCGCGACGAGGAAGAAGCCGAACGACGTGATCAGGTAGAGATTGCCGATCTTCTTGTGGTCGGTGGTGGTCAGCCAGTCGACCACCATGCGTCCGGGAGTGCGCTGCCTGGCCGGCCGGGCCGGGCCGGCCGCGGCCTGCGCGGTGTCGGTCCCCATCCGTGCCCCCTGCTGTCTCGTTCCCACTGGGCTCCGGGCACCCGCCATGATGCTCGTGTCGCGGGCGCGGCGCGAGAGTGCCTCGGTGGCAAGGCGCCCCGCACGGCTGCCGGAGCGTCAAATTCCGAATGCCGTGGAGCCGTCGGCGGACCGGAGCCCGGAATTCGATTCGATCATTCCCCGGAGCGGTCCCCGGAACGGGAATTCCGGCGGGCCCTCCCGGCGGTCGGCGACCATCCTTCCGGAAGGGCCCGGTGAATTGCCCGGCGGGTTTATGTGGAGGCTCCGGGAAGGAAAAGGGAAGGCCCGTACGGGTGATGCGGGCCGGGCAAACTCCCCTGAGTTGTCTGTGACAGAAGTGTGACCAGTGGCGCGTCCGGCCGGGACGGACCCCGCCTACCGCACCCGTCCGCCGCCACCTACGGTGGCTGTCATGGCACCCCTGACGAACCTTCCGAAGGACCCCGACGACGACCCCGAGGGCTACACCGGTCTGCCCGCCGGCCCGGCCGCCGAGCGGGCCCGCGAGCGCGGCTGGACGGACGTGCGGACCCTGCCACCGGGCGCGATCATCACCATGGAGTACCGGGCGGGCCGGCTGAACTTCGAGGTCGAGGACGGCGTCGTACGGCGCTCCTGGAAGGGCTGAGACGCCGAAGGCGGCCCCGGGACGTCCGTCCGGGGCCGCCTTCGGCGTTGTGTGCGTACCGTGTGCGGGCGGGTGGCTGCGGCCCGGCGGGCCGTCAGGTGCCGGCGCGGCCGCGGCCGGCGGCCGGGACCGGCGGGGTGCGCGGCAGGCGGTCGGCGTGCGGCGGCCGGCGGCTGCCGGTCGGGGTGACCGGCGTGCGCTCGGAGCGGGCCGTGTGCGGCCGGGGCGGCAGGTGCGGCCGGCCGTCGGCGATCCGGGCCGCGGCGCGGCTGCCGGCGCCCACCGGTTCGCGGACCGGGAGGTCGTCGTCGGCCGGGTTGCGCGGACCGCCCAGCGACACGCCGGCGGCGGCCGGCAGCGCCACCGGCAGCGCGGGCACCACGCGGCGGGCCCGCAGCCGGCGCCAGGCCTCCTGCAGCCAGACGTCGGCACGCGCCATCGCCGGCTCGAACCAGGGCAGGGCCAGCAGCACCAGCAGGCCGGCCGTCCAGCCCAGGGTGACGTCGCTCATCCAGTGCGTACCGAGGTAGACCGTCGTCATCCCCACGCCGAGGGCGAGCAGCGCGGCGCTCACCGAGGCGATGCGGCGCGCGCGGGGGGTGGTGGCCAGGTAGGCCAGGACACCCCAGGTGACCACGGCGTTCGCGGTGTGGCCCGAGGGGAATATGTCGCCGCCGGCGAACATCTCGTTCGAGCCGACCGCGGTGGCGTAGTGCGGGCCCAGCCGCCCCATGCCCAGCTTCGCCGCGCCCACCGTCGCGTTGAGCAGCAGCAGCGAGGTGCCCAGCACCAGCAGCGGGCGCATCGTGCGCAGCTTGTAGGTGCGCCAGCCCAGCCAGGCGGCCACGGCCACGGCGGTCGGTCCGCGCTGGCCCAGGACCACGAAGTAGTCCAGGAAGGTGTGGATCTCCGGCCACTGCTTGTACGGCCGGAAGAGCATGACCTGCCAGTCGAACCGCACCGGCCAGGACGTGGTGAGCACACCGACCACGATCGCCGCGTACACCACGGAGGTCGCCACGAAGATCCCCAGACGGGTCCGGGTCATCCGTGGCGGCACGGCATCGGTCGGGTGCTCCTCCGCTGGGACGAGCTCGTCGTTGGTACGCACTCAATGGACGTTACATTGCGTGACAGGAGGGTCCGGCCGATCGAGCCGCTTTGTGATGACGATGTGATGTGGAATGCGTCTCAATCGTGCTGCCCGGCATGTTTGGAACAGCCGCATAAGAAAAAGTTAAAGAAACCCCGGACGGTGCTCGGCAAAGGCCGGGAAATCTTGAATTGCTTTCCCTGGCGAGCTGTTTATCGCTGATTGACCGAGGGGTTCCCCGGCGTTTGCCGGACCGCTCCGCACCGCCCGCCGAATTACGATCATGGCGGGCCGGAACCGTGCAGCCAGAACGCGCCGTAGACCGCCGACACCAGCGTCACGACCGACACCACCGCCACCGCGCGCACCGTCCGTAGCCGGGCCAGCGCCACCGCGAGGGGCAGCAGCAGCGGAAAGGCGGGCAGCATCAGGCGCGGCTTGGAACCGAAGTAGCCCTTCGCGGTGAGCGCCAGCAGCACCACCGTGCCGGAGTACGCCAGCAGCGGCAGCGGCTGCCCCTGCCGCACCCCCTTCACATACAGCAGCACCACCAGCACGACCCCCGCCAGCAGCGCCAGCCCCGCGGGGAAGGCGGGCCCCGCCAGCCGTTCCCCGATGAAGGAGGCGAAGGCCAGGCCGCCGTCGAAGCCGTTGCCCCAACCGCCCTGCACCTCCAGGTAGCCGGTGACGCTGCCGGTGCGCGCCCCCACCCAGGCGACGTACCCCAGCCAGCCCAGCGGGGCCAGGGCCGCCCCGGCCAGGACGCGGGCCACGGGCGTACGGCGCTCCCCGCGGCGCGCCCGCACCAGCTCCAGCGCCGCCCCCAGCCACACGGCCGCGACCACCGCCGCGCCCACCGGCCGGGTCAGCCCGGCCAGCGCCGCCAAGGCGCCCGCACCCGCCCACCGGCCGGTCAGCACGCAGTACACACTCCACGCCGCCAGCGCCGTGAACAGCGACTCCGAGTACGCCATCGACTGCACCACGCCCACCGGCAGCGCGGCCCACAGACCCACCAGCGCCAGGCCCGCCCGGCGCCCGTACCGCAGCTCGCCGACGGCGAAGATCCCCCAGGCGGCCAGCAGACCGGCCACGGCCGACACCACCAGGCCCGCGTCCGCGACCGACAGCGGCGAGACAAACGAGACCAACCGCTCCAGCCACGGCAGCAGCGGGAAGAACGCCAGGTCGGAGTGGACCTTGCCGCCCGCCAGGTGCAGCGTGAAGCCGTACCCCTGCTCGGCTATTCGGGCGTACCAGATGGAGTCCCAGCGCGCGGAGAGCAGATGGCGGGCACCCTTGTCGTCCGCGAGCCCCCACAGCACCAGCGCCACCAGGCCCACCGCCCGGATCCCCGCGTACAGCCACAGCGCCGCGGCCGCCCGGCGCAGGGCGGCCGCGGCGCCGGAGCGCGACAAGGAGGGGACGGCGGCCGGGGCCGGCCCGGACGCCGGTCCGACCGGGGAACGCAGATCACTCACCGATCGATTGTCCCAGGCGGCGCGATGTGCCCCACGACGTGAGAGGCGCCACGTGGGATCCGGCAGGACCTCGCGTACTCTGTCGATTCACTCGCCCCTCTCATCCGCCGGGGCTCTTCCCGACCCCAGGCCCACGGCGGCCGCGAGCGCAGGACACGGAGGTGTGTGGATGTCCGGGACGACCACCGCCGGCCCCCGACGGCCGGTCGGCGTTCCCCGGCAGCGGCGCTCCCGCCGCGCGGACGACCACGGCGGCGCCCTCGCCGGCCGCTGGACCGTGCTCGTCGTCCTCTGCGTCAGCCTGCTCCTGGTCGCCGTCGACGCCACCGTCCTGCACGTCGCGGTGCCGGCCGTCACCGAGGACCTGCGGCCCGGCGCGATCCAGCTGCTGTGGATCGTCGACGTCTACCCGCTCGTGTGCGCCTCGCTGCTGATCCTCTTCGGCACCCTCGGCGACCGGGTCGGACGCCGGCGCGTGCTGCTCTTCGGCTACGCCCTCTTCGGCATCGCCTCCGCGCTCGCCGCCCTCGCCACCGCCCCCGAAGTGCTCATCGCCGCCCGCGCCCTCCTCGGCGCCGGCGGCGCCATGATCATGCCGGCGACGCTGTCGATCCTCCGCCAGGTCTTCCCCGACCGGCGCGAGCGCGCCCTGGCCATCGGCGTCTGGAGCGCCGTCGCCGCCGTCGGCGCCGCCGTCGGACCGCTGCTCGGCGGCTTCCTGCTCGAACACTTCTGGTGGGGCTCCGTCTTCCTCATCAACGTCCCGCTGATGATCGTCAGCCTGCCCGTCGGCCGCTGGCTCCTGCCGGAGTCCACCGGCGAACGCGACGGACCCTGGGACGTCCTCGGCGCCCTCATGGCCGCCTTCGGCCTCTTCGGCGTCGTCTACGGCGTCAAGCACGTGGGCGGCCCCGAGGCCCTCTCGCTCGGCACCGTCGTCCCGGCCGGCGTCGGCGCCGCCCTCCTCGTCCTGTTCGTCCGGCGACAGCGGCGGCGCGCCCACCCCCTGGTCGACCTCACGATGTTCGCCCGGCCCGCGTTCGGCACCTCGGTCGGCTGCATCGTGCTCGCCATGCTGGCCCTCGTCGGCCTCGAACTCATCGCCGCCCAGTACCTGCAGCTCGTCCTCGGCCTGACACCCCTGCAGACCGGACTGCGCCTGCTGCCCCTGACGCTGGCCGCCATGGCCGCCGGCCTCGCCGGCTCCCGCGTCCTGCAGCGCTTCGGACCGCGCACCATGGTCTGCGCCGGCTTCGTGCTCACGGCCATGGCCGTGCTCTCGCTCACCGCCATGGGCCGCACCGACCGGCCCCTCACCCTCGTCGCCGCCTTCGTCGTCCTCGGCTTCGGGCTGGAGACGACGCTGTTCGGCGCGTACGAGTCGATGCTCAGCGAGGCGCCCGCGGAATCCGCCGGCGGCGCGGCGGCGATCGGCGAGACGTCCTACCAGCTCGGAGCCGGCATCGGCATCGCCCTGCTCGGCAGCGTCATGAACGCCGCCTACGCACCGGGCGTCGTCACCGTCCCGGGAGTGCCGTCGGCGGCCGGACTGGCGGCCCGGCACTCGCTCGGCGAGGCGTACGACGTCGCCGACCGCCTGGGCGGACCGGCGGGCGGCGCACTGCGGGCGGCGGCGCGCGACGCGTTCGTCTTCGGGCTGCATGTGACGCTGGCGGTCAGCGCGGGGCTGCTGCTGCTCGGTGCACTGGCGGCGCTGCGGCTGCCGCGGGCGATGGACTGCGGCGCGGCGCCGGTGCCGACGTCGACGCCGGTGCCGGCGGCCCGCGAGGGCTAGGGCCTGCCCGGCGGATCTTCGCTCACGCGGCCGCCACGGCGCCCCGTAGGGGCGCGGGGAACTGCGCGATCGGCCACCGACGGCCCGCAGGCGAAGCACAGCCCCCATCTGCGGGCACGCCGTGGCTTGTCGCGCAGTTCCCCGCGCCCCTACGGGGCGCTGCGTGATCCGCCACTGCCCCGCGCCCCTGACGGGGCGGGGTGGGCTCGGCCCGCTGCGGGCGGACCCGCACTGGACGGGGTGGGTTACTGCGCCGTAACGTCGTCGGCGCACTCGAAGATCACGCCCGCATCCGCCGGAGGCCCTCGTGTTCGACGCCCACGACCCGCTCGGGATCGACGACCTGCTCGGCGACGAGGACCGCGCCATCCGCGACGCCGTACGGCAGTGGGCCCGCGAGCGCGTGCTGCCGCACGTCGCCGAGTGGTACGAGCGCGGCGAGGTCCCCGCCCGCGAACTGGCCCGTGAGCTCGGCGCCCTCGGCGCCCTCGGCATGCAGCTCACCGGCCACGGCTGCGCGGGGGCGAGCGCGGTGCAGTACGGCCTGGCCTGCCTGGAGGTCGAGGCCGCCGACTCCGGCATCCGCTCCCTGCTGTCCGTCCAGGGTTCCCTGGCGATGTATGCGATCCACCGCTTCGGCTCGGAGGAGCAGAAGCAGCAGTGGCTGCCGGCCATGGCCACCGGCGAGGTGATCGGCTGCTTCGGGCTCACCGAGCCGGACCACGGCTCGGACCCGGGCGGCATGCGGACGTACGCCAAGCGCGACCCCGGCGGCGACTGGGTGCTGACGGGCCGCAAGATGTGGATCACCAACGGCTCGGTGGCCGGCGTGGCGGTCGTCTGGGCGCGCACGGACGAGGGCGTCCGCGGCTTCCTCGTACCCGCCGGCACCCCCGGCTTCTCGGCCCCGGAGATCCGGCACAAGTGGTCGCTGCGCGCCTCGGTCACCAGCGAGCTGGTGCTGGACGAGGTGCGGCTGCCGGCCGACGCGGTGCTGCCGGAGGCCACCGGCCTGCGCGCCCCGCTGGGCTGCCTGAACCACGCCCGGTACGGGATCGTGTGGGGCGCGATGGGCGCCGCGCGCACCTGTTTCGAGACGGCGCTGGAGTACGCGCGCACGCGCGAGCAGTTCGGCAGGCCCATCGGCGGCTTCCAGCTGACGCAGGCCAAGCTGGCCGACATGGCGGTGGAGCTGCACAAGGGGATCCTGCTGGCCCACCACCTGGGGCGGCGGATGGACGCGGGGCGGTTGCGGCCGGAGCAGGTGAGCTTCGGCAAGCTCAACAACGTGCGGGAGGCGATCGAGATCTGCCGTACCGCCCGGACGATCCTCGGCGCCAACGGGATCTCGCTCGAATACCCCGTCATGCGCCATGCGACGAACCTGGAGTCGGTGCTGACCTACGAGGGCACCGTGGAGATGCACCAGCTGGTGCTGGGCAAGGCGCTCACCGGCCTCGACGCGTTCCGGTGAGCGGCTTGCCCCTCAGAGCCGGTCGGCTCCGGTTGCCGTGCTCGCCCGGGGGGCACCCCTCGGACCCCCGGCGGGCTTTGCCGCCTCAGCTCTGGTTGCTGTGCTCGCCCGGGGGGCACCCCCCGGACCCTCGGCCGGCTTTGCCGCCGCCTCAGCTCTGGTTGAAGAAGCCGCCGTTCGAGCGGCCCACGGGCTCGCCGCTGACGACCTGGTAGTCGGCCGGGGTGAGGAGGAACACCCGGTTGGCCACGCGTTCGATCGAGCCGCGCAGGCCGAAGGTCAGTCCGGCGGCGAAGTCCACCACCCGCTTGGCGTCGCTGGGCTCCATGCTCGTGAGGTTGACGATGACCGGTACGCCGGCCCGGAACAGCTCGCCGATGCCCCGGGCGTCCCGGAATCCGTCGGGGGTGACCGTGGCGATGCGGGTGCCCTGCTCCTGGGCGACCTCGTCGGCCACCCGGACCTTGGGGTTGGTCACCCAGGAGTCGCCGGGCCCCTCGTCGGAATCCTCTTCGTAGCCGCCGTAGTAGCCCTCGTCATCGCTGTCGTCGACGAGGCCAAGCCAGGCACTCGCCTTGCGCACCGATCCCATGGACGCCTCCTCTCACACGCGGTGTGTTCCGCCCGCTCCTCTATGGTCGTCCATGATGCGGATGATGTGCCAAGTGGATGGCGGCCATGCGGGGATTTCGTGACGCATCTGGTGCAAAGCGGGTGGCGGTGCGTCAGAAACTCCTATGAGTGGACCGCAGGCGCTGGACCTGGGCATATGCGGCATCGTGCGGGCGAGCGGGCTCCGCCCCGGAACGATTGTCCCCGGTGACTAGGATGCCCGGGCGCATCGACACCACACACGGGGGCACGTTTTGTTCGGGATCATCAGGCCATGCCGTCACCGGCTCTCCGAGAGCATGCGGACGGAGTGGATGGCGCATCTTTGCGGTTTGTGTCTGGCACTCAGGGGCGACCACGGTCAGTTTGCTCGAATAGCAACCAACTACGACGGTCTGGTCATATCGGTACTCGTCGAAGCCCAGTCCGCGGCACCCGCGCCCGGCGGCGCCGGTTCGTGGCGGCGTACGGCCGGGCCCTGCCCGCTGCGCGGCATGCGTTCGGCGCCGGTCGCCCAGGGCGAGGGGGCCAGGCTGGCCGCCGCGGTCTCGCTCGTCCTGGCCTCGGCCAAGATGCGCGACCATGTCGCCGACGGCGACGGCGTGTTGGCACGCCGCCCCGTCGCCGCGGCGGCGCGCCGCGTCGCCGCCGGCTGGGATCGGGCGGGCGCCCGTACGGGAGCGGAACTCGGCTTCGACACCGCCGTCCTGGTGGAGGCGGTGGAGCGGCAGTCCGGCCTGGAGGCGCTGGCCGGCCCGGGCACCTCGCTGCTGGCCGTCACCGAGCCCACGGAGACCGCCACCGCCGCCGCGTTCGGCCACACCGCCGTCCTGGCCGGCAGGCCGGGCAACCGGGCGCCGCTGGAGGAGGCGGGCCGGCTCTTCGGCCGGCTCGCGCACCTGCTGGACGCCGTGGAGGACCTGTCCGAGGACGCCCGCACCGGGGCGTGGAACCCCATCGCCGCCACCGGCACCGCACTTGAGGACGTGCGGCGGTTGTGCGACGACGCGGTGCACGGCGTGCGGCTCGCGCTGCGCGACGTGGAGTTCGCGAGCAGGAGCCAGGGCCGGCTCGCGCACCTGCTGCTGGCGCACGAGCTGGACCGGGCCGTGGACCGGGCGTTCGGGACGACGTCCGGCGGCACCTGTGCCGTACGACACGAGGGAGCCGTACGGCACGAGGGGGCGACCCCCGAGGCCGCGTTCGGACCGCCGCCGGTGATGCCGCCGCCGCCCGCACCGCCGCAGCCGCCGCGCCGCAGGCGCGGGCTGATCGCCGGCTGCGCGGTGTGGACGCTCATGTTCTGCTCGTGCCAGGTGTGCTGCAAGGACCCCTACGACGACCCCTGGACGGGGCAGCCGCGCGAGGGCTGGTGCGCCAAGTGCTGTGACAACTGCGATGGAGGCGACTGCAACGGTTGCGACGGGTGCTGCGATTGCTGCAACTGCTGTGACGGTTGCGATTGCTGCGACGGCTGCTGCTGCGACGGTTGCTGACCGCGCAGCGGAGAGCGAGGGGAGGGGTGCGGCCACGGGCCGCGGGCGCGAAGGCGGCGGGAGACGCCGCGCGGGGCGGCGTCAGCCCGTGCAGGAAGCCGTACAGGAGGCGGACCACACCCGACCGAAGTCGATGTGGTCCCGGGTGACCAGCCGCAGCCGTGAGCGCATGGCGCAAGTGGAGCAGGCATCCGCTTGTGCCGTCAACCGCCGTCCCGCCGCTGTGAGACGGGCCGTTCACAGTGCGGGACGCGGTTGACAGCCCACCCGCGCCCCGCCGTAGCCTCGGCACCCGGCCGTGCTGAGGGGCGCGGCCCGCGCGAAGGCGACCGACCACCCGTCCGGTCCCGCACCCACGGAGCCTTCGCATGCCCGCGCACCCCTTACGCCCGGCCGCAACCCCCCGCCTCGCCCTCGTCGGCATGGGCCCCCGCGGCACCGGCCTCCTCGAACGCCTCGCCGCCAACGCGCCCGGCCTCCTGCGTGGTTCGCCGCTCGAGCTGCACCTGATCGACCCGTACCCGCCCGGCGGCGGGCGCATCTGGCGGCGCGAGCAGTCCCCGTTGCTGTGGATGAACTCCCATGCCGAGGACGTCACCATGTACACCGACGAGAGCGTCGCCTGCGCCGGACCGGTGCGGCCCGGCCCCTCGCTCGCCGAGTGGGCGGCGCTCGTGCGGGACGGCGGACCGGGTGCGGAAACGATCCGCCTCGATCCGGGCACGGCCGCCGAGGCCCGGGCGCTGCGCCCCCGCGACTTCGCCGGCCGCCGCCTGCAGAACGCCTACCTGTCCTGGGTGTACGAGCGCGCCGTCGCCGCCCTGCCGCCCGGCATCACCGTCCACCGGCACCGCCGCCGCGCCGTCCGCCTCGACCGGGCGCCCGACGGCCGGCAGCGCCTGTGGCTGGACGGCGCCGCCGCACCCCTGCTCGCCGACGCCGTCGTCCTGTGCCTCGGCCACCTCGACGCCGCACCCGACCCCGCCCAGCAGGCCCTTGCCCGCTTCGCCGCCGCCCACGACCTGACCTACCTGCCCCCGCAGTTCACCGCCGACAGCGACCTGCGCGCACTGCGCCCCGGCGAACCCGTCCTCGTACGCGGCCTCGGCCTCGCCTTCACCGACCTGATGGTCCTGCTCACCGAGGGCCGCGGGGGCCGCTTCACCCCCGACGGCCCCGGCCGCCTCGCGTACCGCCCCTCCGGCCGCGAACCCGTGCTGTACGCCGGGTCGCGGCGCGGCGTGCCCTACCGGGCGAAGATCGGCTACCCCTGGGACGGCGGACCGCTCACGCCGCCCCGCTTCCTCGGCCCCGCCCAGGCCGAGCAACTGCGCCGGCTGCCCCGGGACCCCGGCCTCCACCGCGACCTGCTGCCGCTCGTCGCCAAGGACCTGGGACACGCCCACTACCACCGCCTGTTCACCGCCCACCCCGAACGCACCCGCACCACCTGGAGCGACTTCGCCGAGACGTACGCCGCGAGCCCGCCCGGCAGCGCGGAACTCGACGCCCTGGTGGCGGCGTCCGTGCCCGACCCCGCCGACCGCTTCGACCTCGCCGCGCTCGACCGGCCGCTCGGGCCGCGCACCTTCCCCGGCACCGCCGCCCTGCAGGAGGCGGTGCGCACCCACATCGAGGCCGACATCGCCCGCCGCGACGACCCGCGGCACAGCGCCGACTTCGCCGTCTTCCTCGCCCTGCTGTCCCTCTACGGACAGCTCGGCAGCGCCGGCGGGCCCGCGTGGCACGGCTTCTTCAGCTACCTCGCCTCCGGGCCGCCCGCGCCGCGGCTGCGGCAACTCGTGGCACTCTCGCGCGCCGGAATCGTCCACTTCCTGGGCGCGGACGCCGTCTTCACGACGGACCGGGGAAGCGGCGTCTTCCGCGCGCACGCCGCGAGCGTGCCCGGGCACGTGGTGCGGGCGCGGGCCCTGGTCGAGGCGCGCGTGCCGGAGCCGACCGTGGAACGGTCCCGGGACCCGCTGCTGCGGAGCCTGGCGGCGAAGGCCACCGGGCGCGGACTGCTCGCCGTCGACCCCGCCGACGGGCGGGTGCGGGCGGGGCTCTACGCGCTGGGGCCCTTCACGGACGCGGGCGGCACGGGGGCGGCGTTCGCCCGGCCGGGGACGAACGCGGTGGCGTTCCGCCAGAACGATGCGACGGCGAGGGCGGTGCTTGCGGTGCTGGGTGGGGGAGTTGTTCCCCGCCCCCGCCCTTTCACCGTTTCCGAGGGGGCTGCCGCCCCCTCGCACCCCCGCCCCGGGGCTCCGCCCCGGGCCCCGGCGGGCTGACACGTGCACCTGGTTGTGCCCACCCCCCGTACCCACCGAGGAGCTCCCATGCCGCACCCCACCCGTCCCCTGCACCTCGCCGTCGCGCTCGACAACGTCACCTCTCCCACCACGGCGGAGTCGTACGTGCGTGCCGCCCGGCTCGCCGAGCGGGGCCGGTTCGACTTCGTCACCCTCGACGACTCCTTCGCGGTCCCCGGCCGCGGTCGCGGCCGGCTCGACGCGCTCGCCGTGCTGGCGCGCGTCGCGCCCGTCACCGAGCGGATCGGGCTGGTGCCCACCGTCACCACCACCCACACCGAGCCGTTCCACGTGTCGTCCGCCGTGGCCACCCTCGACTGGGTCAGCCGGGGCCGGGCCGGGTGGCAGGTGGGGGTCTCCTCCTCCGAGGCCGAGGCGCGTGTCTTCGGGCGCCGGTCCGCGCCGTCGCCCGCCGAGGCGTGGCGGGAGGCGGACGCGGTCGTCGACGTCGCCGCCCGGCTGTGGGACAGCTGGGAGGACGACGCGGAGATCCGCGACGCGGCCACCGGTCGCTTCGTCGACCGCGACAAGCTGCATCACGTCGACTTCGAGGGACCCGGCTTCCGCGTGCGCGGCCCGGCGATCGTGCCGCGGCCACCGCAGGGCCATCCCGTGGTCGTGGTCGACGCGACCGCCCCGCAGGCCCGGGAGGCCGCGGTCCGGCGCGCCGACGTGGCGTGCATACGCCTGCCCCGCACGCGGGGCGCCGACCGGGTGCGGGCCGCCGCGCAGGACTTACGGCGCCGGGCCGGCGCCCACGGGCGGGATGCGGGGGCGCCGGCCGGGCGCCTCGTCGTCCTCGCCTCGCTGCCGGTGGCGCTGCACACGTCCGCCGATGCCGTGGCGCTGGCCTCGTTGCTCGGCTCCTGGTACGCGGACGGCGTGGCCGACGGCTTCCACTTGAGGCCCGAGCGGCCCGACCGCGACCTGGCGCTGCTGGTGGACGCGACGGTGCCGGTCCTGCAGCACCGGGGTCTGCTGCGGGTGTTCTATCCGGGTGCCACGTTGCGCGAGCACCTGTGCCTGGCCCGTCCCGCCAACCGTTACGCCCGCACGGGGGAGTCCGCATGAGCCGGCACCTGCATCTGGCCGCCCACTTCCCGGGCGTGAACAACACCACCGTCTGGCAGGATCCCCGGTCGGGCAGGGGCAGTCAGATCGACTTCTCCTCCTTCGCGCACATGGCGCGCGTGGCGGAGCGGGGCCGGTTCGACTTCTTCTTCCTCGCCGAGGGGCTGCGGCTGCGCGAGCACAAGGGCGCCGTGCACGACCTGGACGTGGTCGGCCGGCCCGAGTCGGTCACGGTGCTCGGTGCGCTGGCCGCCGTGACCGAGCGCCTGGGGCTGGCCGCGACGGTCAGCGCCACCTTCAACGAGCCCTACGAACTCGCCCGCCGCCTGGCGTCGCTGGATCACCTCAGCGCCGGCCGGGCGGCCTGGAACGTGGTGACGACCTCCGACGCCTTCACCGGCGAGAACTTCCGGCGCGGCGGCTACCTCGACCACGCCGAGCGCTATACCCGCGCCGCCGAGTTCCTCGCCCTGGCCCGTGGGCTGTGGGACTCCCGGGCGCCCGGCGGCGGGGGCCGCCCCTTCGCCCACCGGGGGCGGCACTTCACGGTCTCCGGCGAGTTCGACGTGCCTCGTTCGCCGCAGGGGCATCCCGTGGTGATCCAGGCCGGCGACTCGGGGGAGGGCCGGGAGTTCGCCGCCTCGGCCGCGGATGTCGTCTTCACCCGGTACGGCACCATGGAGGCCGGCCGCGCCTTCTACGCCGACGTCAAACGGCGCCTGGCCGCGTACGGCCGGCGGCCGGAGCAGCTGAAGATCATGCCGGGGGTGACCTTCGTGCTCGGCGACACCGCGGCCGAGGCCCAGGAGCGGGCGCACGCCCTGCGCGAGCAGCAGGTCTCCCCGCAGACCGCGCTGCTGACGCTGGAACAGGTCTGGGGCCGCGACCTGTCGGACCTCGACCCCGACGGGCCGCTGCCGACGTGCGACCCCGATCCGCAGGGCCGGCTCTTCCAGGGCCGGGTGGCCCTGGGCGACCCCTTCGCCGTCGTCGCCAAGTGGCGTGCGCTGGCGGAGGCGAAGGGCCTGTCCGCCCGGCAGACCGTCATCGAGGCGACGGGCCGTCAGTCGTTCATCGGCACGCCGCAGCAGGTGGCGCATGCGATGGCGGAGTTCGTGGCGGCCGACGCCGCCGACGGGTTCATCCTCGTCCCTCAGCTCGTCCCGGGCGGGCTCGACGAGTTCGTCGACCGCGTGGTGCCGCTGCTGCAGGAGCGTGGCGTCTTCCGCGAGGAGTACACGGGCTCGACACTGCGGGACCACCTCGGGCTGGAGGTGCCGGTGTGGAAGGGTTGACCGTCATGAGCACGAGCGAGGCGCACCGGCAGTGGCGGGAGTGGTGCGAGCAGCGCACCGGGACGGTCGCGGCGCCGTACGGGCCGCCGGCCCTCACCGGGACGCACTGGCTCCCGGAACTTCCGGACGGGCGGATTCCGGCCATTCCCGGGCACTGGACCGAGGCGCCCGAGGGGGACGGGGTGCTGCTGCGCGCCCGCAGCGAGGACGGTCTGGTGGTGGACGGCAAGCCGTTCACCGGCGAGACCGTGCTGGCCGCGGACCCCTCCCCGGAAGCCGCCCGGGTCGCCTCCGGCGCGCGGAAACTGCTGGTCATGCACCGCGAGGGGGTGTGGGCGGTACGCGTCTTCGACCCGGACTCCGCCCGCCGCCGGGCGTTCGCCGGCATCGACGTCTTCCCCTACGACGAGCGCTGGGTGCTGCCGGGGCGCTTCCGCCCGTACGAGCGCGACCAGCGGATCACCGTGGAGAACGCCGACGGGCGCGCGCGGGGCCTGGCCCTGGCCGGCGAACTGGTCGTCGGCCCCGTCGGCGTCCTGGACGGCCGGGAGTTCACGCTGCGGATGGCGGCGGAGGCCGACGGCGCGCTGTGGGGCGTCTTCGCCGACGGCACCAGCGGGGTGTCCGGCTACCGTTTCCGCTTTCTGCGGCCGGGCGTCCCGGACGCCGACGGCGCGCTGACCGTCGACCTCAACCGCGCCCTGCTGCCGCCGTGCGCCTTCGCCGACCACTTCATCTGCCCCCTCCCGCCGCCCGGCAACCGGCTGCCGTTCGCCGTCGAGGCGGGGGAGCGGAACCCGCTCGCACGCTGATGCGTCGAACCGCCGGACGGGGCCGCCCCCGCCGTGGACGGGGGCGGCGTCCCGCGGACCCCGGCGGCGGGAGAGGCGGCCGGGGCGCTTCGGTGTGCGCGGGGGCGCGTCCGAAAGGAGCCCTTGCGCCGCGCGGTGCAGCGACCGAATACTCCCGAACAGCGCTTGTCAGGGGCACGGCGAAAAACGGAATGTGCCGTGCCCTTCGGCCGCGCCTCACGGGCCCGCCCACCGCGGACCCCCGACCCCACTCGGGAGGACATACGTGAGGATCAGGCGCACCACCCCCCGCAGCACCACCGCCCGGCGCGCCCGGGTCACCGCCGTCGCAGCCGGCCTCCTGGCCGCCTCCGCACTCGTCTCCACCCAGGCCCGGGCCGAGCCCGCCGCCACCACGAGCGCGGCGGCGCTCACCGCCGCGGCCTCGGCCGTCGAGACCGCCGACGTTCCCGGCACCGCCTGGTACGTGGACGACACCGGCCGCACCCTCGTCGTCACCGCCGACGCCACCGTCCCCGCCGCCGGACTGGAACGGATCAGACATCAGGCGGGCCGGGCAGCCGGCGCCATACGCATCGAGCGCACCCCCGGCACCTTCCGCCCACTCCTCGCGGGCGGCGACGCGATCTACGCCCCCACCTGGCGCTGCTCCCTGGGCTTCAACGTGCGCAAGGGCAGCACCTACTACTTCCTGACCGCCGGCCACTGCACCCAGGGCAAGCCCGCCTACTACGCCAACGCCGGCCACACCACCAGCATCGGCCCCACCACCGGCACCAGCTTCCCCGGCAACGACTACGGCATCGTGCAGTACACCAACGGCTCGCTGCCGCATCCCAGCGAGGTCGACCTCTACAACGGGCGCACCCAGCGCATCACCGCCGCCGGCAACGCGAGCGTCGGCCAGAGCGTCCAGCGCAGCGGCTCCACCACCAAGGTGCACGGCGGCAAGGTCACCGGACTCAACGCCACCGTGAACTACGGCAACGGCCAGATCGTGCGCGGCCTGATCCAGACCAATGTGTGCGCCGAACCGGGCGACAGCGGCGGCGCGCTCTTCGCCGGCTCCACCGCCCTCGGCCTGACCTCCGGGGGCAGCGGAAACTGCACCTCGGGCGGCACGACCTTCTTCCAGCCGGTCACCAAGGCGCTCAGCGCCTACGGGGTGAGCATCTTCTGACCCTTCCGACCCCTTCCCACCCTTCCAACCCTTCCGACCTGACCGCGAGCGTGCATTCCGCCCTTCCCCACGCCCGCCTGCGGCCAGCAGCAGGCCGAGCCCCCGGCATCCGCGCCGGGGGCTCGACCGTGCCCCGGCACGGGCATACCGTGGACGTAACAGCGGACCTTGTACGCATGTACGCAGGGGGTCGAGATGCTCGAAGACCTCGTGGTGGCGTTGGTGGCGGCGGGATCGGCCGGGCTGGTGTCCCTGCTGGCCTCGGCGCGGGTGGTCAAGCAGTACGAGCGCGGCGTCGTGCTGCGGCTCGGGCGGCTGCGCTCGCAGATCCGGCAACCCGGCCTCACTCTGATCGTTCCGTTCGTCGACCGCCTGCGCAAAGTGAACATGCAGATCGTCACGATGCCCGTGCCCGCCCAGGAGGGCATCACCCGTGACAACGTCACCGTCCGGGTGGATGCGGTCGTCTACTTCAAGGTCGTCGACCCCGCCGAGGCCGTCATCCAGGTCGAGGACTACCGCTTCGCGGTCTCCCAGATGGCCCAGACCTCGCTGCGCTCGATCATCGGCAAGAGCGACCTGGACGACCTGCTCTCCAACCGCGAGAAGCTCAACCAGGGCCTGGAGCTGATGCTCGACAGCCCCGCCGTCGGCTGGGGCGTCCACATCGACCGGGTCGAGATCAAGGACGTCTCCCTGCCCGAGACCATGAAACGCTCCATGTCGCGGCAGGCGGAGGCCGAGCGCGAGCGGCGGGCCCGCGTGATCAACGCGGACGCGGAGCTGCTGGCGTCGAAGAAGCTCGCGGAGGCCGCGGCGACGATGTCCGCCCAGCCGTCCGCGCTGCAGCTGCGGCTGCTGCAGACGATCGTGGCCGTCGCGGCGGAGAAGAACTCCACGCTGGTGCTGCCCTTCCCGGTGGAGCTGCTGCGCTTCCTGGAGCGGGCGGGCCGTGCGGCGCCGGAGGCCGCGCAGCGGCCGGAGACGGAGCCCGCGGCGCCGCCGGTGCGGGGGCCGGTGCCGGTGGAGCCGGTGCCGCTGGAGTTCGGGCATGTGGAGGCGGGGCGCCCGCAATCCGAGGAGACCGAGGCGAATATCGGACACGCCTGAGAGGACGTCGGTCCTCACCACGCCGGACGGGCTGCCCTGCAGCCCGTCCGGCGTCGTGAGGACGCCAGGCGTACGCCCACGGCGCGCGCATGGGCATGCGCGCGACCGGAAGTCGCCCTTGTGCACTCCCTTGCCCGGTCGGGACACTCGACGGACCAACTTGGCATGGACGCGACCTCCAACGGGGGTGCGGCTGTGTCGTTCGTCCTCCGGGCCCGGCCGATCCCGACCGACGGGTCCCACCCCCCACTGGAGGTGCCGAGTTGAAGATCCGTCGGTTGCCCGTGCGGGCCGTCCTGGCGGGAGCGGCGGCCGCCGTGCTGGCCGCCCTCACCCTCGCCCCGCACCCCGCCGTGGGGGCACAGCCGTGGCAGGCGCGGTTGGAGGAGGCCCGGCGCACGCTGGACGCGCGGGCGGCCATTCCCGGCACCGCGTGGATGACCGACCCGAGAACGCACCGCGTCGTCGTGACCGCCGACAGCACTGTCAAAGGGGCGAAGCTGGCCCGGTTGAAGGAGGTCGCCTCCGGTCTCGGCGAGGCGGTCACGGTGCGCTCGATCCCCACCCGGCTCACCCGTTACCTCGCCGGGGGCGAGGCGATCTGGGGCGGCTCGGCCCGCTGCTCCGCCGGGTTCAATGTGGTCAAGGACGGCCGGCCGTACCTGCTGACCGCGGGCCACTGCGGCAAGGCCGCGAACGTCTGGGCGGCGGTCCGCGGCGGGGCGCAGATCGCGAAGACCGTCGCCGCCACGTTCCCCGGGCACGACCACTCCCTCGCCGAGTACACCGCCGGTGTCGCGCATCCCGGTGCGGTGA
Organism: Streptomyces sp. PKA51; assembly: GCF_057552455.1. Taxonomy (NCBI): domain Bacteria; kingdom Bacillati; phylum Actinomycetota; class Actinomycetes; order Kitasatosporales; family Streptomycetaceae; genus Streptomyces; species Streptomyces sp. PKA51. The sequence goes on from NZ_BAAJPZ010000003.1 coordinate 55,612, forward strand.
TGCTCTCGGGCGGCCGTACGCAGGCGATCCGGCAGGCCGCCGCGGCGCACGTCGACGAGCCGGTCTCCCGCAGCGGGTCGACCACCGGCGTGCACACCGGCAAGGTCACCGGTCTCGACGTCACCGTCAACTACCAGGAGGGCCGCGTCGACGGGCTGATCCGTACCGACGTCTGCGCGGAGCCCGGCGACAGCGGCGGCCCGCTCTTCGACGGCGACAAGGCGATCGGCCTGACCTCCGGCGGCAGCGGCAACTGTACGCAGGGCGGGGAGACGTACTATCAGCCGGTGCCCCAGGCGCTGCTGGCCTACGGGGCGTCCCTGGAGACGGGTACGGGCTGACGGCGGACCGGCCCCCACGAACAGCGGCCCCCGGACACACCTCCACGGTGTCCGGGGGCCGCGCCCACGCCGGGCCGGTCAGAACTCGAAGACCAGGCCCTTGCCCGCCTTCAGCTCGCACGGGTTGGCGAAGGTGTGCTCGAAGTTCACCCGGCGGCCCTCCCACACGCCCTGGGCGGTGACCACGCTCGGGTTCCACTCACGGGTGCAGAACGTACCCTCCTTGACCTGGGTGATCTTGGTGAAGTCACCGCCGGCCTGGCGCAGTTGCGCACAGGCGCCCTGGGTGTTCGGGTGAGTGCCGCTGGGCTTGGGCGTACAGGTGAGCGTCACTGCACGCTGTACGCCCGAGGCGACCGAGGAGTCGCCCTGGCCGATGGTCAGTACGAGCGCTGAGGGCGCGTACAGACTCTGCGTCTGTGCCGCGGGTATGGGCGTGGGGGCGGCGCTCGCCGACGTTCCGGCTGCCATCAGGCCGCCCAGCGCCACCGCGGCTCCCAGCGCGAGTCCCCCAGTGATGTACCGCATTCCGAACACTCCCTTGCTCGTGGCTGCAGATAACGGACGGCAGTCTTGCTCAACTCGTGCATGAACGCACTCTCATCGAACACTTTCAGTCGTGGTCCGAGGACCCTGTGTAGTGGAGTGGCATGGCTGGATTCCTGCCCGCTCCTGTGGCCGGACGATCTCCCCGGGGCGTCGCGCGAGTGCTGGGGGTGCGCTCGCGCCCGGCTTGGGAGGGAAGCGGGGGAAGCAATGTTTCAGGCGTGTTGACCTGCAAGGATTCCTTGAAATCTCTGACGGATTATCAAATGAACCTGAGAAAACATGACTTCTGGCGGCGTTGACCATTGGATCCAAAGCTCTGCGCGTCGGCCCGCGGCGACCTCGCGCGCTCCGGCCGAAAAGGGCGCGCCCGGTTGCCCGTGCGACGGCCGGGGTGGTCGTGGCGTGCCCCAGCAATGACCGAAGACCGCTCTAACCGACCGTTCGGTCTGTCGTTCCGCGCGAGCGCCGCACGGCGAGGCCCAGGGCGACCAGCGTGCCCGCCACCGCCCATCCGGACAGCACCAGCAGCGGGCAGGTCAGCCCGTTGCCGTGGAAGTACGCGACGGAGCGCGCCGACCAGGTGCCGGCGCCCGGGGGCAGCGCCGGGCCGATGGCCCGCCAGAACGGCGGCAGCAGGGGGTAGGGGTAGGCGCCGCCCGCGCTGGGATTGCCCAGCACCACCACCAGCGCGATCGCCAGCCCGATGCCCACCACCCCCGCCAGTCCCTGCAGGGCGAGGGTGAGCGCACCGACCGCGAAGACCGTCAGGGCGCCCAGCCCCCACAGCCCCGGCAGGCTGCCGGGCAGCGCGTCCAGCACCGGCCCGGCGATCACCGCGCCCAGCAGCCCCGCCACGAGGGCGTAGAGGGCGAGGACGCCGAGCCGGATCAGTGCGCGGTGGGTGTTGGCGGGCCGCGCCCCGGCGCTGATGGCGAGGATCGCGGCGCACAGGTAGCCGCCCACGCACCAGCCCACCGCCAGGTAGAACGAGGTCAGCCCCCGGGCGTCGCCGGCCGCCGCCGGGGCCACGTCGACCACCTTCAGCGCGCGCTGCTGGGCCTGCTCGACCCGGGTGAGCACCGCCTCGGTGGCCTGGGCGAGCGAGGCCCCGGCCCCGCCGGCGACCAGGAGGGTGTCGGTGGTGCCGCGCGGTTCGACGACCAGCGCGGCGTCCAGCTCCCGCTCGCCGATCCGGCGGCGCGCCGTCGCCTCGTCGGGCACCGCGGTGGGCTCCAGCGGGTGTCCGGGCAGCGCCCCCAGCTGCTGCACCACCTGTGCCGCCACCGGGGCGGGCGCGACCACGCCGAGGGAGACGTCCGCCGGCTTCGGCCGGTGGAAGGCGCCGACGTAGGAGGCGATGAACGCCAGCTGCAGCACCAGGGTGCCGATCACCAGGGCGGCCGCCCGGCCCGTGACCGCGCTGCGGACCTCCCCGAGGAACCGGGGGGTGCCGCCGGGGTCGTGGACCATGCGCCGCTCCTTGCTCGCTGCCGTCGCTCCCGCCGCCCAGCCTGCGATCGCGGGCGGCCGTGCGCAGGCCGGGCGGGCCGTTCGGGTGGCCGGAGGCGGTCGAAGGCAGGCCGCACACGGGATTCGTACGAACGTTCGAGAAGTGGTTTATGGTGGTGACAGGGAGGGCGAAAGGATTCGGCCATGGAGTGAGCGCGAGCGGCAGGAGGTGCGACGGCTGTGGCGGTCCCCGCGTTCACACACCTGCACACCGCCTCGGGCTTCTCGATGCGCTACGGCGCCACCCACCCCGAGCGGCTGGCCGAGCGCGCCGCCGAGCGCGGCCTGGACGCGCTCGCCCTGACCGACCGCGACTCCCTGGCCGGCGCCGTGCGCTTCGCCCGGGCCGCGGCCCGGGCCGGGGTGCGCCCGCTGTTCGGCGTGGACCTCGCCGTACCCGACCCGCTGCCCGAGCCCGGACCGGCCGGAACGCGCCGCCGCACCCCCGCACGCGGCGGGGCCTTCGTCGACGAGTCCGCCCCCCGCGCCGTCTTCCTCGCCCGCGACGGCGCCCGCGGCTGGGCCGCCCTGTGCGGCCTGGTCTCCGCCGCCCACGCCGGCGCCGCCGAACGCCCCGCGCTGACCCGCACCGACCTGGCCGGCGCCGCCGCCGGCCTGCGCACCCCGCTGACCGTGCTGCTCGGCCCCGGCTCCGAGGTCGGCCGCGCCCTGGCCGCCGGCCGCCCCGACCGCGCCGCCCGGCTGCTCGCACCCTGGCGGGAAATGTTCGGTGACGCCCTGCGGCTGGAGGCCGTCTGGCACGGTCGCACCGGCACCGGCCCCGGCTCCCTGCGGCTCGCCGCCCGCACCGTCGGCTTCGCCGCCGACCAGGGGGTCCGCGCCGTCCTGACCAACGCCGTCCGCTACGCCGACCCCGGCCAGGGACCCGTCGCCGACGTCCTGGACTCCGCCCGCCTCCTGGTGCCCGTCGACCCCCGCCGGCCCGAGCACCACGACGGCGGCGAACGCTGGCTCAAGGACGGCGCCCGCATGGCCGACGTGGCCGTCCGCATCGCCGAGGCCGCCGGCCAGGGCCGCACCGGCGCCCACCGGCTGCTCGCCGCCACCGAGGAGAGCGCCGCCGCCTGCCTGGTCGACCCCGAGGACGACCTGGGCCTGGGCTCCGTCCACTTCCCCGAGCCCCACCTCGTCGGCGCCGACCGCCGCACCGCCGCCCGCGTGCTGCGCTCCCGCTGCGCCGCCGCCATGGTCCGCCGCGGCCATGACCGCGACCGCCGCTACTGGGACCGGCTGGAGGAGGAGCTCGCCATCATCGAGCAGCGCGGCTTCCCCTCGTACTTCCTGACCGTCGCCCGGGTCGTCGACGACACCCGCGCCCTCGGCATCCGCGTCACCGCGCGCGGCTCCGGCGCCGGCTCCCTCGTCAACCACCTGCTCGGCATCGCCCACGCCGACCCCGTCGCCCACCACCTGCTGATGGAGCGCTTCCTGTCCACCCGGCGGGCCGCGCTGCCCGACATCGACATCGACGTCGAGTCCGCCCGCCGCCTGGAGGTCTACCGCGCGATCTTCGAACGCTTCGGCGAGGACCGCGTCGCCACCGTCTCCATGCCCGAGACCTACCGCATCCGGCACGCGATCCGCGACGTCGGTGCGGCCCTCGGCATGGCGCCGGCCGAGGTCGACCGGCTCGCCAAGGCCTTCCCCCACATCCGCGCCCGCGACGCCCGCGCCGCCCTGGCCGAACTGCCCGAACTGCGCGCCGTCGCCGCCGAGGACCACGGGCGGCTGTGGGAACTCGTCGAGGCCCTCGACGGGCTGCCCCGCGGCATCGCCATGCACCCCTGCGGCGTTCTGCTCTCCGACGCCTCGCTGCGGGCCCGCACCCCCGTCGTGCCGACCAGCGGCGAGGGATTTGCGATGTCGCAGTTCGACAAGGACGACGTCGAGGACCTCGGACTGCTCAAGCTCGACGTCCTGGGCGTGCGGATGCAGTCCGCCATGGCCCACGCCGTCGCCGAGATCCACCGCGCCACCGGCCGCCGCATCGACCTCGACGACCCCGCGCAGGTGCCGCCGGGCGACCCGCGGACCTACCGGCTCATCCGCTCCGCCGAGACACTCGGCTGCTTCCAGATCGAATCGCCCGGCCAGCGGGACCTGATCGGCCGGCTCCAGCCCGAGAGCTTCCACGACCTCGTGGTCGACATCTCCCTCTTCCGGCCCGGCCCCGTCGCGGCCGACATGGTCCGCCCCTTCATCGCCGCCCGGCACGGCCGCGCCCCCGCCCGCTACCCGCACCCCGACCTCGCCGAGACCCTCGGCGAGACCCACGGCGTGGTCGTCTTCCACGAGCAGATCATCGAGATCCTGCGCATCATGACCGGCTGCGACCGCGGCTTCGCCGACGAGAGCCGCCGCGCCCTGTCCGACCCCCGTCTGCAGGGCCGGGTACGGGCCTGGTTCGAGGCCAGGGCCAAGGAGCGCGGCTACACCGACGAGGTCGTCCGGCGCACCTGGGAGATCGTCGAGGCGTTCGGGGCGTACGGCTTCTGCAAGGCCCACGCCGTGGCCTTCGCCGTGCCCACCTACCAGTCCGCCTGGCTCAAGGCCCACCACCCCGCGGCCTTCTACGCCGGACTGCTCACCCACGACCCCGGCATGTACCCCAAGCGGCTGCTGCTCGCCGACGCGCGGCGGCACGGAGTGCCGATCCTGCCGCTGGACGTGAACCGCTCGGGCACGGCCTATTCGATCGAACTGATGTCCGATGGGAAGTGGGGGCTCCGGCTCGCCCTGTCCGAGGTCCAGGGCATCGCCAAGGCCGAGGCCGAACGCATCGCGGCCGGCCGCCCCTACACCTCCCTGCCCGACCTGTGGCAACGGGCCCGGCCCGCCCGCCCCGTCGCCGAACGCCTCGCCCGCGTCGGCGCGCTCGACGCCTTCGGCACCAACCGGCGCGACCTGCTGCTGCACATCGCCGAACTCCACCACGGCGGACGGCACGCGGGCGCCGGCGCGGCCCAGCCCACCCTCGTCGACAGCGCCCGGGCCGAACCCATCGGCCTGCCCGACCTCGACGCCCGCGAACGCCTCGGCGCCGAACTCGACATCCTCGGCATGGACACCTCGCGCCACCTGATGACCGACCACCGGCAGTTCCTCACCGAGCTCGGCGTCACCCCGGCCCGACGGCTGCGCGACGCCCGCCACGGCGAAACCGTGCTGGTCGCCGGGGCCAAGGCCGCCACCCAGACCCCACCGGTACGCTCCGGCCGACGCGTCATCTTCACCACCCTCGACGACGGCACCGGCCTCGTCGACTGCGCCTTCTTCGACGACAGCCACGCGACGTGCGCCCACACCGTCTTCCACTCCTGGCTGCTGCTCGTCCGCGGCGTGGTGCAGCGGCGGGGACCGCGCAGCCTGAGCGTGGTGGGGGCGGCGGCGTGGGACCTCTCCGCGCTGCTGCGCGTGCGGAAGGAAGGGGGCCTGGGGGCGGTGGCCGAGCTCCTCGCCGCCCCCGCGGACGCCACGGACGAGGCCCGGGCCGCCGGGCGCGGATCCGAGCGGCGCATCGAGATGCCCACCGGCTACGAGATGCACCCGTGGGCCGACCTCCGCCCGCCGGGCGAAGGCGCGCCCACGGGGCGCAAGCTGTGGCATGCGAGCCAGGGGAGTGCGGGCCGATGACTGCGCGCCGGCTTTCCGTGGTCCCGGCTGCCGGCGCGGAGCCCCGGCAGCCGGGACCGGGGGCGAAGCTCCCCCCGCGGCGCAGCCGCATGCCGATACCGCCGGGAAGGGGCGGGGCGGGGGAGGAGACCGCCACCCCCACCACTCTCTACGTGCACTTCCACCCCGCCCGGGCCCGCAGCGTCCTCGACGAGGAGACGTTCGACGGGCTGGTCGGGCTGCTCGCCGAGGTCACGCCCGTCGTGCAGGTCGTGCCCCCCGACGCCGCCCTCATGGACGTCCGCGGCGCCGTGCGCTACTTCGGGCACGATCCGGTCGAGCTGGCCGATCTGGTGCGCGTGCGCACCCTCGCCCGTTACGGCGTCGACTGCACGATCGGCATCGCGGCCAACCCCATGCTCGCCCGCATGGCGGCGCAGGACGGCCCCGCGGGGGCCGTGCGCGCCCTTGCGGAGGGGGATGCGGCGGCCGCCGCGTTCCTGGCGGACAAGCCCGTCGCCGCCCTGTACGGCGTGGGCCCGGCCACCGCCCGTACCCTGCGCACGTACGGCCTGGACACGGTCGGCCGGGTCGCGGCCGCCCCGGTGTCCGCCCTGCAGCGCATCCTCGGCGCGGCCGCCGGGCGGCGGTTGCACGAGCGGGCGCGCGGCATCGATCCGACGCCCGTGACGCCCGACGCCCGTGCCGTCTCCCTCGGTGCCGAGCACCGTTTCCGCGCCGACGAGCTGGATCCGGAGCACCGGCGCCGTGCGCTGCTGGCGCTCGCGGACGGGCTGGGTGCCCGGATGCGGGCGGGCGGGCAGGTGGCGCGGGCCCTGAAGCTGACCGTGCGGTACGCGGACGGCTCGTCCAGCACGCGGTCCCGGGCGTTCGCCGAGCCGACCGCGCACGGTCCGGAGCTGATCGCCGCGGCGTACGCGCTGCACGAGGCGCTGGCCCTGCAGCGGGCCCGGGTGCGGGCGGTGGCGCTGCGGGCGGAGGGGGTGGGCGACGGGCGGTCGGCCGCGCATCAGCTGACGTTCGATCCGGCCGACGAGAAGGCGCGCCGGGTGGAGGCGGCGATGGACCGGGCGCGGGCGCGCTTCGGTGCGGGGGCGGTGGGGCCGGCCGCGGCGCTGGACGTGCGGGAGCCGGGCGCGGCGTAGCCGTTCCGGCAGGGCCGTCCTTTTCCGGCCATGGCCGGAAAAGATCAACTCCTGGGCCGATTGCTGGAATTCCTGTCCTTTTTCTTGACGTCCACGTGAACGGCCCGCACCCTACTCGAAAGTAAGTTTACGCCCCCGTAACTTAACGGGGGTAACTCCTCCTGCCGAAAAAGGAGTTCCCGTGCGCCTTCGCCATGCCCGATGGAGATGTGCCGCCCCCCTCCGGGCCCTTCTCGCCGCCCTCGCCCTGACCCTGGCCGTCGTCGCGACACCGCAGGTCGCAACGGCCGCCCCGGCCGGCACCCGCACGGCCGGCGCGGTCGGCAGCGGCTGGAACGACTACACGTGCAAACCGTCCGCCGCCCATCCCCGCCCCGTCGTCCTCTCCCACGGAACCCTCGGGAACTCCGTCGACAACTGGCTCGCGCTCGCCCCGTATCTGACCGCCCGGGGCTATTGCGTCTTCTCCCTCGACTACGGCCAGCTCCCCGGCGTCCCGCTCTTCCACGGCCTGGGCCCCGTCGCGGATTCGGCCGGTCAACTGGCCCGGTACGTCGACAAGGTGCTCGCCGCCACCGGCGCGAAGAAGGTCGACATCGTCGGCCACTCGCAGGGCGGCATGATGCCCCGCTACTACCTGAAGTTCCTCGGCGGCGCCCCCAAGGTCAATTCCCTGACCGCCGTGGCCCCCACCAACCACGGCACCACCCTCAGCGGCCTGACCAAGCTCATGGACGCCGTCCCCGGCGCCCGCGCCGCCATCGGCGGCACCGCACCGGGCCTGACCGACCAGGCCGTCGGCTCGGACTTCCTGCGCCGGCTCAACGAGGGCGGCGACACCGTCCCGGGCGTGCACTACACCGTCATCGCCACCCGCTACGACGAGGTCGTCACGCCCTACACCTCCGGCTTCCTCAGCGGCCCCGACGTGCGCAACGTGCTCCTGCAGGACCTGTGCCCGATCGACATCTCGATGCATGTGACCATCGGCACGATCGACCGGGTGGTCTTCCACGAGATCACCAACACCCTCGATCCCGCCCGTGCCACGCCCTCGACCTGCGCGTCGATGCTGAGCTGAGCACTGCTGACACGCCGGCGTAAATCGCTGGCCCCTTCGCCCGGCGCGGGAGAGGCTGCCCCCGTGAACACACCTCCCATGAACACGCACCCCTCTCTCGCCCCGGGCACCACCGCGACCATCGTGCTGACCAAGGCCGGCAAGGAGAAGGTCCGCTACCCGGCACAGGTCCTCCACGACGACGGCACCCATCTCGCCGTACGCGCCCCGTGGGCCGGGCCGCCCGTGCGGGACTTCGGCTTCGTCCGCTTCGAGCAGGGCGACGTCTTCACCGAGCACTACTGGCGCGACCGCTGGTTCTCCGTCAAGGAGGTGCGGCAGGCCGACGGCTCGCTCAAGGGCTGGTACTGCGACATCACGCGCCCCGCCGGCGTCACGGTCGGCCAGGTCGTCGTCGAGGACCTCGACCTGGACCTGTGGGTCTCCGCCGACCGGGCCACCGTACTGCGGCTGGACGAGGACGAGTTCGCCGCCAGCGGCCTGGCCGAGCGGGATCCGCAGGCGGCGGACGCGGCCGCGCGGACGCTGGACGAACTGGAGGCCCTGGTGCGCGCCGGCGACCTCGACGACCTGCTCGGCGGGCCCGTGGCAGGCTGACCGCATGACCGAGCGCAGCAGACCGGCACCCGTGCCCGCCCTCGACCTGATCCGCGCCGCCGTGGACCCCGGCAGCTGGCGGCCCTGGGACGAGCCCGTCGACGTCACCACCGAGGACCCCGCCTACCGCGCCGACCTGCTCGCCGCCCGCGAGCGCACCGGCCTGGACGAGTCCGTCGTCACCGGCGAGGGGCGGGTGCACGGCCGCCGGGTGGCCGTCGTGGCCTGCGAGTTCCGCTTCCTGGCGGGATCGATCGGGGTCGCGGCGGGGGAGCGGCTGGTACGGGCCGTGGAACGGGCGACGGCCGAGCGGCTGCCGCTGCTGGCCGCACCCGCCTCCGGCGGCACCCGCATGCAGGAGGGCACCGTCGCCTTCCTGCAGATGGTCAAGGTGGCCGCCGCCATCACCGACCACAAGGCCGCCGGGCTGCCCTACCTGGTCTACCTGCGCCACCCCACCACCGGCGGAGTGCTGGCCTCCTGGGGATCCCTCGGCCACCTCACCGCGGCCGAACCCGGCGCCCTCATCGGCTTCCTGGGCCCGCGGGTGCACCAGGCCCTGTACGGCGAGGAGTTCCCGCCCGGCGTGCAGGTCGCCGAGAACCTGCTGGCCAACGGCCTGGTGGACGCCGTGCTGCCGCCCGCGGAGCTGCCGGCGACCGCGGCCCGGGCCCTGGCCGTCCTGTGCGACCGGGACACCCCCGCCGTCACCGCGCCGCCCGCGGCGGCCGGCACCGGCGGCCCCGTCCCGTCCACCGAGGAGTCGATCCGGCGCTCGCGCGAGAGCGGGCGCCCCGGCGTACGGGAACTGCTGAAGGCCGCCGCCACCGACGTCACCCTGCTCAGCGGCACCGGAGCCGGGGAGCGCGACCCCGGCCTGCTGCTGGCCCTCGCCCGCATCGGCGGCACCCCCTGCGTCGTCCTCGGCCACGACCGCGGCACCCGCACCACCCCGACGGCCCCCGGGCAGGCCCTGGGCCCCGCCGGGCTGCGCGCCGCCCGGCGCGGCATGCGCATCGCCGCCGAACTCGACCTGCCCCTGCTCAGCGTCGTCGACACGGCCGGCGCCGCGCTGTCGAAGGAGGCCGAGGAGGGCGGGCTCGCCGGCGAGATCGCCCGCTGCCTGGCCGACCTGGTCAACCTCCCCGCACCCACCCTGTGCCTGCTGCTCGGCCAGGGCGCCGGCGGTGCCGCACTCGCCCTGCTGCCCGCCGACCGCGTGGTGGCCGCCCGGCACGCCTGGCTCTCGCCGCTGCCGCCCGAGGGCGCCTCGGCGATCCTGCACCGCACCACCGACCGGGCCCACGAGGTCGCCGCCCGCCAGGGCGTGCGCTCCGCGGACCTCTTGGCGAACGGGATCGTGGACCGCATCGTGGAGGAGGACGCAGAGGGCGCGGACTTCCTTTCGGACCTCGGCCGGGTGATCGGAGCGGACATGGCTGCTCTCAGGGCGGGCGACCGGCACGACCGGCTGCGGGCACGGCGCGCCCGCTACCGGCGGCTCGGCACCACCGGCTGACCCGCCGGGCCCCCGCCGCCCCGCCCCGCCGCGCGCCCGCGCACCCCGCCCCGCGCCGGCCCCTCGGACGTACGCGCCCTCGTACCCCGTCGGCCGACCGAAAGGTGCCCCCGTGCGGCTGCATCTTCTCGCGCTCAACCCCACCGACTCCGTCACCGAGGGCTACCTGCCCGCCGCCGCCCGCCTCGGGCTCGCCGTCACCGTGCTCACCGACCGGCCCGAGGCGCACCGGCGCGCCCACGCCCGGCACACGGCGGCGGGCCGCGCCCCGCTGCCCCCGCTCGACGTCCTCGCCTGCGACGTCACCGACTTCCGCGCCTGCATCGCGGCCATCGCCGCCCTCGGCCGGCCCGACGCCGTCTTCACCAACAGCGACCACCTCCAGGTGCAGGCCGCCCTCGCCGCCGCCTACTTCGGCCTGCCCGGCAAGGACTGGCGCGCCGCCCTGCGCGCCAAGAACAAGGCCGAGCTGCGCCGCGCCCTGGCCGCGGGCGGCCTGGACGCCGTCCGCTGCGCCGAACTGCCGCCCGGCCGGGACCCGCGCACGCTCACCGGCCTGCCCTTCCCCTGCGTGCTCAAGCCGCGCGAGGGCGTGGCCAGCGAGGACGTCGTCCTGGTGGGCGACGCCGCCGAACTGGCCGCCCGGGTGCACGAGATACGCGCCCGCCGCCCCGGGGACACCCTCGTCGCCGAGGAGTACCTGACCGGCCCCCTGCAGAGCCTGGAGACCCTCGGCGACGGCACCGCCCTGCACCTGCTCGCCGCCTTCCGCGCCACCCTCTCCCCGCCGCCCCACTTCGTCGAGGAGCGCATGGACCTGCTGCCGGCGCTCCCGCAGCCGCACAGCGCCCACGTCGCGGCGCAACTGCAGGCGCTGGGCATCGGCTTCGGCGCCTGCCACACCGAGTACGTCGCCCAGGGCGGGCGTGCCCGCATCATCGAGGTCAACTACCGCTCCATCGGCGACCATTGCGACCTCGCCCTCGCCGAGGCCCTCGACCTGCCCTACTTCGACCTCGTCCTGCGCGTGCATCTCGGCGAGATGCCGCCCCTGCCCGCGGGTGCGGCGGGGTGCGCAAGGCGGGTACGTATCGAGTACGTGTGCGCCGGGCGCGGCGGCACCCTCAAGGCCGCGCCCGGGCCGAGCGAGACCGAGCGCGACGGCGTCCGGCTGGTCTACCGGCCGCTGCGCGAGGTCGGCGAGGAGCACCCGCATCACCGCACGAACCGCGACTACCTGGGGGTGCTGCGGGCGACCGGTACCGACGAGGACCGGATCGACCGCGCCGTCGCGGCATTCCTGGCCGCACGGCGATGGGAGATCGTCCCATGAGCACCGCCACCACGCCCGCCCGGTGCACGGCCTGCGCCCTCGCCTTCGAACGCGCCCGCTTCGGCCGCGGAACGCCCGGCGGACGGCTCGGGCTCCTGCGCCCCGCCGCGCGCTGACCGCCCGCGCACCGACGGCCCGCCCCCGCACGTCCGCCACCTCCTGGAGTCGCCGAGATGACCTCAGCCCCCTACGCCGCCGCCTCCGCCGTGCCCGCGGCCGTCCCCGCCGCCCTGCCCGAGGCCGGCCACGTCGTCGCCCACACCCTGCTCAACTGCCTGCTGCGCGAGGTCTGCGGCCCCGGGCACCACACCGCCGTCAGCGACGGCCACCTGCTGCTGCGCCTGCCCCGCAGCGGGACCCTGCTGCGGGTCCGGCTGCGCCGCGCCTCCCTGATCGGCGCCCACCGCCTGGCCGGACCCGTCGCCGAGGAACGGGGCGGCACCTTCGGCGAGCTGTCCTGGCAGGGCCTGGCCGAGCGCATCCACCACGAACTGCTGCTGCGCACCGGGGTGCGCAACGACGAATTCCCCGAACAGGTCGCGGCCACCCACGCCGGCGTCCGCGCCGCCCTGGCCGCCCACCGGTCCGGCGCCGTCCCGGCGGCCGCCGCGGACCGCTACCGCAACTCCGAGCAGTCCCTGCTCTTCGGCCACCGCTTCCACCCCACCCCCAAGGCCCGCACCGGCTCCGGCGCCCACTGGGCCCGCTACGCCCCCGAGGCCGGCGCCCGCTTCGCCCTGCGCCACCTGGCCGTACGCCCCGAGCACATCCGCCAGGAGAGCACCGGAGCACACGCCCTGAGCGCCCTCGACCGGCTCGGCCGCGTACCGCCCGGCCACCTCCTGCTGCCCGTCCACCCCTGGCAGTACGCCATGCTGCGCCGCCACCCCGCCCTGCGGGCCGCACTGCGCCGCGGCGCCGTGCTCGACCTGGGGCCGCGCGGCCCGCGGTTCTGGCCGACCGCCTCGGTGCGCACGCTCTACGACGGCCGCGACTTCCTCAAGTGCAGCCTCAACATCCGCATCACCAACTGCCTGCGCAAGAACGCCGAGTACGAGCTGGCCGGCGCCGTCGCCCTCACCCGGCTGCTGGAGCCCGTGGCCGCCGACCTGACCGCCCGCTTCCCCGGCACGGTGCTGCTGCGCGAACCCGCCTACCGCACCCTCGACATCGGCAGCCGCGACCTCGCCGAGGGCTTCGGCGTCATCGTCCGCGAGGGCCTGGGCACCCGGCTCGCCCCGGGACTGACCGCCCTGCTGGCCGCCGCCGTCGCCGACGAGTACCCCACCGGGCCCGCCCAGCTCGACCACCTGCTCGCCGGCGCCGGCGAACAGCAGGCACTCACCTGGTGGGAGACCTACCTCCGGCTGCTCGTACCACCGGTCCTGGCCGCCTTCTTCGACCACGGCGTCGTCCTCGAACCGCACCTGCAGAACGTCGTCATCGGCGTCGACGCGGCCGGCACCCCCCGCCAGGTGCTGCTGCGCGACCTCGAAGGCACCAAACTCCTGGCCGGGCACCACGCCCGGGCCCTGGCCGCCCTGGATCCGGGCGTCGCCGGGCCGCTGACCTACGACGCCCGGCGCGGCTGGGACCGCGTCGTGTACTGCCTGGTCGTCAACCACCTCGCCGAGATGCTCGCCGCCCTCGCCGACCGCCACCCCCACCTGGAGGCGCGGCTGTGGTGCGCCGTGCGCCGCGCCCTCGCCGGCTGCGCCGCCGCCCACGGCCACCCCCGCCCGCTGCGCGCCCTGATCGCGGGCGCGCCCCTGCCGGCCAAGGCCAACCTGCTCACCCGCTGGGAGCGCAAGGCCGACCGGGACGCGGGCTACGTGCGCATCGGCTCGCCCCTGGGCTCCGGACTGCTCAAGGCCCTCTCGTCGTGACCACGCCGCTGATCACGCCACGCGCCGCGGCCTGCGCCGAGGCACTGCCGGACGACGCCCTGCCCGCCTACGTCCACGACGTCGCCGCTCTCGCCGACCACGTCCGGGCGGTGCGGGCGGCACTGCCGACGGACGTCGAGCTGTACTACGCGACCAAGGCCAACCCCGAGGCGGCCGTCCTGCGCACCCTCGCACCGCACGTCGACGGCTACGAGGTCTCCTCCGGCGGCGAACTCCTGCACGTCCGGCGCGTCCTGCCCGGACGGCCACGCCTGGCCTTCGGCGGCCCCGGAAAGACCCCCCAGGAACTGCACCTGGCCGTGAGCGAGGGCGTCGAACGCCTCCACGTCGAGAGCGAGCGGGAACTCGGCCTGCTCGCCACCACCGCCACCGACGTCCTGCTGCGGGTCAACCTGCCGGTGCGCGACGGCAGCCTGGGCGGCGCCGCCCTCGCCATGGGCGGCCGCCCCGGCCCCTTCGGCCTCGACCCCGCCGCGGCCGAACGCTGCATGACCCTGCTGCGCACCTCCCCCCTCCGGCTGCGCGGCCTCCACGCCCACCTGGCCAGCGGCCTCGACGCCCCCGCCCAGCTGGCCGTGGCGCAGCAGGTCGCCGCCTGGGCGGCCGCACGCCTGCCGGCCGGCGAACTCAACCTGGGCGGCGGCATGGCCGTCGACTACCGCCACCCCGAGGCACGCTTCGACTGGGCCGCGTACGGGGCCGGCCTGCGGCGGCTGTCACGGCAATACCCCTCCTTCACGCTGCGCGTGGAGCCGGGACGGGCGCTGGCGGCGTACTGCGGGTGGTACGTGACGGAGGTGCTGGACCTCAAGCGCAGCTACGGCGAGGCGTTCGCGGTGGTGCGCGGGGGCACGCACCACCTGCGCACACCGGTCACGAAGGGGCACGACCAGCCCTTCGTGGTCCTGCCGCGCGGGCGGGGGCCGGCGGTGGCCGACGAACCGGTGACGGTGGTCGGCCAACTGTGCACGCCGAAGGACGTCCTGGCGACGCGGGTGCGCGTCGAGCGGCTGGGGGTGGGGGACCGCATCGCTTTCGCGATGGCGGGGGCGTATGCGTGGAACATCTCGCACCACGACTTCCTGATGCATCCGAAGCCGACATTCCACGTGGTGGGCACCCCGTAGGGGCGCGGAGCCGGCCACCTTTGCCGAAAGTGGATGGTGCGTACACGCAACTGCGCGTAGCCTCGCACACGCCACCCCGACGAAGGGAGAAGCACCATGTGCGGTATCACCGGATGGGTCGCCTTCGACCACGACCTGACCACCCGTCGAGAGACCCTCGACACCATGACCGCCACCATGATCTGCCGCGGCCCCGACGCCGGCGGCGTCTGGATCGACGCGCACGCCGCGTTAGGGCACCGCCGGCTCGCCGTCATCGACATCGAGGGCGGCCGGCAGCCGATGCTGCTGGAGCGTGAGGGGCGTACGCTGCTCGCCCTGACCTACAGCGGCGAGGTGTACAACTACCGGGAGCTGCGGGCCGAGCTGGAGTCCCACGGTCACGCCTTCCGTACGAGCAGCGACACCGAGGTCGTGCTGCACGCCTACCTGCAGTGGGGCGAGGCGTTCACCGAGCGCCTGAACGGCATGTACGCCTTCGCCCTGTGGGACGCCCGTACCGAGGAACTCCTCCTCGTGCGCGACCGCATGGGCATCAAGCCGCTCTACTACTACCCGACCCCCGACGGCGTGCTCTTCGGTTCCGAGCCCAAGGCGATCCTCGCGCATCCCGCCGTGCGGGCCGTCGTGGACGCCGAGGGGCTCGCCGAGGCCCTGGCCTTCACCAAGACGCCGGGGCACGCCGTCTACAGGGGCATGTACGAGCTGCTGCCCGGGCACACCGCCCGCGTACGCCGTCAGGGACTGACCGTGCGCCGGTACTGGGGGCTGGAGGCCCGCGAGCACACCGACGACACCGACACCACCGTGCGGCACGTGCGCGAGCTGCTCGACGACATCGTCGCCCGCCAGCTCGTCGCCGACGTCCCGCTGTGCAGCCTGCTCTCCGGCGGCCTGGACTCCTCGGCGATCACCGCCCTGGCGGCCCGGGGGCTGGCGGAGGCGGGGCGCGGGCCGGTGCGGTCCTTCTCCGTCGACTTCGCCGGCCACACCGAGAACTTCACGCCGGACAGCCTGCGCGGCACGCCCGACGGCCCGTACGCCCACGCGCTGGCCGAGCACGTGCGCTCCGACCACCGCGACATCGTCCTGGACACCGCGGCCCTGATGGAGCGGGCCAACCGCGAGGCCGTGCTGCGGGCGCGCGACATGCCGACCGCCGGCTTCGGCGACGGCGACGTCTCGCTGTACCTGCTCTTCAAGGCCATTCGCGAGCAGTCGACGGTCGCCCTGTCGGGCGAGTCCGCGGACGAGGTCTTCGGCGGCTACCGCTGGTTCCACGACCCGCAGAGCGTGTGGGCCGACACCTTCCCCTGGATCGCCGCCGGCGTCGCCGACCAGTTCTCCGGGCCCGGCAGCGGCGGCCGCGTCGCCCTGCTCGACAAGGGGCTGCTCGCCAAGCTGGACCTGCCCGGCTACCAGCGGGCCCGCTACCAGGAGGCTCTGAGCCGGGTGCCGGTGCTGCCGGGGGAGAGCGGCCTGCAGCTGCGCATGCGCCAGATCAGCCACCTGCACCTGACCCACTTCGTGCAGCAGCTGCTCGACCGCAAGGACCGCATGAGCATGGCCGTCGGACTGGAGGTGCGCGTGCCCTTCTGCGACCACCGGCTCGTGGAGTACGTCTTCAACACGCCCTGGGAGATGAAGACCTTCGACGGGCGCGAGAAGTCCCTGCTGCGGGCCGCCGTGCGCGACGTGCTGCCCGACGCCGTCGCCGACCGCGTCAAGAGCCCCTACCCCAGCACCCAGGACCCCCGCTACGCCGCCGCCCTGCGCACCGCGCTGCAGGACCTGGGGGCCGACGCGCCGGTCCGGCCGCTGCTGGACTCCGCCGCGGTCGCCGAGGCCCTGGCCGAGGGCGCGGGCGAGTCCTTCCGCACCGCCACCGAGGTGGTCCTCAACCTCAACGGCTGGCTGGCCGGCCAAGGGGCCGAGCTCGCGCTCTAGCATGGGGTCATGGCCCTGCACCTGACCGTCGACCCCGACGCGCCCGAACCCCCGTACGAGCAGATCCGTGCCCGCATCGCCGAGCGCGCCCGCTCCGGTGCGCTGCCCGTCGGCTACAAGCTGCCCACCGTGCGCGGGTTCGCCGAGGAGCTGGGCCTGGCCGCCAACACGGTCGCCAAGGCGTACCGCGCCCTGGAGGCCGACGGGGTCGTCGAGACCCGCGGCCGCCACGGCACCTTCGTCGCCGCCCCCGGCGACACCGCCGAGCGCGAGACCGCGGCCGCCGCCCGGGCCTACGCCGAGCGGGCCCACCGCCTCGGCGCGGACCGCGCGGCGGCCCTGGCGGCCGTCACCGACGCCCTGCGAGCGGTCTACGGCGACTGAGGCGGTCCTTCGGGGCGGCCCCTGAGCCGGCCCTGTCCGCGCCGGCGTTGCCCCGAAGCCACCGCACTGCGTTTCCTCCCCGGTTACCCTTTCCGTGATGGGACGTCATCGTGGATGGCCCGCGCCGCCCCGGGCACGGTCGCGGGTACGGGGGTGGTGGTCGTGGCCGCCCCGGGGGCGCACGGCCGGACTGCTCGCCGGGGCGCTGCTCGCCCTCGCGGTCCTCGTGGCCGCGACGGTCGCGGCCTGGCAGTCGGGCGGCGGCCCGCCGGACAGGCCCGGCGGCGCGGCCGCCACCGTGGGATGGGGCTTCACCCACACCCAGTACAGCGCCGACCTCGGCCAGGACGGCGCCGTGAAGACGGCCGAACGGACCCTGGGCGCCGCCCCCCTCGCGCAGAACCAGCACATCATGGGCTGGGGCGTGGACAACCCCGAACCCCGCCCAGGGAAGTACAACTTCACCGACCTCGACCGCCGGATCGCCCTGATGCGCAGGACCGGCACCACGCCCGTGCTCACCCTGTGCTGCGCCCCCGACTGGATGAAGGGCGGCGGGGAGCGGACGGACTGGTCGCAGAAGGCCCTGGAGAAGGCCCCCGACCGCGCCCACTACAAGGACTTCGCCCGCCTCGCCGGCGTCATCGCCCAACGCTACCCGGACGTACGGCACTTCGTCGTGTGGAACGAGTTCAAGGGCTTCTACGACGAATCACGCAACCGCTGGGACTACGAGGGGTACACCGAGCTGTACAACCTCGTCTACAAGCAGATCAAGCAACACAACAGGAGAGCCCTCGTCGGCGGCCCCTACGTCGTCATGGACAGCGAGGCGCCGGGAACCGGTTCCTATGCCTCACGGGTGAGCGGCGACTGGGGCGCCGTGGACCAACGGGCCGTCGACGCCCTGGAGTACTGGGACAGGCACAAGGACGGAGCCGACTTCGTCGTCGTCGACGGCGCCAGCTACACCCGCACGGGCAACAGGTCCGTCCCCGACGAGTTCGGCGCCACCCGCAAGTTCGCCGACGTCACCGCCTGGCTGCAGCGCACGACCAGGCTGCCGGTGTGGTGGGCCGAGTGGTACGTCGAACCCGCCGACGAACACGACAGCCGCCGGACGTGGACCGAGGAGCACCGCCTCGCCGTCCAGGCGAGCGCCATGATGCAGCTGGCCGCCTCCGGCGTGGCCGGCGCCTTCTACTGGAACCCCGAGGAGGAGGGCGCCGACTGCCCCGGCTGCCTGTGGCGCAGCACCCAACTGGCCGACGGCGGAAGCGGCTTGCCCATGCTCGACCTCCTCACCCGCTTCGCCCGCGCCTTCCCGCCCGGCACCCCCCTGCGCACCCCCGACGTCGCCGAGCAGGACCGCGCACGCGTCAGGGTGCTCGCCGCCGGCTCCGCCGTGCTCGTCGTCAACACGCAGAACGTCCCGGTCACCGCCCACGTGGACGGCCGGGCCCTGGACCTGCGGCCTTACGAAGTGCGCTGGCTGTGACGGTTTCCCCGGTCACCGCGCGGCAACACTGCGAACAGGTGTCACCAGGACCCGAGTGTCGAACCCTGCGAAAGAAGGGCCACCATGCCCGAACACACCAGTCAGGCGCTGGTCATCGTCGATGCGGAGCACAACTACTACGTGCTGCCGCGGGAGGTCGTCGAGACCGCGAAGGCGGCGCCGGAGGCCAGAGCGGCCATCGAGGCCCACCTGGGCGGGGCCGCCCGCGTCCCCCTGGCCGGCGGATACTCCTTCGCCGGCGTGCTCAGCCTCGCGCCCGAAGCCGAACTGGCCCACTACACACCCGAGGTGTCCTGGCCCGCCCCCACCGCGACCTGAGATGAGCACGCGCCCCGCGCCGGACGCCCCGCCCCCGCTGCTGCGCACCACGGCCACCCGTGCCGAGCGCGGCTCCTTCGCCGCCCACGGCCACGCCCGGCTGCCCGGGCTGTGGGGCCACGCCCTGGCCGGGGGCCTGGCGGCCGAGGGCCGCGAGCAGTGGGCCCGGGCGGCGCCACCGCCCCGCGGGCCGCGCACACCCGTGCCGGCCGGCCGGCGCGCCCGCCGCGCCACCCCCGCCGCGGGCGGGCCGCTGCTGGCCCGGCTGCACCTGGCCCTGACGGGCCTGGGCCGGGGCCTGACCGGACGGCTGCTGGTGCCCACCTTCGCCGCGTACGGCTATTACGAGGACGACGACGAGGTGCTGCTGCACGTGGACACCGAGCAGTGCGACCTGACCCTGCTCACCACCGCGTTCGGCGCCGTCGGGCCGCTGCACGTCCACCCCGCCCTGCGGGGCAGCTCCATGGAGCGGCTCGGCGCGCTGGAGCGCGACCCGGCCTGGGACCGCGCCGGCGGGGTGCGGCTGACCTACCCGGCCACGGGCGTGGCCGCCCTCGACGGCCGGACCCTGCCGCACCACCGGCCCGCCGGACCGCTGCCGGGCCCCAGCGCGGTGGCGGCCCTGTGCTACCGGTCGCTGTTCTAGGCGGGTGCATTTTCGTCGCGGTGCGGTGCGTCGACTGCGGGCCGTCGGTGGCTGATCGCGCAGTTCCCCGCGCCCCTGACGGGGCACTGCACCAGCCCACGGCGCCCCGCAAGGGGCGCGGGGAACTGCGCGACAAGCCACGACGCGCCCGCAGACGGGGCGCCGTGTCGCGCCCACGTGGCGGCAGCGACACCGCCCCGCGCCCCTGACGGGGCGTACCCGTCGGTCAGGAGAGTGTCACCAGGCGCCACGCCAGGGATCCGGCGACCACCAGGAGCAGGGGCAGCGCGAACCAGAAGGAGCCCTGCAGCAGCCGCAGGTGCCGTACGCCGGGCGAGGCGCCCACCCGTACCAGCTCGCGCGCCGTCAGCAGCACCAGCAGGGCCAGCGCGGCCAGGGCGCCGACGACGGACACCGGTGTCCAGGTCACCCGGGGGCCCGGCGGGCCCGGTCGCGGGGCGGCGGCGGTGCCGGCGGGTTTGTCCTTCAGCTCGTACAGCACGGCGTCGTCGTTGGCCAGCACCCGGCGCAGCTCCGGCCGCCCGTCGAGGGTCCGCAGCAGCTGCTGCCGCCAGCCGGGGGCGTAACCCGCGCTGAGTTCGAGGTACTCCGACTGCCCGCGGCTGACGATCAGGTAGGCGTTGCCGCCGGCCGCGCCCAAGGCGCCCACGAGGTCGCCGGGCCGTGCCGGGTCGCGGGGGGCGAGCACCGGCTGGTACAGCACCCGCTCCATCTCGCGCGCCCCCCAGGGGATGGCGGGCGTGACGTCGTCGGCGGTGTTGCTGCTCGGCCACAGCAGGCGGACGGTCGGCGTGTCGTGCCGGTAGACGTAGTCCATGGCGGCGACCTCGCCGGGCCGTACGCGCTCGAAGGGCTCGTTGCCCCAGCGGGCCACCAGGAACCCCATGACCAGCACCAGCCCCGCCAACAGCGCCGCGAGCGGCCCGCGGTACCGGCGGGTGCCCGTCGCGTCCGGGCGCGGGAAGAGCGCGAGGGCGGCCAGGGCGCAGGCCCCCGGCAGGGCGAAGAGGAAGACGCGCAGGGCCACTTCGCCGCCGTAGGACTGCATGCCGAAGGCCAGGAAGGGCACGGCGGCCAGCACCGGCAGCACGACGTCGGCCAGGCCCGCGCGGCGCCGGCGCCACCAGCCGAGCGCGGCGCAGGCCAGTACCCCGGCCGCGAGGGCCACCCGGACGTAGAGCACCGCCTTGTGCGTGGCGCTGCCGCCCTGGATGCGGCCCGAGACGGAGGCGGAGACGTTGCCGCCGAGCGACCCCAGCCCGCCGAAGAGGTCGTCGAAGTGCCCGGACCAGTACGGCTCGGCCAGGAATCCCACCCACACCGCCAGCAGCACCGTGCACAGCAGCGGCAGTCCGGCCGGCGTGAGCCGGCGGGCCAGCACCAGCGCGGTGAGCACGCCGAGCATCACGAAGGGGGTGAGCTGGTGGCTGGCGACCGACGCGGCGAACAGGGCGATCACCAGGGCCAGCAGCGCCACCGAGGTGCCGCGCCCGGCCGGGGAGACCTCCTGCTCCCCGGGCAGGCGCTTGCCCCGCAGCTGCCCGGGCCAGCGGAACCACACCACCAGCACGGCGACGAAGAGCAGGTAGAAGAAGTAGTTCAGGGACTGCGGGGAGAAGTAGTCCTGCCCGACCCAGCCGCACAGGACGAACAGCCACAGGGCCGTCCACTTCGCCCGCCAGTCCGCCCGCACCGTGCGCACCAGCAGCACCAGCGGGGCCAGGTAGAGCAGCTGCACGGCGAGCGGCCACCAGCGCAGCACCTCGCCCAGGTCGCTCACGCCGCAGGCCCGCGCGGCGAAGGCGGCCAGCGCGAAGAAGCCCGGCCAGCTCCACCGGGCGTCGAGGTCGGGGGCGGCCACCCCCGTGCGGTCGATGAAGTCCAAAAAGCCCAGGTGCTGCCAGGCCGTGGCGAAGCGCGGCTGCTCCTCCAGCACGGCCGGCACCGCATGCAGGCAGATCACCGTCGCCACCAGCACCGCCGCCAGCAGCCACCGGTGCGGTCGGGTCAGGCACAGGGCGCAGGCGAAGGCGGCGATCAGCAGCCCCGCGCCCAGGAGGGTGGCCACCGGCAGCACGGACACCAGCCCGAAGCCGCCCATGCCGTCCAGGTCGATGTGGCCGAAGGCCGTCAGCGGCAGCCAGTACAGCGCCAGCGCCACCGCGAGCAGCCCCCATACGGCGGCCCCGGGGGTCCGCAGGCGGCGCATCGCGCCGGGCGCGGGAGGCGGGGCCGGCGCCTTGGGCGGTGCGCCCACCGGGCGTACGTCGGGGCGGCGCTCGGGGTGGTCCATGTCCAGGCGGACGCCGAGCGGCAGGGTGTCCGCGTCCAGCGCGGAGCGCAGCACGCGGCGGGCGCCGGTCAGCCGTCCCCGGCCGCCCTCGCCGGCTCCCTCGTCCCCGGGGTCGCTCTCGCCGCGGACGGGGAGGTCGGCCAGGTCCCCGTCGGGCGGTGCCGGCACCGGTGCGGCGGTGGAGGAGCCGGCCGGCGACGCCTTCAGCACGGTGCGCAGCCGTACCGCCGCGATGGCCGTGATCACCGTCAGGCTGCAGATCTCGGCGACGCCGGCGCCCGTGAGCCCCATGCGGGGGAGCAGCACCAGCGTCAGCCCCAGGACCAGCACGCACAGCAGCCCCTGCAGATAGGCGAGCCCGGCCGTGCGGCTCTGCGCGCGCAGCACCGCGAAGTAGACCTCCATCACCACCCGCAGCGCCGCGCCCACGGCGAACCAGCGCAGCAGGGGCGTGGCGGCCTCGGCGTACCCGCGGCCGAAGACGTGGAGGATGTACGGCGCGAGGGCGAACATCAGCACGCACACCGGCACCATGATCTTGGCCATGCGGCGCAGTGCGGCCCGGCAGTTGTCGGCCAGGCGGGCCGGGTCGTGCGAGCCCTCGACGGTCAGGGAGGCGCCCATGTTGATGGCGAGCAGGTTGACCGTGCCGCCGATGGTGGAGGTGATGTAGAAGTAGGCGTTGTCCGCCGAGTCCACCTGTGCCGCGACGATCACCGGCACCAGGTAGACCACGGCGAGCGAGAACAGTGATCCGGTGTAGTCCCCGGCGAGGAAGCGGCCGATCTCCCGGTACGAGGCCGGCTGCCCCCGGCCCTCGGTGGCTCTGACGTGCGCCGGCACCAGCCGGCGGAAGACGAGCCAGCCCAGCGGCAGCACCGATGCCGCGATCGAGACCACCCAGGAGACGAACACCCCGGACGCCGGCAGGGCCGCCGCCAGCCCCACCAGCAGCGCCAGTTTCACCGCGGAGAAGACGGTGTTGCCCACCGGCACCCACAAGGCGCTGCGCAGCCCGGTGAGCACGCCGTCCTGCAGGGTCAGCAGCGACCAGGCCACCACGGCGACCACGAAGCCCACTCCCGGCAGCAGCCCGTGCAGGAAGCGGTAGGAGGGGCCCCACAGGTCGAGGGTGAGCAGGAAGACGCCGGCGGCGACCGCGACGATCACCGAACTGCCCGCGTACGTCCGCAGGACCAGCGAGCCCGTCGTGCGGCCGGCGACGGGGATGAAGCGGGCCAGTGCCCCGGTGAGGGTGACGGCCGTCAGGCCGGCCAGGAGTTTCATCGCGGCGATCGCCGCCGAGCCCTGGCCGACCGACGTCTCGCTGTAGTAGTGGGCGGCCATCAGCCAGAAGCCCAGGCCGAGGACGGCGCTGATGCCGGTGTTGAGCATCAGCGCGAAGGCGTTGCGGAACAGCGGACTGCCGATGCCCCGCCCGGGTAGTCGCCGGCGGGGCATCGGCTCCACGCTTGCGTCCTCGGCTCGTTCCTCGGTCGGGGCGGTCGTGTCAGACACGGGCTTCGATCGCTTTCCTCGTGCCGCTGTTTCTGAGGGGACTGGTGCCGGGGAGGCCGCGGGCGAGGAGGCCGTGTGCGATGAGGCTCCGGCTCCGGCGGACGACGGCGTATCCCTTGGTCAGCACCCGGTCCCGGGCGAAGATCCGGCCGATGTCCCGTCCCTCGACGAGCCGTTCGAACTCCTCGATGCCCGTGGAGCGCCGCACCGTCACCCGCTCCAGGGCGTACGGCCCCTGGCGGCGCGCGGCCAGCGCATTGCCCACGGCCAGGGACACCGTGAACCCGGCCGCGCGCACCGTATCGCGCACCCGGCGGCTGGAGTAGCCGTAGGGATAGGCGAAGGACACGGGTGGGTGACCCAGTTCCTCTGCCAGCAGGTCACGGCAGTGCCCCACCTCGAACCACAGCCGCTCGTCCCCCAGCTGGTCGAGCTGGGGGTGGGTGTGGCTGTGGCCCCCGATCTCGAACCCGGCCGCGGCCAGCTCGCGCAGCTGGTCCCAGCTGAGCATCAGATCCAGGGCGCCCCCGGCGTCGTGCGCCCCCCGCAGCCAGCCGGTGGAGGCGAACAAGGTGGCGCTGAAGCCGTGTTCGACGAGGACGGGCAGGGCGTAGCGGTGCACGCCCTCGTAGCCGTCGTCGAAGGTGATCAGCACCGGTTTGGGGGGCAGCCGGTCGCCCCCGCGCCACGCCGCGGCCAGCTGCCCGGCCGTCACGGGGGTGAACCCGTGCCCGGCCAGCAGCCGCATCTGCTCCGCGAACGCGGCCGGGGCGACCGACAGCCCGTACGCCGCCCGGGCGGGGGCCTGCGCCACCGCGTGGTACATCAGGATCGGCACCGGACCGCCGCTCATGCGCCCGCCCCCTCGTACGGAGCGGGCGCCGCGGGCGCCCGCTCCACCGCCGGCTGCGGCGCCGCCACCGCGAAGCGCGCGCCGGCGGCGCGCGCCCGCAGACTGCCCAGCGCGTAGCCGCCGGTCGCCGCGAGGACGCCGGCCACGATCGCCCCGGCCCGGCCGGCCCCGCCGGGGCGGCCGAGCACGGCGTCCCGCAGCCCGCGCGCCACCCCGGCGGGCAGCACCCGCAGGGTGTAGCGGCGCTCGCTCGCCAGCCCCCGCTCCGTGCCCACGCTGCGCGCCACCAGGGCCTTGGACAGGCCCTCCGCGTACGCCCGGGTACGGAAGTAGGCGAAGCGCTCGCGGCCGGGCGGCACCCGGTGGTGGATCACCGCCCGGTCGTCGATGAGCAGCAGGGCCTGCGGCATGGCCCGGGTCAGGCGGATGCACAGCTCCGTCTCCTCGCCGCCCAGCGGCAGCCGGTGGCCGTCCCGGCCGATGCCGCCGGCGAAGCCGCCGACGGCCCGCAGCGCGGCGCGGCGGAAGGAGGCGTTGCCGCCCAGGACGTTGCGCACCACCACCTTGCCGGGCGGCAGGCCGCGGTAGGTGCAGCCCACCACCCAGTCGAACTCCTCCGGGAACCAGGCCGGCCGGCGCCGGGAGGACCACACGGGCTCCGTCCGGCCGCCCACCGCCATCACCCGCGGATCGGCGTAGGCGGCCGCGAAGTGCAGCAGCCAGTCCCGCTCGGCCACCGCGTCGTCGTCCAGGAAGGCGACGACCTCGCCGCCGGCCGCCGCCGTGCCCGTGTTGCGGCCGGCCGACAGGCCGCGGGGGCCGGTGTTGGCCAGCACCCGCACCGGCGGCAGACCGGCCCCCGCACCGTCGTCGCCGTACGCCTTGGCGAGCCGGCGCAGCAGCGCGGGGTTGTGGTCGACCACCAGGAGCGTCTCCAGGGCCGGGTAGGACTGGTCGTGCACCGAGGCCACCGCGGCGAGGATGTCGTCCCAGCGGTCCTCGGTGTAGACACAGATGACCACCGACACGCTCGGCGCACCGGCCCGGCCCGTTGCGTGGGGCGCGCTGCTCAAGAGACGTCCCCTCGGCCCGCGGCCGGTGCGATGGCCAGGGTGCGGCGGCGGCGCGAGGCGCGGGGCGTGCCCCGCTCGTTGAGAATGACCTTGAGCACGCGCAGCCCGTCGCGCACGGCACGCAGATTGCTCGTGCCGTGTATGCGCACGAACTCGTGGCTGGGAATCTCCTGGACCCGCAGGCCGGCCTTGACCACTCTGATGTTCATCAGGGTCTCGACCTCGAAGCCGGCGCAGTCCAGGGCGATCTCGTCCAGGCAGCGCTTCCAGAAGGCGTTGTAGCCGTAGCACAGGTCGGTGTAGCGGGCGCCGAACTTGTGGTTGACCAGGGATGTGAGGATCCGGTTGCCCAGCTTGCGGATCAGCGTCATGTCGTCGGTGCCGCCGCCGTTGGCGAAGCGGGAGCCCTTGGCGAAGTCCGCACCGCCGACCAGCGCGGAGACATAGCTGACGATCTCGCCGCCGTCGGCGGAGCCGTCGGCGTCGACCATGACGATGATCTCGCCGGTGCAGGCGGCGAAGCCCGTGATCAGGGCGTCGCCCTTGCCCTTGCCGAGCTGCTCGACGACCTTGACCTGCGGGTAGAGGTCCCGGGCGACCCGGACGGTGTCGTCGGTGGAGTTGCCGTCGACCAGAACCACCTCGTGGATCCAGTCGGGCAGAGTCTTGAACACGTACGGGAGATTCTCCGCCTCGTTCATGGCGGGAATGACCACGCTCACCGGTGGCGCTATCGCGAAGTGAGAGGTCACCGGACGGTAGCGACCGGATGTCTCGGGATCCTCTTCACTGGCCGCCGGGCGCAGGAACGCACTCATGGTTCGTTTTTCCCTCTCGTCCGGTGGACCGCCTGCCCCAGCGGTCCGATCGTGTGCCGGTTCGAAAAGGGGGTACTCGTCCTTTCCCGGACGGTAGGAATCACCGTACGGGCAGGGCGAGTTGGCAAATACATCGTGCCGCGCGGCGCGCGACTCGGCTCTCCACTGGACGGCCGAGCGCGGCACCCCCTGCCGCGCCCCGCGCCGGACACCATCGCGACGCTGTCAAGCCCTCCCCGGAGCCGCTGAGATACATGATGGGCCGATGCGGGTAGATGTACGACGGTATTGAAGCTTGAGAGAGTATGGCAAGAGGTGGGTTGGAGACTCCTCCTTTGGTGTTATTTGCGCCTATGCATCCATCCACCGCCGTCCGGCTCTTGACGCCGCATCGGCCGGGATGCTTGACCGCGGCCGGTCAGCCGCGCTCCCGTATCCGGCCCACGCGCTTGAGCAGCCGGTCGGCGTGCTCGAACAGCTCCGGCCGGGACTGCACGGTGTTGCGCAGCGCCCGCACCGGCGCCCGCCGCGCCCGGTAGCCCAGCGCCACCGGATGCCGCCGGGTCACCCAGCCCTCCGAGACGCTGAGCTCACGGGTCTTGAGCGAGTCCTTGTACGCCTTGTCGCCCCGCCCCAGGTCCAGGTACGCCAGCCCCTCGGCCGCCGCCCCCTCGGCCATCCGCAGGTGCAGCACCAGGCCGGGGGAGTACTTGGCGAAGTCCGGGTCGTACGCCGGGAACCAGCAGGCCAGCACCGTCGGCGAGCGCAGCCCGAAGTGGGCCGCGACCGGCCGCCCGGCCGCGTAGAGCACCGACAGCAGCCCGCTGAAGGACGGCGTACGGGTGTGGAAGAGCTGCTCGACGAGATGGGCTATCCACGGGCGCGCAAACCGGTCCGCGCGCCCCGTTCTTCGGTACTGTGCCGACTTCCAGTTGGTCAGCACGCGCAGCATCGCCGGATCGCGCTCGTCGTGCACGTACCGGACCTCGCCCACGTCCCGCCCCAGCCGGCGCTCCTTGGCCAAGGTGGTGCGCGTGAACTTCGGCGACTGCTTGCGCAGCGCCGCCAGGTACCGCTCGAAGCCCTGGTCGACGTCGATCACGGGCGAGGCGTACGACCCGGAGGCCGTCACCTCGAACGGCTTCTGCCCCTCGATCAGGTGGTCGAACTCCCACAGGGAGAGCCCGCAGGCCGCGAGCAGCTCGCGGGTGTCCCACTGGAAGCCCGGCCGGTGCACCAGGCCCTGGGCGTCCGAGACGCCCAGCCCGATCGCCTGGCCCACCCCCATCGAGGTGCGCTGGAAGGGGAAGAAGGCCACCGCCTCGCCGTCCTCCCGCACGACCGCTATCCGCGCCCCGCGCCGGCAGCGCCCCACGGCCAGGGCGAACTCCGGCGCGAGGAAAGGATTCGCGAGCTGCGGCGAGCCGTCCTCCACGGCCCTGGCCTGCAGGGCCGACCACGCCGCCCGGTCGGCCGCGGTGAGCTCGCCGGGCCGGTACACGCTGATGTCCACGGTCACGACGCCCGACTTCTCGAGGCGCGCCCCCGATGGCGCCGCGCCTGTGCCAGCAGGAAGAGCAGCAGGCTCATGCCCGCCACCGCGGCCACACCGCCGCGCACCGACCAGGCGTGCAGGGCGAGCATCACCTGGGCCACCAGCAGGTCGGCCGCCAGGGCCCCGCCCGTGGCCACCACGGCCCGGCTCAGCGGGTCCAGCCCGTCCAGCAGCGCCGCCACGGCGCACGCCGGCGCCACGATCAGATAGAACAGGGTGAACGGCGCCCGCAGCGGAGAGGCGATGTCCGCGAGGGCGAGGGCCCCGCCCACCGCGGCGACCACCGCCGCCGCGCCCGCGGTGACCGGCAGCGAGTCCGCGGCCGGCATCCTCCGGCAGCGGCCGGGCCCCGGGCGCGCACCACCCGGCTCCGTCGAGTCGTCCAGACCGGTGAGATCAGTGAAGCTCTGCATTGGCGACTTTGCCCCCCGAAGCGCCGGATGCCGGGCTTCAATGTCGCGCAGCGGACAAAGGCCCGTCAAGATGTGAAGGCTGTGCGAACGGGTGTTGCCGAACGGCTCCGGCGGCGTGCCACCACAACCGGAAGATGTCCGTCGAATGAACAGTATGCCCATCTGACGCTCAGTCAGTCCGGCCGTTTTGTGAGCAAATTCGTTTGGTTGATCGATCGACGGGTGTCGTCCGATACAAAAATTGTCATGGACACTTCCAGCGACACCGGGGCGCTGCTACCACGGTGAGGGCGATGACCCCTGCTAGGGAGGTTCCATGAAACTGATCCGCCTCGCCGGCGCGCTCTCCGCGCTGGCCCTCACCGTCACCCTCACCGCCGGCGGCGCCGCCACGGCGCAGGCCGCCGAACAGACCTCAACCCCCGCCTACGCGGCCCTCGGTGACTCCTATTCCGCCGGCCTGGGGGCGGGCGGCTACGACTCGGCGAGCGGCGACTGCAAGAGAAGCGCGAGAGCGTACCCCGCCCTGTGGGCGGCCGCGCACGCCCCCGCGCGCTTCTCCTTCGCCGCCTGTTCGGGGGCCCGTACGGGTGATGTGCTCGACGAACAGCTCTCCTCGCTCTCCAGCGCCACCGGGCTGGTGAGCATCAGCATCGGCGGCAACGACGCCGGCTTCGCCGACACCATGTCCACCTGTGTCTTCAACGGCGACGGCCCGTGCCTGGACCGCATCGCCAAGGCGCGCTCCTTCATCCAGAACGAGCTGCCCGCCAAGCTCGACAGCGTCTACTCGGCCATCAGCTCCCGAGCCCCCCGCGCCCAGGTGGTCGTGCTCGGCTACCCCCGCTTCTACCGGACCGGCGGCACCTGCGTGGGGCTGAGCGACACCAAGAGAAAGGCGATCAACGCCGCCGCCGATCTCATCAACGCCGTCACCGCCAAGCGCGCCGCGGACCACGGATTCCGCTTCGGTGACGTCAATACGACTTTCGCCGGACACGAGCTGTGCTCCGGCAGCGCGTGGCTGAACAGCGTCACGCTCCCGGTGGACGAGTCCTACCACCCCACCGCCTCCGGCCAGTCCCGCGGCTACCTTCCGGTCTTCTCCTCGGCGGCCGTCCCGGGCGCCCAGCCGGCCCACCGTCGGCACTGAGAGTGATTTAGGGTGAATCTATCGGAATGTAGCGTGATTGTCCCCCCTTCCGTGGCGTATTGTCCCGGGCAACAACCGCTCGGTAACGGCAGGTTCACGTCAGCCCTGTCAACGCCCTTGACGGGGTGGTGAATCGGCCCCGCGAATGCGCGGGTGACGCGATGGGGCGATAGGGTTACCCTGCCTGGGCCGGGTGCCTCGTACGGGTGGGGAGTCTCATGGATCAGATAGCTATGCGCAGCAGGGCGCGTGTGCCTGCCATCAGTTACGGGAGCAGTGCGTCCAGTGCACGGCTGGAGCGCCACCTCGCGGTGCTGTCCGGGCCCGCCCTGCCGCAGCGCGACGTCGAGGGCGCCACGGTGCTGATGCGGGAGATCACCTCCCGTGACCAGGCCCGTGGCGGCCAGGAGCGCAGCAGCCAGAGCCGTACGGCCAAGGTCTCCCTGCTCGCCCCGCTGCGGCGGCTGCGCCGCACGCTCTTCGGCAGCCGCAGCGGCTCCCACGCCTGACCCGCACCCCCGGCGTCCTGCTCCCGTACGGCCCGCCCCTTTCCCCGGGGGCGGGCCGCCCGGCCCCGGCATCCCGGCCGGTCAGTGGGCTTCGAGGGTGACGGTGAAGGAGAAGCGGTCGCCGCGATAGCGGATGCGCGCGACGTCGACGACGCGGCCCGCGTCGTCGTAGGTGATCCCGGTGTAGTGCAGGATCGGGCTGAGCAGCGGCACCTGGAGCAGGCGGGCCGTCTCCGGGTCCGCCAGCCGTGCCTCCACGGTGTCGGTGATACGGCTGATCGTCACGCCCACGGCGTCGCGCAGCACCTTGGTCATCGGCCAGCGGACGAGGTCGGCGACGTCGATGCGGCGGGCGAGGTCGGGGCGCACCACGTTCTCCGCCCAGTTCGTCGGCTCGCCACTGGCCCCGTCGCGGCGCAGCCGCCGGTAGGCCACCGCCTCGGTGAGGTCCGGGAAGTGCTCGGCCAGGTCGGGCGGGACGGGCACCGGGCCATGGTCGAGCAGGTCGGTGCGCTCGCCGGACTGCTGGGCGACGATGGTGTCCACCGAGCCCAGCAGCCGTACCGGCGCGCCGCGCCGGGCGCTGGGCTCGATGAACGTGCCGCGCCGGCGGTGCCGGCTGATGAGCCCCTCCGCCTCCAGCTCCTTCAGCGCCTGCCGCATGGTCAGCACGCTCACGCCGTAGTGCTCGGCCAGGGCGTCCTCGGTGGGCAGGCGCAGCGGGTCCTCCGGGCGCCGGCCGAGTATGGAGGCGCGCAGCGACTGCGAGACCTGGTACCACAGGGGCAGCTTGCGGTTGAGGGCGAGGGAGTCGGGGGCGAAGAGGGTCACGGCGGCTCCGACAGGCAGGAGGGCGGGTCTACGGGTGGCGGAAGTGGCGCTCCAGACCCTGCCACACCCCGTCGTAGCCCCGCTGCAGGTGGTCGGCGCCCGCCGCCTGCTCGGTGAGGGTCACCGGCCAGCGGGTCTCGAACATGAAGGCCAGGCCGTCGTCGATCTTCTGGGGCACCAGCTCGGCGGCGCTCGCCTTGTCGAAGGTCGCCCGGTCGGGGCCGTGCGCCGACATCATGTTGTGCAGGGAGCCGCCGCCGGGCACGAAGCCGCCCTTGCCGGCGCTCTTGGCGTCGTACGCGCCCTCGATCAGGCCCATGTACTCGCTCATCACGTTGCGGTGGAAGTACGGCGGCCGGAAGGTGTCCTCGCCCACGAGCCAGCGCGGCGCGAAGACCACGAAGTCGACGCCGGCCAGGCCCGGGGTGTCGGAGGGCGAGGTGAGCACCGTGAAGATCGACGGGTCCGGGTGGTCGTAGCTGATGCTGCCGATGACGTTGAAGCGGCGCAGGTCGTAGACGTAGGGCACATGGTTGCCGTGCCAGGCGACGACGTCCAGCGGGGAGTGGTCGTAGGTGGCGCTCCAGAGGTTGCCGCAGAACTTGTTGACGACCTCGACCGGGCCCGGGGCGTCCTCGTAGGCGGCCACCGGGGCCAGGAAGTCGCGGGCGTTGGCCAGGCCGTTGGCGCCGATCGGGCCGAGGTCGGGCAGGACGAAGGGCTGGCCGTAGTTCTCGCAGACGTACCCGCGGGCGGTGGCGTCGAGCAGTTCGACCCGGAAGCGCACGCCGCGCGGGATCAGTGCCACGTGTCCCGGCTCCGCCCGCAGCAGGCCGAACTCCGTGCGCAGCAGCAGGGCGCCCTGCTGGGGGACGACGAGCAGCTCGCCGTCGGCGTCACTGAAGACGCGGTCGTGCATGGAGGCGTTGGCGGCGTAGAGGTGGACGGCCATGCCCGTGCGCTGGGTCGCGTCGCCGTTGCCGCCCAGGGTCCACAGGCCGGCGAGGAAGTCGGTGCCCTCGGCGGGCTCGGGCAGCGGATCCCAGCGCAGCCGGTTGGGGTCGGGCACGGTCTCGGTGAAGGGCGCCCCGCGCAGCGCGCCGTTCGCGACGCGGGTGAAGGGCGGGTGGACGGCGGAGGGGCGGATCCGGTACAGCCAGGAGCGGCGGTTGTGCCGGCGGGGCTCGGTGAAGGCGCTGCCGCTCAGCTGCTCGGCGTACAGCCCCAGCGGCGCCCGCTGCGGCGAGTTGCGGCCGTGCGGCAGGGCGCCGGGAACCGCCTCGCTGCTGTGCTCGTTGCCGAAGCCCGGGAGGTAGGACAGCGCCTCCGCGGTCTTCCGGGCCTGCTCGTTGTCGGTACCGCTCATCGCGTGCTCCCACTGCCGACGGATTCCTATGGACGACCGTAGGATTAGTGGGCGGGCACGTCAATGGATGTCCCGGCCGTGCCACTGCGGCGAGGGCAGCTGGATCAGCAGCAGGGTCAGGCCCGCGAGGAGGACGTTGCGGGTGGCGGCCTGCAGTCCGTTCCACTTCGTCGACTGCCACATCGCGAACCACTCCCCGCCTATGGCGAGGAATCCCAGCCCGAACAGCAGCAGGAGCATCACCAGCCCCACGGTGGTCAGCCGCCGCGCCGGACCGTAGCCGGACCGGTGCGCCAGGGCCCGCAGCCACAGCGCCGTGGCCGCCAGCAGGACCAGCGCCGCCACCGTCTCCCAGACGATGACGGCCACGTAGGCGGCGTCCTGCAGCGTGCGGTCGGTGATCGCCCGCCACATCAGATCGGGATCCTCGAAGGTGGTGTCCATGGCCAGCACGTGCCGGACGAATTCCTGGTTGGTGCCGAAGTCGGTGATGTTGCCGAAGGCGACGAGCGCGATGTGGACCGCCACCGTGGCGGTCAGCGCCGTGGCCGCCCCCGCGAGGGTGCGCCCGGTGGTCATGGGGGCATGCTGCCCGCCGCGGCCCCCCGGCATGCCGCCCGGCCGCCGGGCCCGCCCCTGAGCGAGCGCTCAGGGGCGGGTATGGTGGCCGGACGTCTCGTCGCCGAGGAGGGGGCACCGCCATGGGCGCGCAGGCACGACCGACCGGGGAATGGGCCGACGTCACGCCGGACGCGGCCCGCCGGCTGCTCACCGCCGCCGTGCAGTCGTTCGCCGAGCGCGGCTACCACGCCACCACCACCCGCGACATCGCCGGCCGGGCCGGCATGAGCCCCGCCGCGCTCTACATCCACTACCGCACCAAGGAAGAACTCCTCTACCGCATCAGCAGCGTCGGGCACCGCCTCGCCCTCGACGTCCTGCGCCGCGCCCACGACACCCCCGGCACCCCCGCCGAGCGCCTGGCCGAGGCCGTGCGCCGCTTCGTGCGCTGGCACGCCGAGCACCACACCACCGCCCGCGTCGTGCAGTACGAGCTCGGCGCGCTCGGCGAGCAGCACCATGCCGAGATCCTCGCCCTGCGCCGGGAGACCGACGCCGTCGTGCGCACCATCATCGAGGACGGCGTCGCGGCGGGCGACTTCGACGTCCCCGACGTGCGCGGCACCACGCTCGCCGTGCTCTCCCTGTGCGTCGACGTCGCCCGCTGGTTCACCACCGACGGCAGGCGCACCCCGGCCGAGGTCGGCGACCTGTACGCGGACCTGGTCCTGCGCATGGTCGGCTGCCGCACCTGACATACAGTCGGGCACGTGCCGCAGATATCCCGACAGATCCACGAGCTCACGGTGGGGCAGCTCTCCGCACGCAGCGGCGTCGCGGTCTCCGCCCTGCACTTCTACGAGTCCAAGAAGCTCATCACCAGCCGGCGCACCGCCGGCAACCAGCGCCGCTACACCAGGGACGCGCTGCGCCGGGTGGCCTTCATCCGCGCCTCCCAGCGCGTGGGCATCCCGCTGGCCACCATCGCCGAGGCCCTGGCGACCCTGCCCGACGGCCGCACCCCCAACCGGGCCGACTGGGCCCGGCTGTCGGAGGAGTGGCGGACCGAGCTGGAGCAACGCATCGCCCAGCTGACCAAGTTGCGCGACCACCTCGACAACTGCATCGGCTGCGGCTGCCTGTCGCTGGACGCGTGCGCGCTGTCCAACCCCGACGACCGCTTCGGCACGCTGGGCGGCAGCGGCTCGCTGCTCACCTGATGCGCCGGCGGCCCCGCTCCGCCGGCCCGGTGGTTCCTGCGCTCCCCGGCGGTCCGGGGAGCGCGCTCATACCGCCGCGTACTGCTCGGCCAGGGCGAACCTGCGGGTCGCCGACAGTGCCGCGGGTGTGAGCACGGACGTCGGCACCACGATGCCGCAGTCCGTGCAGACGGGACCTTCGAGGGGGTAGCGCTCCAGGTCGGTGCGCCACTCGATGCGCTCCTGCGCGCAGACCGGGCAGGAGCGCCCCGGTGCGGACTCCATTGCGGCTATGACCCTGCGCAGGACGTCCGCCAGGCGGGCGTCCGGGGTGACGTCGGGCGAGGCGCAGGGCACGATGTCGCACCCGCCCCAGGTGTTGCGGTGCCAGTCGTCCACCGCGCTGGGCTGGCGGATTCCCTCGTGCTTCTCACGGCGGCGCCGGCCGGCGAACTCCACCTCGTACGCCAGCCAGACCTCCCGCGCCTCCTCCAGCTCCGCCAGGGCCGCGATCAGCCGGGCGGGGTCGGGGGCGCGGTCGTCCGGGGCGATGCCGGCACGGGCGCACAGATGGCGCCAGGTCGCCCGGTGCCCGTACGGGGCGAACCGCTCCAGGCACTTGCGCAGGGACGTCCTGCGCAGGGCGATGCTGTTCCGCGGATTGCGCACCTCTCGTGCCAGTGCTCTGAAACCTGCCACTGCATCCCACCTCCGGCGGCGCGGACTCGGATCGACATGGAAGGGACGTAACTCGTCGCCGATCGGATCCCTTCGGGGAACCGGGCCGGCCCCGCGGGCCCGCCCGGCTGCAGGCTCTGCTACCCCGGCAGCGCCCCTCGATGTGGCCCCGCCGCGAAGACGGCCGCTTCGCGCCCGTTGTCAGCGCATCACGCGCCCCGCCAGAAGGGCCAGGCGGGCCAGTTCGGCGTGGCAGATGTCGCTGTGCGCGCCCGAGGGCGGGCCCCCGAGCCGTACGACCGCGGCGGCGTCGACGTTCACGCAGCCCGTGGCCGGCAGCGGCCCGGCCAGGGCCTCGGCCAGGGACATGTGGGCCGTTCCGGCCACGGCCTGCACGCCGTCGTGGCCCATCGCGCCCCAGCGGGCCGCGTCCACGCCCAGCAGGGTCTCCGGGCGTACGGAGTCGGCGTCGCCGGAGATGAGCGAGGCCAGCGGGTAGAGCACGCCCAGCGCCGTGTCCAGGCGCGAATGGCAGCACACCACCGGGCCGTCCACGCGCGCCTGCAGCTCCTTGAGCGCGCCTGCCTTGCCCGAGTCGAACGGCAGCCGCGAGGCGAACGCGTAGTGCGAGAAGGCGCCTTGGAGGAGCGTGAGGGAGCCCACGCACCGCGCGCCCTCCGGCAGCCCGCGCAACGCGAACGCCACGAGCCGTGCCCCGAAGCTGTGCCCCACCAGGTGCACCCGCACGCCGGGGCAGCGCGTCGCCAGCGCCCCCAGCGCCGGGCCCAGGCCCGCCTGCCCGACGACGCCCGCCCGGCGCTTCATCTCCCAGTACGCCGCCTGCCGCAGCAGCTCCAGCGCCCCGGCCCACAGCCGCCGCACCGCACCGAACAGGTCGGTGCGCGCCACGCCCGCGAGCGCGAGGGCCTCGGCGAAGGCCGCGCACACCCGCTCGGGGTCGCCGGCGAACATCATGGGCTCCGCCGGCTCGCCCGCGCCCTCCTCCAGGTCGTAGGACCAGGCCGCGGAGCCCGCGCCGCCGTCCGCGGCGCCCTGCCGGCCGGCGGTCGTCAGCCGGTGCGCGAGCCCCACGAACTCCGCCAGCCGCACCGGGTCGTCCGGGCGCCGCTCCAGCAGCTCCGCCAGCCGGTCCAGCAGTGCCTCGCTGCCGGGGAACACCCGCGCCAGCGCCTGCAGCGTGGCCGGCTCCAGCACGGGCCACGCGGCCTGCGGCGCGGTCGCCGGCGGTGCCGGGAAGTCGGGGACCGGCTCGTCGGTGAAGCGCATGGACGGCCAGATCACACCCGTGTAGCCGAGGCCGCCGGGGTGCGCGGCACCGGCGAGGAGGGTGGGGAAGGGGGCGAAGAAGCGGCGGTAGAGGGCGGTGGCCGAGGCGCGGGTGTTGTTCCACCCGTGCGAGAAGACCACCAGATCGCTGAGCCCGTTCTGCGCGACGCCCCCGAGCAGGGCGTCCCGTTCGCCGGGGTCGCAACGGCCCTCGGCGTCGAAGGTCAGCTCCCAGTACGGCCGCACGCCTATGTCCGACATCCCGTCCCCCAAGTCGCCGCTCGTTCGGGGCGCATCGTCCTGCCGTCAAGAGGGGGTGTCCAGCCGTTCCGGCGGCCCTTCACCCATTGGTGAGCAGCGGTACGAGCCCTTGTGCTACGGGCAGTTGAACGGATGCGGCCGAAGCCCCGGCGCGACCGCCGGTCGCAGTGGCAAGATCCTGAGCGTGAGCCGCGCACCCGGCGCGGCCGCCCCGCGGACGGAAGGCAGGTGGCGGCGGATGAGCAGCAGAACGGCGACGGCCGGAGCGACGGAGAACGACGGCAGACCGGTGCCCCAGCGCCTGCTGGCCGCCGCCACCCGCCTCTTCGCCGAGCGCGGTTACGACCGCACGTCCGTGCAGGAGATCGTGGAGGCCGCGGGCGTCACCAAGGGCGCCCTGTACCACTACTTCGGCTCCAAGGACGACCTGCTGCACGAGGTCTACGGGCGCGTCCTGCGCCTGCAGCAGGAGCGGCTCGACGGGTTCGCGGGCGCCGACGCGCCCGTCGAGCGGCGGCTGCGCGAGGCGGCGGCCGACGTCGTGGTGACCACGATAGAGAACCTCGACGACACGAAGATCTTCTTCCGCTCCATGCACCACCTCTCGCCCGAGAAGCTCAAGCAGGTGCGCGCCGAGCGCCGCCGCTACCACGAGCGGTTCCGGGCCCTGGTGGAGGAGGGTCAGCGCACCGGGGTCTTCAGCCGGGCCACGCCCGCCGACCTGGTGGTGGACTACCACTTCGGCTCCGTCCACCACCTGGGCAGCTGGTACCGGCCGGACGGGGCGCTGACCCCCCGCCAGGTGGCCGACCACCTGGCGGATCTGCTGATGCGCGCCCTGCGCCCGTGAGGGGTCAGGGCCGCCGGGGCCGGTAGCGGGCCAGCTCCCGGCGGGCCAGCGACCGCTGGTGGACCTCGTCGGGCCCGTCCGCCAGGCGCAGCGTCCGGGCGGCGGCCCACAGTTCCGCCAGCGGGAAGTCCTGCCCCACCCCGCCCGCGCCGTGCAGCTGCACGGCCCGGTCGACGATGTCCGCCACCGTCCGCGGCGTGGCGATCTTGATGGCCTGGATCTCGGTGTGCGCCCCGCGGTTGCCGACGGTGTCCATCAGCCATGCGGTCTTCAGCACCAGCAGGCGCAGCTGCTCGATCGCCACCCGCGCGTCGGCGATCCACTGCTGCACCACGCCCTGGTCCGCCAGCGGCCCGCCGAAGGCGGTGCGCTCCACCGCGCGCCGGCACATCAGCTCCATGGCCCGCTCGGCCATGCCGATCAGGCGCATGCAGTGGTGGATGCGGCCCGGCCCGAGCCGGGCCTGGGCGATGGCGAAGCCCCCGCCCTCCTCGCCCACGAGGTTGGCCACCGGTACCCGTACGCGGTCCAGGACCACCTCGGCGTGGCCCCCGTGGTAGTGGTCCTCGTAGCCGTAGACGTGCATCGCGCGCCGCACCTCCACGCCCGGGGTGTCGCGCGGCACCAGGACCATCGACTGCCTGCGGCGCACGTCCGCGGCGCCGGGGTCCGTCACGCCCATGACGATCAGGATGCGGCAATCGGGGTGCAGGGCGCCGGAGATGTACCACTTGCGGCCGGTGATGACGTACGCGTCGCCGTCGCGCTCGATGCGGGTGGCGATGTTCGTCGCGTCGGAGGAGGCGACGTCCGGCTCGGTCATGGCGAACGCCGAGCGCATCTCGCCGGCCAGCAGCGGCAGCAGCCACCGTTCGCGCTGTTCGGGGGTGCCGAACTGGGCGAGCAGTTCCATGTTCCCGGTGTCGGGCGCCGCGCAGTTCACGGCGGTGGGGGCCAGCTGGGGGCTGCGGCCGGTGATCTCGGCGAGCGGCGCGTACTGCAGGTTGGTCAGCCCGGCGCCGTACTGCTCATCGGGCGCGCCGTGTTCGTCGGTGAAGCTGTGACCGTTTGTGAAGCTGTGTTCGTTTGTGAAGAAGAGGTTCCACAGCCCGCGGCGGCGGGCCTCGGCCTTGAGTTCCTCGACCACCGGCGGCACGTCCCAGGGCGAGGCGAGCGCGGCCCGCTGGGCCGCGGCGGTGGCCTCCGCCGGGTACACGCACTCCTCCATGAAGGCCAGCAGTCTCTCGCGCAGCTCCTCGGTGCGCGCGTCGAACGCGAAGTCCACGTGGCCTCCTCAGCCCGTACGCAGGGTGGTCAGTCCGCCCTCGATGAACTGCGGGACGAGCTCGCCGATGCGGTCGAAGCCCGTACCGACGGTCTGCCCGAGGGTGTAGCGGTAGTGGATGCCCTCCAGGATGACGGCCAGCTTGAAGTAGGCGAAGGCCGTGTACCAGGGCAGCGCGCCGATGTCCCGGCCGGAGCGGTCCGCGTAGCGCCGGGCGATCTCGGCGGGGGAGGGGTGGCCGGGGGCGTCGCGGGTGGTGCTCACCGGCGAGCCCGGCACCGCCGTGAGGCTGCTGTACATCATCAGCAGGCCCAGGTCGGCCAGCGGGTCGCCGAGCGTGGACATCTCCCAGTCCAGCACGGCCCGTACGGTGTCGTCGTCGCCGACGAGCACGTTGTCCAGGCGGTAGTCGCCGTGCACCACGGCCGGTGCGCCGGACGCCGGCAGGGCGGCGGCCAGCGCCGTGTGCAGCTCGTCGAAGCCGGCCAGCTCCCGGCTGCGGGACGCCTCCAACTGGGCGCCCCAGCGCCGCAACTGCCGCTGCAGGAAGCCCTCCGGCCGCCCGAAGTCCGCGAGCCCGACCGCCGCCGGGTCCACGGCGTGCAGGGCGACGAGGGTGTCGGTCAGGTGCAGCACCACGGCGCGGGTGCGCTGCGGCCCGATGGCCGAGAGCTGCCGTGCCGAGCGGTACGGCGTGCCCGGCACGAACTCCATGACGTAGAACGGCGCCCCGAGCACGTCCTCGTCCTCGCACAGCAGCACCGGCGCGGGCACCGGCACGTCCGTGCCGCGCAGGGCGCTGATGACGCGGTGCTCGCGCCGCATGTCGTGGGCGGTGGCGAGCACGTGCCCCAGCGGCGGCCGGCGCACCACCCAGCATCCGCCGGCGTCGTCGGCGACGCGGTAGGTGAGGTTGGAGCGCCCTCCCTCGATCAGCTCGGCCCGCAGCAGCCCGGCGACCAGCCCGGGCCGCTGTCGGTCCAGGTACGCCCGCAACCGCTCGGGGTCCAGGCCCGGTGGTGCACCGGCACGGCTCATCGCGCGCTCCTTCACGGGGGTTGCCCTCGGGTGACGCCGATCATGATGCCGACCAGTCGGTATGGCGTCCAGAGGTCGACGGGGCCGACGAGGCCGACGGGGCCGCGGGGCGCGGCCTACAGGTGGCAGGCGACCGGCTTGCCGCCGTTGAGCTGGGCCATGTCGCCGAAGACGGTGGGCACGTCGAGGGGCGAGCCCGGGGGCAGGCCGTCGAGTTCGGCGTAGGCGCGGTGGAGGTTGGCGACCAGGCGCTCGCTCTCCTGCAGGGCGGCGAACTCGCCGAGGTCGGCCTCGCGGGCCGCTTCCAGCGGGGTACGGCCGGCCGCGCGGGCGGTGCGGGCCAGCTCCTGGACCCGGCGCAGGTACGCCTCGACGGTGTCGTACGCACTCGGGTCGGTGACGCGGCCGTGGCCGGGGACGACCACACGGGCGTCGAGGCCCCGCAGCACGTCCAGGGCCCGCAGCCAGCCGCTGATCGAACCCATCATGGCGAAGGGCGTGCCGCCGTTGAAGACCAGGTCGCCGGTGAAGACCACGCCGTGCTGCGGGAGGTGGACGATGGTGTCGCCGATGGTGTGGGCGGGCCCCGGGTGGATCAGGCGCACCTCCGTCCCGCCCAGGTGCAGGGTCATCGCACCGGTGTAGGTGACGTCCGGCGCGGTGACCTCGACGTGCCCGTAGTCGATCTGCGGCCAGGCGGCGTGCAGTTGCAGCCCGGCCGCCAGGGTCTCGCTGCGGCAGGCGGTGTGGCCGACGACGGTGGCCGCCGGGGCGAAGACGCAGTTGCCGTAGGTGTGGTCGCCGTGGTGGTGGGTGTTGACCACCGTGGTCGGCAGGGGCGCGCCGCTCGCCAGCACGGCGTCGCGCAGCAGCAGGGCGCGGCGCTCGGTGGCGGCCGTGTCGATCAGCAGGGTGCGCCCGCCGTCGGTGACGAAGCCCGCGTTGTTCAGGCACCAGCCGCCGTCGGGCTGTACGTAGGCCGTGACGCCGGGCGCGAGCGGGACCGTGTACGGCTCGGTTGCGTGCTCCCCGTCCCGGGGCGTGGTCGTGCTGGTCATCGGCGCCTCCCTGGGTCGTCCGCCGCGGGGTGGGGCGGATGCGGCCGCCCGCCAGGATACGGGCGGGCGGCGGGCGGCAGGTGACCGGTCGTCAGGCGCGGCGCTCCCGGCCGGTGGGCTCCAGGCCTGGGCGCAGCCGCTCCAGCAGCCCGTAGAGCACCGTGCGCTCCTGCTCGTCGAGGGTGTCGAGGGCGCTGTGGGTGGCCTGCATCTCGGCGCGCACCCGGCGGATGGTCTCCCGGCCCTCGTCGGTGGCGACCACGTTCTTCACCCGGCGGTCGCAGGGGTCGGGCTCGCGGCGCACCAGGCCGCGGGCCTCCAGCCGGTCGACGATGCCGGTGACGTTGGAGGCGTCGCAGACCAGCACGGTGGCCAGGCCGCGCATCGGCACCGGCCCCTTGAGCTGGGCCAGCAGCTTGGCCTGGACGGAGGTCAGGCCGTGCCGGGCCGCGGCGGCGGCGAAGTCCTGCCACTGGGCGGTGCCGAGCGCCGCCACGAGCTCGAGGAGCTGGGCCTTCGACGGGGGCGCGGGGGGAGTGCTCATGCCCTGGAGTCTACTCAAGAGGTTGAGTTCTTAAATCATTAACTTGACTATCTGAAGTATCCGGGCGTACGGTTCCCGGGTTGCTTGACGATTTCAAGCATCCATGTCGTGAAGTAACACGAAGGAACCCCGCGTACCCATGTCCTCCGACTCCCGCGCCACGTCGTCCGCCGGCAGCAGGGCCGAGACCAGAGTCGTCTTCGCCCTGAGCCTGGCCGCCATGGTCGTCTCGATGATGCAGACGCTCGTCGTGCCGATCCTCGGCCTCATCCAGAACGACCTGCACACCAGCTCCGCCAACGTCAGCTGGGTCACCACCGCCACCCTGCTCTCGGCCGCCGTCTTCACCCCCCTGCTGGGCCGCTTCGGCGACCAGCACGGCAAGAAGCAGACCCTGGTCGGCGTGCTGATCGTCATGGTCGCCGGCTCCGTCCTGGCCGCCGTCACGCACTCCCTGCCCTGGCTGATCACCGGCCGGGTGCTGCAGGGCGCCGCCACCGCGATCTTCCCGCTCGCCCTGTCCGTGCTGCGCGAGGAGGTCCGCCCGGCGAAGCTGCCCGGCGCCATGGCCATGGTCAGCGGCACCCTCGCCTTCGGCAGCGGCCTGGCCCTCGTCGCCACCGGCCTGCTCACCTCCGGTGACCACCCCGACTACCGCAGCGCCTTCTGGCTGGCCACCGGCCTGGCCGCGCTCGCCCTGATCGCCGTCGTCACCCTGGTGCCCGCCACCCGCGAGACCACCGGCGGCCGCACCGACGTCCTGGGCGCGCTGACCCTGGCCGCGACCCTCATCCTGCTCCTGCTGCCCATCACCCAGGGCCACGAGTGGGGCTGGTCCTCCACCCGGACGATCGGCTGCTTCGCCGGCGCCGCCGCCATGGCCGCCGTGTGGACGCTGGTCGAGCTGAAGGTGCGCGAGCCGCTCGTCGACATGCGCATGTTCGCCCACCGCCCGGTGCTCTTCGCCAACCTCGCCGGCCTGCTCGTCGGCTTCGGCTCCTTCGCCCTGTTCATCGGCGTCTCCTACCTCGTCCAGATGCCGTCGAAGGTCACCGGCTACGGCTTCGACGCCAGCGTCCTGCGCGCCTCCGTCGAGTACCTGCTGCCCTCCACGATCGTCTCGCTGCTCGCCGCCC
Source organism: Streptomyces sp. PKA51 (assembly GCF_057552455.1). Lineage (NCBI taxonomy): Bacteria > Bacillati > Actinomycetota > Actinomycetes > Kitasatosporales > Streptomycetaceae > Streptomyces > Streptomyces sp. PKA51. The sequence continues at coordinate 97,491 of NZ_BAAJPZ010000003.1, forward strand.
CCGTCGGCGGCCAGCTCGTCCGGCACAAGGGCCCGCGCCTGGTCCTGCTGCTGGCCTCCCTCGTCGGCACCGCCGGCTTCGCCTGGATCGCCCTCGACCACGACCACGCGTACTCCGTCATCGCCGCGGGCATGTTCGTCGGCGCGGCCATCAGCCTCGGCTACGCCGCCATGCCGGCCGTCATCGTCGCCAGCGTGCCGCACCACCAGACCGGCATAGCCAACGGCATCAACTCCATCTCCCGCTCCACCGGCAGCGCCATCGGCAGTGCGATGATCACCACGGTCCTCGCCTCCAAGAGCATCGAGCACCTGCCGCCGGGCGTGCCCAAGCTGCCGGCCGAGAGCCAGTTCGGGCTGACGTTCGTCATCGCGGGCGCCGCCTTCCTGCTGGTCTCGCTGGTGGCCTGGCTGGGCCTGCGCACCCTGGCCACCCGGCGGCCGGCCGCGGTGGCGGACGCCGGCGAGGCCACGGAGGCTGAAGCCGTGCCCGCGACCCGCTGAACCACGGCCCGCTGTCCCCCTCTGGAAGGAGTCACCCCATGAAGGCAGTCAGCTACCGCGCCTACGGCGGCCCCGAGGCCCTCGAGTACGGCGAGCTGCCCCGCCCCAAGGTCGCCCCCGACTCGGTGCTCATCGAGGTCAGGGCCGCGGCGGTCAACCCCGTCGACTGGAAGGCCCAGGCCGGCTACCTCGACCCCCTCCTGGACGCCGTCTTCCCCGTCGTCCCCGGCTGGGACGTCGCCGGCGTCGTCGTCGAGCAGGGCGTGGACGCCCCCGAGTTCGCGGTGGGCGACGAGGTCATCGGCTACGTCCGCAAGGACGTCCTCTCCGGCGGCACCTTCGCCGAGTACGTGGCCGCGCCCGTGCGCACGCTCGCCCGCAAGCCGGCCAACCTGACCTTCGAACAGGCCGCCGGCCTGCCGCTGGCCGGGCTGACCGCCTACCAGGCGCTGCGCGCCGCGGACGTCGGCGAGGGCGACACCGTCCTCGTCCACGCCGCCGCCGGCGGCGTCGGCTCCCTGGGCGTCCAGCTCGCCCGCCACCTCGGCGCCCGCGTCATCGGCACGGCCAGCGAGCGCAACCACGACTACCTGCGCTCCCTCGGCGCCGAACCCGTCACCTACGGCGACGGCCTGGCCGACCGGGTCCGCGCCCTCGCGCCCGAGGGCGTGCACGCGGTCATGGACTTCGTCGGCGACGGTGCCGCCGCCACCACGCCGCAGGTCGCGGCCGAGGGCGGAGCCCGCCTGGTCTCCATCGCCGACCCGAAGACCACCACGGCCCTGGGCGGCCGCCTGCTGTGGGTCCGCCCGGACGCCGCCGACCTCACCGCCCTCGCCCACCTGGCGGAAGCGGGCGTCCTGACGGTCGAGGTGGCCGAGGTCTTCCCCCTGGAGAAGACGGCGGACGCACAGCGCCTGAGCGCCCAGGGCCACACACGCGGCAAGATCGTGGTGCGGGTGTAGCCCTGCGGGACTCGCCGTTCCGGACGGTGGGCAGGTGGAGAACCACGAAGCACCTGCCCACCGGGCCGCACTGCCCGAGGTCGGGATGGGTACTGCCATGGAATGCCGCACGCCCACTGATCTGCAGGAGGCTGCTCATTACTTCAGGAGATCCCAGTCGATTTCCGGGTCTTCGGTGAAATCTACGATAGACGGCCGGTCGAGGCGCTGTCCGTTTGCGTGGCCCTCGGTCCAGGTAATGCATTCTGGTCGATCCCCTGAGCGGGCGTGGCAGAATTCTTCCAATGCCGCGCGAATCCGGGAAATCGGCAGCGTGCTGGCGGGGTCGTGGAAGAGTGGGTATCCCGGATCCGAGACGACCCGCGGGTGCCGAATTATTGAACCAGACCTTCATTCGTAGCCCTTGCAACGGCTAACACAATGAGCTGAGTTGTCGGTGGGCGGTCAGACAGCAGGCGAGTTTCAGGAAGGCTTCGTGGACGTCGGCCCGACGTTCCCAGCGGGCCCGCAGACGTCGGAAACCATGCAGCCACGCGAAACTCCGCTCGATGACCCACCGGTAGGTACCCAGCCCCGTGCCATGCCGGGCCCCGCGTCGGGCGATCGCGGGCACGATGCCGCGAGCGTGGACCTGGTCGCGATAGACGTCGTGGTCGTAGCCGCGATCGGCGAAGAGCGAGTCGGGCTTGCGGCGCGGCCGGCCCACCCGGCCGTGGACCGGCGGGATCGAGTCGAGCAGGGGAAGTATCTGGGCGACGTCGTTCCAGTCGCCCAGCCTGCGCCAGCAGGTCATGCCTGAGCCGAAGCCCAGCTCTTGGGGCAGGTACTTCCACTGGACGCCGGTGTGCAGCACGTACAGGAGTCCGCACAGCACGTCCCGGTCAGGCAGCGGCTTGCGCCCGGGGTACCGGGACCGCCTCTCTCCTCGGCAACAGCGGTTCGATCCGCTCCCACGGCTCATCTGACACGACCCACGGCGACGCCCCCATGCCCTGACCAACCAGCAACGGTCGGGCTGGGACACGATGACCGGTTCGGATACCGTCCTCGCGAGCGAGTTCACCAGGGGGAGATGAATGAAGGCAGAGACCGTCACGGCGATATGCGCAGTCGTGATCGCTGTCGCGTCACTAGGCGTCTCGGTCTACCAGACGCACGCCATGCGGCAGCACAACCGCCACTCGGTGCGCCCGATACTCCAACTACACCGCGGCTGGGCAGTGGGCGGCAGGGCAGGGATCCGGCTCATCAACTCGGGACTCGGACCAGCGGTGATCGTCGACAGCACGCTCATCGTCGATGACGAAGTGATCGGCGCCTGGAACAAACTCAGTGTCGACGGCGTCCGCGACCGCCTGTCGGTGCGCCCATCCGCTGTGACTTTCAACAACGGAGAGGTCATCGCCACCGACTACGAACAGTACTTGTTGAGTGTCGTGAGCTATGACCCGCAGAACGACGCCGAAGTCAAGGACCTGATCGATCGACGGCTCACGCTCACGATCCGCTACGAATCCCTGTACGGCGGAGAGAACTACACAGCCGTCCTACGCCCCGTCCCTTGAGGGGCCACCCCGCGCCGTGCCACAGATCATTCTGTTAGCGGCTGTCAGAGCGCCCAGCGCAATGAGGTGGTGCTACCAGCAAGCGACGCACTTGCTGAGGTCTTCCGAGAGGAAGAGGAGGAAACGCCTCTGCGGTCCGGTGATGGTCGCCATATGGACCCGGGCCATTCCTGCGGCTCGGAGTCTTTCGACAGCTTCGGCCAATCCGGGCCGGGAAGGCGCGATGCCCATCTCGCGCATGGATTCCTGCCGCGCTGACCAGTTGGCCCAGAGCAGGCTGGCGGAAGCTGTTGTGTTCAGATGGACTTCGAAGCCGGCGCCTGCCTCCAGCTCGGCAAGGGCTGCACATGCGGAGACGCTGCCGTCGCGAGCCAGTATGGAGCGCAGGGTGTCGCGGCTCATTCGATCAGTGTGCCGGACCCGCATCCGGGCGTGAGGCGATGCCGGTCACTCGGAGACAGCACTTGTCGGTGGGTAATCAGGTCTCGCGGGGATCCTCTTGCTGTCCGGCTGTCGGTAGTCGGCGAAAGGACGGGACCGGGGCTAGCCCGCCTCCCGGAAGCGGCGGAGCCGGGCGTATGCCTCGTAGCCGTCCGGGACCCATCGCCAGTCGTCCAGCCGGGCGGCGACCTCCTCCTCGGGGAGGAAGTCCCACCAGGCCACCTCCTCCGCCTGCGGCCTGACCGGCAGGTCGCACCGCACCTCGTACACCGCCGACCACCACCCCCCGTGGCCCTCGGCCGAGGTGTACAGGAAGCGGAAGAGCGGGCGGGGGGCCGCAAGGCCGGTGACGCCGAGTTCCTCCTCGGCCTCGCGCAGCGCCGCCGCGTCGTACGTCTCGCCCGCGCCCACGACGCCGCCGACGAACATGTCGTACATCGACGGGAAGACCAGCTTGGTCGCCGTGCGGCGGTGCACGAAGATCCGGCCGTGGGCGTCGCGTGCCTGGACGAAGACGCAGCGGTGCAGGAGCCCCTTCGCGTACACCTCGCCGCGCGGTGCGCGGCCGATCACCCGGTCGTGTTCGTCGACGACGTCCAGCACCTCGTTGGCAGGGTCGGTCATGCCCGGCAGCCTACGGTGCCCCGCAAGGGGCACAGCCCCTAGTGCGGCTGGAGGTCCCGTATCCGGCCCTCCTCCTTCATGCCCGACGGCATGGCCGGGTGCCGGCCGATGAGGACGATGCCGCAGACGATGGCCGCCAGGCCCGCCGCCTGGACGGCCAGGGCGGCCGGTGTGGTGCGCAGCTGGTCGCCGAGGAAGCCGATGCCGCAGGCGATGCCGGCCAGGGGCTGGGCCGCGGTCAGGGCGGGCAGGGACATCCGCAGGGGTGCCGTCTCGAAGGCGCTCTGGACCAGGACGAGCCCGGTCAGGCCGAGGGCCAGGACGGCGTACGGTTGCCAGCCGGTGACGAGTTCGGCCCAGCCGCCGTGGGAGAAGCGTTCGCCGCTGACCCGGGTGAGGGCGTCCTGCACGCCGTACAGCAGGCCGGCGGCCACGGCCAGCAGGGCGGCCTCGGTGCTCATGCGCACCCGTTTGGAGGCCGCGGCGAGCAGCAGGGCCGTGCCGACCATGATGCCGAAGACGAGCCAGTGCCGCAGCGGGTCGGTGACCGCGTGGCCGCCGTGCGGGCGGCCGGCGATGATGAACGCGGCCACGCCGCCGGCCAGCAGCCACAGCCCGCACCAGCCGTCGCGGCCGAGGGGCTGTCTGGTCTGCCAGCGGGAGAGGGCCATCGCGAAGAGCAGGTTGGTCGCCATCAGGGGGTCGACCAGGGAGACCTCGCCGCGGCTGAGGGCGACGGCGCCGAGTCCCATGCCGCAGACCATCAGTCCGATGCCGGCCAGCCAGCGCGGCATGCGGGCGAGGTCGAGCAGCAGTCGCAGGGACAGGAAGTCGCTCATGGGGGCCCGCTGGGCGGCGTTCTGCTGCAGGACGAACCCCACGCCCAGGCAGCAGGCCGCGGCCAGGGCGAGTGCGAAGACCATCACGTCGTGCACCTCAAGACCGTGCGGTCGTAGGAGACTTGACAACAAGACGATAGCCGCACCAGGAGTGGTGCCCCGGCCGGGTACCCGCGTTTCGGCCGTTCATCCGGACATGCGAGAGGCATGCGAGAAAACGGACAAAGGTTCGTCGTTCGTGTGTGCGGTCGCGGAGGGTCGTATTGGCTGCCCGAGGTAACGATCCACTGCACAGTCCCGGCGGGACGGGGGACGGCAACGGGCCGTCCCGCTAGCTTACTTGACGTCACTTCAGCACCAAGATCCACCCTTGACGCGGAGCCGTGACTACCGGTTTGCTGTGCGTGACCGTACGCCGTGGAGGAAGCCCGCAGATGACGCCCCCACCCCCCTTGGGCCGCCACCGGAACAAGGACGGGCTGACCTTCGACCCCGCCCTCGACGACACCGAGCTGGCCGGCGCCCGCGACGCGCTGGCCCGCGGACGCTGGAGCGAGACCCGCCGGCTGATCGCCCGCACCGGGGACGACTGGGACCGCCGCGGCCACCGCCTCCTCGTCCTGGCCGAGGGCGCCACCAGCGCCGTCTGGGCCCGGGAGTGGCAGCTCGCCGAGCCCGACAGCGCGGACGCCGCCCTCCTGCTCGCCTGCGCCTCGGTCTTCCGCGCCCTGGACGGCAAGGAGCCGCCAGAGACCGCCCGCGCCCTGTGCCTGGCGGCCGCCAGGACCACGCCCCGCGACCCCACCCCCTGGCTCGGCCTGCTCGTCCTCGCCCGCCGCACCGGCACCGACGACGAGTGCGTCCGCGCCTTCGACCAGGTGCGCGCCCGGCACCGCGACCACCATCACGCCCACCACCTGATGGCGGCCCGCCTGGCCGAGCACCAGAAGGGCGACCGCGACGACCCGCTGCACGAGGTCTACGACTTCGCCGCGTGGGCCGCCGAGCAGGCACCGGCCGACTCGCCGCTGGCCGTCCTGCCCGTCGTCGCGCACGCCGAGCGCTACCGGGTCCTGGCGGGCGCCGGGCTGGAGCCGGCCGACCCGGCCCGCTCCGGACACTGGACCACCCGCCGGGCCCGGCAGGTGATGAAGGCCGCCTTCGACTGGTGGCTGGAGTGGGACACCGACGAGGGCGCCGGCGCCGGGGCCTCCGCCGCCCACCCACGGCGCAAGGTCGACCTGAACTTCCTGGCCCACGCCAAGTTCCACGAGGGCCGCCCCGCCGAGGCCGCCGCCCTGCTCACCCGCATCGGGCCGCACGCCACGCACGCCCCCTGGGCCTACCCCGACCGGGACCCCCGCACGGCGCTGCGCACCGTGCGCCGGGCCGCGCTCGGCATCGCCTGACCCCGCCCCCACGGCCCGAGCCCCGGGCCGCCCACGCCTGTGCATCCCCACGGGAAGGACCACCCCGCCATGTCGACGGGCACCACCAGTGAGATCAGTACGTTCAAGGGCGTCGCCGGACGGCTGAGCGCCGGCCGCATAGGAGTGGCCGGCCTGCTGCTGGCCGTCGTGGCCGCCAGCGCCCCGCTGATGGTCACGGCCGGCGTCATGCCCAGCATCTACGGCGTCATGGGCATCACCGGCCAGCCCCTGCTCTTCGTCATCCTCGGGGTCGTGCTGATCCTGTTCAGCTTCGGCTACGCCGAGATGAGCCGCCACGTCCACAACGCCGGCGCCTTCTACGCCTACATCGCCCGCGGCCTGGGCGGCACCGCCGGCGCCGCCGCCTCCGTCGTGGCCCTCGTCGCGTACAGCGCCATGCAGGTCGGCATCTACGGCATCTTCGGCCACGAGATGTCCGGGCTGCTCAAGGCCCACCTGGGTCTGACGGTCGCCTGGTGGGTGCCGGCCACGGCGGCCGTCGCCCTCGTCGCCGCCCTCGGCTGGCTGAAGGTCGACCTCAACGTCAAGGTCCTCGGCGTGCTGCTGCTCGTCGAGTGCCTCATGGTCGGTGCCTTCGACCTCGCCGCCGTCGCCGACCCCGGACCGGACGGGCTCTCCCTGCACGCCTTCGACCCCGCCACCCTGGCCGGCGCGGGGCTCGGCACCGCCCTGTCCTTCACCATCGCCTCGTTCGTCGGCTTCGAGCAGGCCGCCGTCTACGCCGAGGAGACCAGCCGCCCGCACGTCGTCGTCGCCCGCGTCACCTTCCTCGCCGTCGGCTTCGTGGCCCTCTTCTTCGCCCTCGGCTCCTGGGCGCTGAGCGTGGCCGGCGGACCCACCGAGATCACTCGACTGGCCGGCGAAAAGGGCCCCGACCTGCTGTTCGACCTCACCCGGGCCCGGCTGGGCGCCACGTTCACCACCGTCATGCACGTCTTCTACGTCACCGGCATGTTCGCGGCCATGCTCAGCTTCCACAACGTCGTCGCCCGCTACGCCTTCGCCATGGGCCGCGAGGGCCTGCTGCCCGCCGCCCTCGGCCGCACCTCCGCCACCAGCGGCGCACCCGCCTACGGCTCGCTGCTGCAGAGCACCGTCTCCCTGCTCGCCGTCGTCCTCTTCGCCGTCACCGACGACCGGCCCGCGGGCGACCCCACCGCACCCGTCCAGCGGCTGTTCACCTGGATGGGCAACGTCGGCGCGCTCGGCGTCATCCTGCTGATGGCCACCGCCAGCGCCGCCGTCATCGTCTTCTTCGTACGCCGCGGCGCCGCCCGCGCCCAGGCCGCCCGGCTCGTCGCCGCGGCGGCGGCCGGGCTGGCCCTGCTGGTCATCGCCGGCTACGCGGTCAAGGACTTCCATGTGCTCGTCGGCACCGGCCCCGGCTCGGCCCTGGGCTGGGTGCTGCCCGGCGTCATCGGCGCCGCCGTGGTCCTGGGCGTCGTCTACGGACTCGTGCTCAAGGCGGTGCGCCCCGGGATCCACGCCCGGATCGGGCTGGGCAACGAGGCGTTCCAGCTGGAGAAGGCCGCGGCCACCGCCGGGGCCCCCACCGTTCAGCGAAAGGTTTCACCATGACCTGCTGCCACCCGGCCGCCCCGCAGCCGCAGGGCACCGACACCGTCCCCCACCCCCTGGACCCGCTCGGCGCCGAAGAGATCACCACCGCCCGCCGGATCCTGCAGGAGGCCGGCAAGGTGACGCCCACCACGCGCTTCCCGATGGTCCTGCTGGAGGAGCCCGACCGGCACACGGCCGCCGCCCACCGCCCCGGCGACCCCGTCGTGCGCCGGCTGCGCGTCACCCTGCACGACACGGCCACCGGCGCCTCCGCCGAGGCGGTCGTCGACGCCGGCGCCAGCCTGCTGCTGTCGTACCGCACACTGGACCCGGCCACCGAGGGCCAGCCGCAGGTGATGTTCGAGGAGTACGTCCTCGTCGACGCGCTGGTCAAGGCCGACCCGGCCTGGCGCAAGGCCATGGCCGAGCGGGGGATCGAGGACACCTCGCTCGCCGTCTGCGCCCCGCTCGCCGCGGGCGGCCTCGTGCTCGACCGGCCCGGCCGCCGGCTGCTGCGCTGCCTGACGTGGCTGCGCTGCGACGCCACCGACAACGCCTGGGCGCACCCCGTGGGCGGTCTGGTCGCCGACGTCGACGTCACCGAGCGCACGGTCGTACGGATCGTCGACACCGGCCCCGTCCCCGTGCCGGCCGAGTGCGGGCGCTACGAGGCGGAGTTCACCGGCCCGCCCCGCACCGACCTGCGGCCGCTGGAGATCACCCAGAGCCAGGGGCCCTCCTTCCGGCTCGACGGGCCGCAGCTGACCTGGCTGAACTGGAGCTTCCGCATCGACTTCAATGCGCGCGAGGGCCTGGTCCTGCACCGGATCACCCACCGCGACGGCGACCGCGAGCGGTCCGTGCTCCACCGCGCCTCCCTCGCCGAGATGGCCGTCGCCTACGGCGAGAGCGAGGAGTCCCGCAACTGGGTGGCCTTCCTCGACGCCGGCGAGTACTCCCTGGGCCGCAACGCCAACGCGCTGCGCCTGGGCTGCGACTGCCTGGGCGAGATCCGCTACCTCGACGCCGTCCTCGCCGACGAGGCCGGCGACCCGCTGACGCTGCCGAACGCCATCTGCATCCACGAAGAGGACCACGGCCTGCTGTGGAAGCACACCGATGTCTTCAACGACATGGCCGTGGAGTCCCGCCGCGCCCGCCGCCTGGTCGTCTCCTACATCGCCACCGTCGGCAACTACGACTACGGCTTCTACTGGTACTTCCACCAGGACGGCACGATCGCCTTCGAGGCCAAGTCCACCGGCATGGTGCAGACCTCGGCGATCGAGCCCGGCACCGGCTCGCCGCACGGCACCGAGGTGGCCCCCGGCCTGCTGGCCCCGTACCACCAGCACCTGTTCTGCGTACGCCTCGATGTGGCGGTCGACGGCCTGCACAACACCGTCGAGGAGGTCGACGTCGTCCCCGTGCCGGCCGGCCCCGACAACCCCAACGGCAACGCCTTCACCACCCGGACCACGGTCGTCGCCGACAGCGCCGACGGCGGGCGGCTCGCCGACCCCGCGACGGGCCGACGCTGGCGGATCACCAACCCCGCCTCCCGCAACCGCATGGGACAGCCCGTCGCGTACACCCTCGTACCGCAGCCCGGGCCCGTCCTGCTCGCCCGGCCCGGCTCGCCGGTCGCCCGGCGCATGGCGTACGGCACCAAGCACCTGTGGGTCACCCGGCACCGCGCCGACCGCCGCTACCCGGCCGGGGAGTACCCCAACCAGCACCCCGGCGACGGCGGCCTGCCGCAGTGGACCACCGGCGGAGAGTCCCTGGAGAACACCGAGCTGACCGTCTGGCACACCTTCGGCCCCACCCACCTGCCGCGGCTGGAGGAATGGCCGGTGATGCCGGTCGAACCCACCGGCTTCACCCTCAAGCCCACCGGCTTCTTCGACCGCAACCCGGCCCTGGACCTCCCCCGCGAAACCCCCGGCGGCCACTGCGCCCCGTAGGGGCGCGGGGCGTTGTCGATCTGCGGCTGCCGCCGCGCGGGCGCGATCGGCCACGACGCCCCCGCAGTCGGCGCGCCGGCCCGGGGCCAGGGCGGAGCACGCCCCCTGTCTGCGGGCGCGTGGTGGCTTGTCGCGCAGTTCCCCGCGCCCCTTACGGGGCACCATGCGCGCCCCGTAAGGGGCGCGGGGAACTGCGCGATCAGCCCGCGACGGCCCGCAGTCGACGCGCCACCCCGGGGCCCGGGCACGGCAGCCCGTCTGCGGGCGCGCGGTGGCCGATCGCGCCCACGCGGCGGCAGCCGCATCGGCACAGCCCCGCGCCCCTACGGGGCGCCGCGCGCGGCCTAGTCGGCCAGGGCCTTGCCGACCCGCCGGGAGACCGTGAACGCGTACAGGTCCAGCACGCCCGGCGGCTCGGCCAGGCCCGGTCCGCCGGCGCGGACCCAGGCGGCTATGTCCTCCAGCGCCCCGTCGTCGTTGACCAGTCCCAGCCACACCGGCCTGCCGCCCGCGGCCCGGCCGGCGGCCGACGGCTGGACGACGACCACGTTGGCCTGTTCGCACACGTCCAGGCACTCCGACGCCCGCACCGGGGCCGCGCCGTCCAGGGCGGCCCGCAGGCGGGCGATCTGCCCGGCGTGGTCGACGCCGGGCACCTTGGACTCCACACCGCAGCAGCAGCCGCGGCAGACCGTGATCCGGCAGGGGGCGGGCGCGGGGCGACGAGCGCCGTCAGTGATCATTGGGCGATCATACGGAAGCGCCCGCCGCCTGCGGGAGCCCTCAGTGCTGCTCTTCGGCCGCCACCGGCTTGGGGATGAGGAAGGACGTGGCCAGGGCCGCGACCATGATCGCCACACCGGCCACCATGCCGGCCACGTAGCCGCCGGCCGAGGAGGCGTCCGAGGGCACCAGCGCCGTCTTGACCGCGTACAGCGCGGCGAAGCTCAGCCCCGCGCCCAGGTTGAAGGCACCGGCGTTCAGGCCGGGCAGGAAGCCCGGGTTGTCCTTCGGGGAGTGCACCACGCCCAGGCCGTTGAGCACGATGTTGGCCACGCCCGCGTAGGTGATGCCGACCAGGACCGAGGTCACCAGCAGCAGCACGCGCGAGTGCGCCGGGATCGTGACGATCATCAGCACGACGGAGGCCGCGGAGCCGACCAGGCCCAGGCGCAGCACGCGCCCGTACCCGAAGGTCGCCGCCAGCCGGCCGGCGACCGGGCCCATGGCCAGACCGGCGAGCGCGTAGGGGGTCAGCGTCCACCAGGCCGACTGCTCGGCGGACATGCCCAGACCCGCCTGCGCGTCCTGCGCGAACGCCGGGATCAGGCCGTTCATGACGGCGAACACGCCCGTCATGGTCAGCACGGTGGTCAGCAGCGTCGCCCAGGTGGCGCGGCGCCGCAGGTGCGCGGTGGCCACCAGCGGGTGCGTCGAGCGGTCCTCGGTACGCCAGAACAGGCCGAAGGCGATCGCGGCGATCGCGGTCAGGCCGCCCACCAGCGCCCAGTTCGCGGCACCGAGCTTGCCGGCCTCGTTGAGCGCCACGAGCAGGGCGCCGACCGAGACCACCAGCAGGGCGACGCCCGGCCAGTCCATGCGGTGCGAGCCGGCGACCTTCGACTCCGGGGTGAGGAACGCCACCAGGGCGGTCGCGATCACGGCGACCGCGGCCATGGCCCAGAAGACGGCCTGGAAGCCGTGCTTGTCGGCCAGGAAGCCGCCGGCCAGCGAGTCCACGCCGGCCACGCCGCCGTTGACCGCGGTGATCACGCCCAGCAGCGTGCCGTAGCGCTTGGGCTCTTTGATCTCGACGCGCAGCATGATCAGGCACAGCGGTACGACCGGGCCGGAGGCGCCCTGGATCACCCGGCCGGCGAAGAGCATCGGCACGCTGGTCGCGAACGCGGCCACGACGCAGCCGACCGCCATCAGGGCCAGCATGCCGGTGAGCACCTTGCGGCGGCCGACGAGGTCGCCCAGGCGCGGCAGGAAGAGGGAGAACAGGGCCGCCGACGTGAAGAACGCGGTCTGGGTCAGACCGATCTCGGCGGAGCTCGCGCCCAGCTCGTCCTCGATGCTCTTCAGCGCGGGGCTGAGCATGCTGGCGTTGAGCTGGAAGGCGACACAGGCCGCGAGGAGGGCGGTGACCAGCACGCCGACCCGGACGGGACGGCGGTCGGACAGGGGGCGGAGCGGAGTGCGCTCGGAGTGCTCGGAGCGCTCGGAGAGAGAAACGTTCATGCCTTGACGTGCGGTGTGGGGGATTGCCGAAGGACGCGGCGCACGACCGCGCACACACAGAAAAACCCCAGCTCAGCTGGGGTTTTCAGTGAGTGTCCGAGGGGGGACTTGAACCCCCACGCCCGATAAAGGGCACTAGCACCTCAAGCTAGCGCGTCTGCCATTCCGCCACCCGGACCAGGTGTCTGTCTCTGCGGGGTGTTCCCCGCGGCGACATGGAAAACAATACCAAACATTCGCGGGTGCCCGATCACCCCTCCTGCCCAGTGATCGTTCCGCTGATCGTTGCGGGCGCATGTCGGGCTCATTGCGGCCTTGGGCGCGAGCGGCCAGCGAGGGAGGATGGCCGGTGCACCCATGCCGGCGCCCCGGCCACGAGCGCGCGGCGCCGGACGCGAACCACGAGGAGGCAGCGTGAGCCAGTCGAAGCCGGCCGCGGGGGCGGCGATCCGCGGCGAGGACGAGGTCGTCGACCTGTGCCGGGATTTGATCCGGATCGACACCAGCAACTACGGCGACCACTCCGGTCCCGGCGAGCGGCGCGCGGCGGAGTACGTGGCCGAGAAGCTCGCCGAGGTCGGGCTGGAGCCGCAGATCATCGAGTCCCACCCCGGCCGGGCCTCCACCGTCGCGCGCATCGAGGGCACCGACCCCTCGCGGCCCGCCCTGCTCATCCACGGCCACACCGACGTCGTGCCCGCCGACGCGGGCGACTGGACCCACCACCCCTTCTCCGGCGAGATCGCCGACGGCTGCGTGTGGGGGCGCGGCGCGGTCGACATGAAGGACATGGACGCCATGACCCTCGCCGTCGTCCGCGACCGCCTGCGCTCCGGGCGCCGGCCCTCCCGCGACATCGTGCTCGCCTTCCTCGCCGACGAGGAGGCCGGCGGCGTCTTCGGCGCCCGGCACCTGGTCGACAACCACCGCGACCTCTTCGACGGGGTGACCGAGGCGATCGGCGAGGTCGGCGGCTTCTCCTTCACGGTCAACGAGGACCTGCGGCTGTACCTGATCGAGACCGCCCAGAAGGGCATGCACTGGATGCGGCTGACCGTGGACGGCACCGCCGGCCACGGCTCGATGACCAACAAGGACAACGCGATCACCGAGCTGTGCGAGGCCGTCGCCCGGCTGGGCCGGCACGAGTTCCCCGTGCGCGTGACCAAGACCGTACGGGCGTTCCTCGACGAGCTCTCCGACGCGCTCGGCATCCCGCTCGACCCCGAGGACATGGAGACCACGCTCGCCACGCTCGGCGGCATCGCCAAGATGATCGGCACCACGCTGCGCAACAGCGCGGCCCCGACGATGCTGGGCGCCGGCTACAAGGTCAACGTCATCCCCGGGCAGGCCACGGCCCACGTCGACGGCCGGTTCCTGCCGGGCTACGAGGAGGAGTTCCTCGCCGACCTCGACCGCATCCTCGGCCCCCGCGTCCGGCGCGAGGACGTGCACGCCGACAAGGCGCTGGAGACCAGCTTCGACGGCCGGCTCGTCGAGGCCATGCAGTCCTCGCTGCGGGCCGAGGACCCCATCGCCCGCGCCGTGCCCTACATGCTCTCCGGCGGCACGGACGCCAAGTCCTTCGACGACCTGGGCATTCGCTGCTTCGGCTTCGCGCCGCTGCAGCTGCCGCCCGAGCTCGACTTCGCCGGAATGTTCCACGGCGTCGACGAGCGCGTGCCCGTCGACGGCCTGAAATTCGGGGTGCGCGTGCTCGACCGGTTCCTCGACGCGTGCTGAAATCCCTCGCGTTCGCCCACCCTTGGCGCTTTCTTAACCGGAAAGAGTGAACGCCCGGGCGCGTACGTAGCCGGATTACCTCCTCATCGTTACAGGTGTGCGGTCCGCGGCTGGGATCGCATTGCCAACAAGGAGGAATCCATGCTCAAGAAGGTCGTCGCCGCTGCGGCTGCCACCAGTGGTCTCGTTCTCGCCGGCGCGGGTGTTGCCGCCGCCAGCAGCGGGGCCCAGGCGGTGTCCACGCACAACCCCGGCGTCGTCTCGGGCAACGTCGTGCAGGTCCCGGTCGAGGTCCCGGTGAACGTGTGCGGCAACACGATCAACGTCGTCGGGCTGCTGAACCCCGCCACCGGCAACGTCTGCGTCAACAAGTGACGTCCCTGTCGGAATCGACGCGGGATTGAACCAGGGTGGCTCCGGAGCGCACGGCTGGTGCTTCGGAGCCACCGGGCTTTTCGACTGGGCATTCCGTTGCGCGGGTAGGGATCGGCGCAATGGAGGCAAAAACAAAAGGGGCAAGACGACAATGCGACAGGTCACCAAGAAGGGCCTGATCACGGCTGCGGCGGCGAGCGGGGTCCTCGCCGCAGTGACCGGCAGCTACGCGCAGGCGGACTCGGGTGCGGGCGCCGTGGCGACGCACAACCCGGGTATCGCGTCCGGGAACACGGTGCAGGTGCCGGTCACGGTTCCGGTCAACGCCTGCGGCAACACCGTCAACGTGGTGGGGCTGCTGAACTCGGCGACGGGCAACACCTGTGTCAACGGCGGGGGCGGCCACGCCACCCACGGCGGTCACGGCGGCGGCCACGGCAGCGGTCACGGCGGGGCGCAGGCGGGCGCGAAGAACACCGACTCGCCCGGCATCGGCTCCGGCAACACCGTGCAGGCGCCGATCAGCATCCCGGTGAACGCCTGCGGCAACAGCGTGGACGTGGTGGGCATCGGCAACCCGGCCAGCGGCAACACCTGCGTCAACGACGGCCACGGCGGCGGGCACGACCACCAGCCGCCGCACGGCGACAAGCCCGGTCACCCGGGCGGGCGCCACCCCGGCGGTCACCACAACCCGCCCGGCGAGAAGCCCGGTCACAAGCCGCCGGCCGGTGGCGAGCACCACGGCCCCGGCGGGCACCCGCAGAAGCCGGGCGGCCACATGGGCACCCCGGGGACGGAGGTGAAGGACGCCCACCGCGCCACGGAGGTCCTCGCCGAGCACCGCCCGGCGACGGTCGCCCAGCAGGCCGCCGAGCTCGCGCACACCGGTGCGGGCCAGATCGGCGCGGCCGCCGCGGCCAGCGCGGCGCTGCTGGCCGGCGGCGCGGTGCTCTACCGCCGCGCCCGCGGCTCCCAGGGCTGACGGCCCCGGAGCAGGGTCGCACGGACGCACAAAGGAGCGGGCCCCGCCGCCGCGGGGCCCGCTCCACTGTCGTGCCGTCGACTCGTCCCCCGGTCGCCCCCTGTCGTCACTCGTCCGTCGTCGCCCGTCCGTCGTCGGTCGGTGCGGATGCGGTCCTTCACCGGTCCTTTACCAGGTGGCACGGATCTGGCGGATGATCCGGCGCCGCAGCCGCACCCGTCGGCTGCCGTCCGGATACAGGCGTAGTCGGTCCAACTCCCAGTGTCCGTACTCGGCATGGTCCGTCAGCAGGCGTGTGGCGGCCCGGCGGGTGACCCCCCGGGGCACATACACATCGCAGAATTCGTATTCCGGCATCGCATCTATTGTGCGGGAACGGGCCCGGTGCGGATAGCGTCTGCACTATGTCTGATGCTGCGCAGCCGACCGCTGCCGAGGTACGCGCCGCCGCCGAGGCGGTCAAAGCCGCTCTGGACCGTCACCTCGAGGCCATCGAACGCCGATCGGGGGAGGACGACCCGGCCGTCTACGCCGCGTTCAACGAGCTGGCCGCGACAGCCGAGGCGTACGACGAGCTGCTCTACGACGCCTACGACGAGGTCACCCCCTTCGAGATCCCCGGCGACGAGGCCCTGCCCGCCTACGCCGGCCCCGAGGAGCCCAGCGCGCTCAGCGTGCTCATCCGCAGGGACTACGCGGTGGTCGAGCCGCAGCGGCTGCTGGCCCAGGCCCGGCGCGTCGCCGACCTCGACCCCGACGCCGGCGAGGACGTGAGCCGGGGCGCGGCCGCCGCCGGAACCACGGCGGACCTGGTCGGCAGCAGCGTGCACGCGGCCCTGGGAGTGATCTTCGGCGAGTACGAGCCGGACGAAATCGCCTCCCGGCACAAGGAATTCGGCCTGGAGGAGGGCGACTCCACGCTCTGGGTCGCGGCCGCCGACGAACCCAGCGACCCGGGGGAGTGGCTCTCGGCGCCGTTCGACGAGGCCGACCCGCAGCGGGTCGTGTGCCGCTTCGACGTCAGCGCCGTCTTCGACGAGGAACCCGACGGCGAGGACGACGACACCGAGGGGCGCGACGAGGACGAGGGCGGCGACGACGGGGACGACGACCTGGAGGTCGTGCGCGGGAAGGGGCGCTGAGCCCCTTCCCCCGCCCGCCGGCCGGGCAGGATCACCCGGCGGTGCGCGTCTGCGCCTCCAGCAGCCCCCGCAGCCGGGTGGTCCGCTCCTTCGCCGGCACCTCCGCCACCGCCCGGGGCAGCGCCTGATCCACTCCGTGCACCACCGACAGGTGCCGCTCCCCGCGGCCGAAGGCCGTGTACACCCAGGACCGGGTCAGGCCCTGCGCCGCATCACCCGGCAGCACGACCACGGCCGCGGGCCAGCGCGCACCGGCCGCCTGGTGGGCGGTCACGGCCCAGCCGTGCCGCACCTCCTCGGCCACCCGCCCGGGCGGTACGACCACGGGCGCCCCGCCGCACTCCAGCCGCAGGCCGTCCGCATCCGCCCCGACCACGGTGCCGGGCACCATGCGGCCGGGCGCCGGCACGTACGCGACGCGGTCGCCGGGGTCGAAACCGCCGAAACGGCCCGGCCCGGGGTTCAGCCGCTCCTTCAGCGCCGCGTTGAGCGCCCGGGTGCCGGCCGGGCCGCCGTGGCCCGGCGTGATCACCTGGGTGTGCTCCGGGGACACGCCGATCGCCCGCGGGATCGAGTCCGCCACGAGCTGCACCGTACGGTGCACGGCCTCCGCCGGCTCGCGCACGGGCACGATCACGACCTCCTTGCCGGGCGCCTCCACCTGGGCGAGCTCACCCACACCGATGCCCGAGACCAGCTCCCCGAGCGGGCCCGGATCGGGCGTGCGCGAGACCACCGCCGGACAGGCGCGGGCCGCCACGACATCCGCGAAGACCCGGCCGGGGCCCGCCGACCACAGCACGCCGGGATCACCGCTGAGCACCAGACGGGTGCCGTCCGCCAGCGACTCCACCAGCAGGGCGGCCGTCTCCACGTCCAGCTGCGGGGCGTCCAGCACGGCCAGGACGTCCAGGGCGAGCGCACCGTCCTCGTCCCGGCCGGGCCCCTCCTGACCGGACAGCAGCCCGGCCACGGTCACGGCACCGGCCACGCCCAGGTCGGCGAGCCGGCGGCGGCCGTCCTCGGTGTGCGCCGCCGCCCAGGCCCGCAGGCCCAGGCCGGCCGCGGCCGCGACCAGCGCCGCGGGCTCGGCCCGGGCGGCCTCCCCGCCGCTGTGCGTCACCAGGCCGTGGCCGGCCGCCGCACGGATCAGCTCCGCCGCGGAGGGCGAGGGAGCGGCGGCCGCCGCGGCCTCCCAGTCGCCCTCCGCCTCGGCGGGGGCGGCCGTGACCAGCCGGGCCAGCCCGTCGGCGAGGCTCTCCTCCGCCATCGCGTACCGGTCCAGCCCGAGGAGCAGCCGTACGGGCGCGTCCTGCGCCTCCTCCTCTTCGTCCCCCTCCCGGAACACCAGGACGGTGCCCTCGGCAACGGCACTCTGCAGCGCCGCGTCCACGTCCGGGACGGACCGCTTGGCCAGCTCGGCGCGCAGCGCCGAGGACTCGAGCGCGGTGTGCCCGGCCAGAGCGGCACGCTCCAGCAGCCACACGACCAGGGCCCGGGCGCGCCGCTCGTCGTCGGGCCCGCACGCGTCGCCCAGCAGCGCCCGGGCGAACCCGTCCGCCTGCTCGGGCCGCACGCCCGGCACGGCGAGCAGCCGCCAGGGGTCCTCGCGCAGCTCCTCGGCGGCCTGCTCGCCGAGGGCCTCGGCCACGGCCCCCGCCAGCTGCGCCGGCGCCCCACCGGCGGCGAGCACCTCGGCGAGCCCGGCACTCGGCACGATCCGCGGCGCGGCGGGCGCGGGCCGCGGCGCGGTGGGTACGGCGGGCGCGGCGGCGCGGGGCTGGGGCTTGGGCCGGGGCGCGGCCTTGCGCTCGGTGAAGAACGAATCGGCGGACCGCTCCCCGCTCTCCACGGCCCGCACGGCGGCGGCAAGCGCCTCGGCCACGGCCGACCGCTTGGACGCGCCGGCGCCCTGCGCCTCGCCGGGGGCCGCACCCGCCGCCGTACGCGGCGCTGCGGTCTCGTCGGGGCGTGCACCCGGCGCGTGTTGCGCGGCCTGCTCCCCCTCGGCGCCCCCGGCACTGCCGCGCGAGGGGTCACCCGGCACCGGATCGACGACGTCGGGGCCGGGCCCCGCGTCCGGCTCGGCATCCGGCCCCGTCGGGCCGTCGGCCGGCTCGGCGCCGGTCTCGGCCGGCATCGCGCTGCCCGCGGCGGGCTCCGTGGCGGGCCCCGCATCGGGCTCCGGCGGCGGCGTCGCTTCCGTGTCCGGGGGTCCGGGGTCTGCCGGGGCCCCCGCCGGGGGCGCCGTGGCGTCGGGCGTGCGGGGGTCGGTCACAGCGTGCTCCAGTCCTGGTCCGGGTAGCGGTGCACGGGCGCCGACACGTCGTCGAGCGCCTGGCAGATCTCGTGCGGAAGCGTAAGGGTCTCCACTGACAATGCCGCCCTGAGCTGCTGCGCCGTGCGGGCGCCGACGATGGGGGCGACGACTCCGGGCCGGTCGCGCACCCAGGCCAGGGCGACCTCCAGGCAGGTCGTGGCGAGGCCGTCGGCCGCGGTCCGGACGGCGTCCACGACGCCGCGCGCCGTCTCGTCGAGGTACGGGGCGACGAACGGCGCCAGGCGTTCGGAGGCGCCGCGCGAGTCGGGGGGCGTCGTGTGCCGGTACTTGCCGGTGAGCACGCCGCGCCCGAGCGGGGAGGAGGGCAGGAGGCCCACGCCGAGGTCGAGCGCGGCCGGCAGTACTTCGCGTTCGATGCCGCGTTGCAGCAGGGAGTACTCCATCTGCGTACAGGCCAGCCGGGTGCGCCCGCCGGGTGCGGCCAGCTGCCAGGTGGCGGCCTTGGCGAGCTGCCAGCCGCAGAAGTTGGAGACGCCCGCGTAGCGGGCCCGTCCGCTGGCGACCGCGAGGTCGACGGCGTGCAGCGTCTCCTCCAGCGGGGTGTGCGGGTCGAAGGCGTGGACCTGCCATATGTCCACGTAGTCGGTGCCGAGCCGGGCCAGGGAGGCGTCGAGGGCCGCGAGCAGGTGGCCGCGGGAGCAGTCCACGGGCCGCCGGGGGTCCGGTACGCTGCCGGCCTTGGTGGCGATGACCACGTCGTCGCGGGGCACGAGGTCGCCGAGGAGCCGGCCGAGGAGGAGTTCGGCGCGCCCGTCGGCGTAGACGTCCGCGGTGTCGACGAGGCTGCCGCCGGCCTCCCAGAACGTCCGCAGTTGCTCGGCCGCGTCGTGTTCGCCCGTGTCCCGGCCCCAGGTGAGCGTGCCGAGCCCGAGCCGGGAGACCCGTAGCCCCGTACGGCCGAGGTGCCTGTGTTCCATGACCGCCGAGAGTATCGGTGACGTACCAGGGGTCGGCGCGCTAGAGTCCGCCCGACAACGACGTTACTGACGAGTAAGGGGTGCGGCATGCGGCTCGGTATCAACCTCGGTTACTGGGGAGCCGGGATGGACGCGGACAACCTCGCGGTCGCCCGCGAGGCCGACCGGCTGGGCTACGCGGTGTGCTGGGCCGCCGAGGCCTACGGCTCGGACGCCGCCACCGTGCTGGCCTGGGTCGCCGCGCAGACCGAGCGCATCGACGTCGGCTCGGCCATCTTCCAGATCCCGGCCCGCACGCCGACCATGACGGCGATGACGGCCGCCACGCTCGACTCGCTCTCCGGCGGCCGCTTCCGGCTGGGCCTCGGCGTGTCGGGGCCGCAGGTCTCCGAGGGCTGGTACGGGGTGAAGTTCGACAAGCCGCTCGCCCGCACCCGCGAGTACGTCGAGATCATCCGCAAGGCCATGTCGCGCGAGCGCCTGACCCACGACGGCGACCACTGGACCCTGCCCCTGCCCGGCGGTCCCGGCAAGCCCATCAAGCTCACCGTGCACCCGGTGCGCGAGCACATCCCGCTGTACATCGCCGCCATCGGCCCGAAGAACCTGGAGCAGACCGGCGAGATCGCCGACGGCGCCCTCGTGATCTTCTACGCCCCCGAGCACGCCGAGGAGACCACCCTCGCCCCGCTGCGCGCGGGCCGCGAGAAGGCCGGCAAGTCGATGGAGGGCTTCGACGTCGTGCCGACCGTCCCCATCGCCCTCGGCGACGACGTCGACGCCCTGGCCGACCTGTTCCGTCCGTACACCGCCCTGTACGTCGGCGGCATGGGCAGCCCCAAGCAGAACTTCTACAACAAGCTGGCGAGCCGCATGGGCTACGAGAAGGAGGCCACGGAGATCCAGCAGAAGTACCTCTCCGGCGACAAGCGGGGCGCCGCCGCGGCCGTGCCGCGCTCGCTCATCGACTCCACCACCCTGCTCGGCTCCGTCGAGCGGATCGCGGAGCGCATGCAGGCCTACGCGGACGCCGGCGTGACCACGCTCTCCCTCGCGCCCGCCGGTCTGACCCTGGACGAGCGCCTGGCCACCCTGCGCGCCGGCGTCCAGGCCCTGGAGCTGGCCGGTCTGGCCTAAAGCCGGACGGCGGATGCGCCGATAGGGAATTCTGCGGCCGTGGTGGGGGCTCGGGGGTCTGTCTCCCCGCCACGGCCGACACCGAGCACAACGCCCGTGCGCTGTCATGGTTACGCGCCGGGCGCACCGCAAATCCCCGCACGGGATTCCTCCGTTCGGCCCAGCGCTTCCGGTCGTCTGATTGCCGCCCGCCGACAGGGGCACTTGACTTTGTGCCTACGGAGGTGACGGCCATGCTCACGGCCAGGAGTCTGTTCCAGGAGATCCTCGACGACGACGAGGCCTACCGTCTCTTCTGCTCCCTCGCGGCCAGCGGCGAAGCCCAGGGAGGGTGGGAGAACGGCCGGATCGCCGCCCTCGTGCCGCCCGCCCTGCAGCACCTCGCGCCGAAGATCGCCCGGCACGGCGCCGACGAGGACAAGCACGGCCGCATCTTCCGGGCGCTGCTGCACCGGCGCGGCCTGGAGCCGGCCGACGTGCCGCCCGAGGCCGACTACACCATGATCCTCATGCGCCGCGGCATCGGCCTGCCCCACGACAAGCTCCGCGCCGACGTCCCGCTCACCGAGCGCGACATCCTCTCCTACCTCGCCCACAGCCGCGTCACCGAACAGCGCGCCGGCGAACAGATGGACCTGCTCGCCCGGCACTTCGGCGACCACCCCGAGGTCGGCAGGGCCATCCGGATGATCTGCGCCGACGAGACCAACCACCTCGCCTACTGCCACGAGGAACTGCTGCGCCTGGCCGCCCTCGGCCACGGCCGTGCCATTCGGGACCTGCTGCGCGAGAGCGCCCTGGCCGAGATCGCCGTCCACCGCGACGTCAGCCTGGCCGTGATGGGCTGCATGGCCCGCATCCTGCGCTGGTCGCGGGCCAAGTCGGCCGCACTGACGGCCGGCATCCACGCCCTGTACGCGTACGAGCGGGCCGGCGGATGGCGCCGCATGACCACCCTGCGCATGCCCGAGCGCCGAGGCGCCCTCGACGGCCCGGCGACCACGGCCCCCGAGTTCGTCTGAAGGCCCGGCGGCCGGAGGGGCCCGGAGGGTCACAGCCAGCCGCGGCGCTTGAACATCCGGTACAGCCAGTACACCAGCCCCGCCATCAGGGTCACCGCCGCCGGGTAGCCCCAGGGCTCGCGCAGTTCGGGCATGTGGGTGAAGTTCATCCCGTACACCCCGGCGATCATCGTCGGCACCGCCGCCATCGCCGCATAGGCCGAGATCTTGCGCATGTCGTCGTTCTGCTGCACGCCCATCTGGGCCAGGTGGGCCGAGAGGATGTCCGACAACAGCCGGTCCAGGCCCTCGATCGACTCGTTCGCCCGGATCAGGTGGTCGCTGACGTCGCGGAAGAAGGGCCAGGACTTCTCGTCGACGAACGGCAGCCGCGTCGTCGACAGGCGCGCCACCGGCTCGCTCAGCGGCAGGGTCGCCCGCCGGAACTCCACCACCTGGCGCTTGAAGGAGTAGATGCGCGAGGCGGTGTGCCGCACGTCCTCGCCCAGCGGCGCGAACACCTCCGCCTCCAGCTCGTCGAGGTCCGCGTGCAGCATGACGGCCACCTCGGTGTAGTGGTCCACGACGGCGTCGCACACCGCGTACAACACCGCCGTCGGGCCGTGCCGCAGTATGTCCGGATCCCGCTCCAGCCTCTTGCGCACCTCGCCCAGGGGGCTGCCCTCGCCGTGGCGCACGCTCACCACGAAGCAGTTGCCGACGAACAGCATGAGCTCGTCGGTGGTGACGGAGTCCCGCAGGTCGTCGTAGACCACGGGTTTGAGCACCATGAACAGCGAGTCGTCGTAGACCTCCAGCTTCGGCCGCTGATGGGCGTTGAGCGCGTCCTCCACCGCCAGCGGGTGCAGGCCGAACTCGTTGGTGACCAGGTCGAACTCCTCCTGGGTGGGCTCGTACAGCCCGATCCACACGAAGGACTCCCCCTCGGCCCGGGCGACCTCCAGCGCGTGTGCGAGCTCGGCGGGCCCCTCCGTACGGTGTCCGTGCCGGTAGATGGCGCAGTCCACGATCATGCAAGGGATTCTTCCGCTCCGACGTGCGCCGTACACCCGACCGGGCCCGCCGCACACCGGACGGCGGTCGTAGGCTGGCCACCATGCCCACGCTGATCCTGCTCAGGCACGGCCGGTCCACCGCCAACACCTCCGGGGTGCTGGCCGGGTGGACCCCGGGAGTGGCCCTCGACGAGCGCGGCGCCGCCCAGGCCGCCGCCTTGCCGCAGCGGCTCGCCGGCGTCCCGCTCGCCGCGGCCGTCACCAGCCCCCTGCAGCGCTGCCGCGAGACCCTCGCACCGCTGCTCGCCGCCCGGCCCGAGCTGCCCCTGCACACCGACGAGCGCATCGGCGAGTGCCACTACGGCGACTGGTCCGGCCGCAAGCTCGCCGAACTCGCCGACGAGCCCCTGTGGGAGGTCGTCCAGCGGCACCCCTCCGCCGCCGCCTTCCCCGGCGGGGAGTCGATGCGCGCCCTGCAGGCCCGCGCCGTCGACGCCGTGCACGAGTGGAACGGGCGGATGGCAGCGGAGCACGGCGAGAACGCCGTCTTCTTGATGTGCACCCACGGCGACCTGATCAAGGCCGTCGTCGCCGACGCCCTCGGCCTGCACCTGGACCACTTCCAGCGCATCACCGCCGACCCCTGCTCCCTGACCGCCGTCCGCTACACCCGGCTGCGGCCCTACCTGCTGCGGCTCGGCGACACCGGCGACCTCGCCGGGCTCGTCCCCCGCGAGGACGCCGCCGGCGCGGGCGGCAGCCCGGATGCGGCGGTGGGGGGCGGCGCGGGAGCCCCGTGATCGTCCCGCGCAGTAGGGTGGGGACCCGGGCCGCCGCCACCGGCACCCGTCATCCCTCATCCGGACCATTCGAAGCCTTCGAACCCAATGGAGCAGGACGTTGTCCCGTCAGGTGTTCCTCTATGACCCGCCGGACCGCTTCGTCGCCGGTACGGTCGGGCTGCCGGGCCGCCGCACTTTCTTCCTCCAGGCCAGCGCCGGCGGCCGCACCACCAGCGTGGCGCTGGAGAAGGCCCAGGTGGAGGCGCTCGCCCAGCGCATCGACGAACTGCTCGACGAGGTCGTGCGCCGCACCGGCGGCAGTGCCCCCGTGCCCGCCATGGCCCCCGTCGAGCTCTCCGACACCGCGCCCCTCGACACCCCCGTCGAGGAGGAGTTCCGGGTCGGCACCATGGCCCTGGCCTGGGACGGCGACAGCCAGCGCATGGTCGTCGAGGCCCAGGCGCTCGTCGAGCTGGAGGCCGACACCGACGAGGACCTCGCCGCGGCCGAGGAGCGGCTGCTGCAGGACGAGCTGAACGGCCCGCCCATGCTGCGCGTGCGCATCACCGGCACCATGGCCCGGGCCTTCGCCAAGCGCGCCCTGGAAGTCGTCAACGCCGGCCGGCCGCCGTGCCCCCTGTGCAGCCTGCCGCTCGACCCGGAGGGACACGTATGTCCGCGCCAGAACGGATACCGCCGCGGAGCGTGACCCCGCACGAGCTGCTGGCCAAGGGTGAGCTGACGGTCCGTGGCCGCATCCGCGAGGCCTCCAACGCGGTGCTGTACTGCACGGTCGAGTACGAGGGCGTCAGCGCCGCCTGCGTCTACAAGCCCGTCGCCGGGGAACGGCCCCTGTGGGACTTCCCCGACGGCACCCTCGCCCAGCGCGAGGTCGCCGCCTACGAGCTGTCCGAGGCCATGGGCTGGGGGCTCGTCCCGCCCACCGTGCTGCGCGACGGACCGTACGGCGAGGGCATGTGCCAGCTGTGGATAGAGGCCACCGAGGAGGAGGACGGCCGCGCCCTCCTCGCCCTCGTCGAGGGCGACGACCCCGGCCCCGGCTGGAAGGCCGTCGGCTACGCGGACGTCGGCGAGGACCGCACCGCCCTCCTCGTGCACGCCGACGACGAGCGGCTGCGCCGGCTCGCCGTCCTCGACGCCGTGATCAACAACGGGGATCGCAAGGGCGGCCACCTGCTGCCCGCCGCCGACGGGCGGCTCTACGCCATCGACCACGGCGTGACCTTCAACGCCGACGACAAGCTGCGCACGCTGCTGTGGGGGTGGGCGGGGGAGCCGCTGACCGACGAGGCGCTCCAGGCGCTGCAGCGCCTCGCCGCCGACCTGGCCGAGGGGCGGCCGCTGGCCGCCCGCCTGGCCGAACTGATCACTCCGGCGGAGATCGACGCGCTGCGCTCCCGGGTGGCGGAACTGTTGCGCACGGGCCGCCACCGCGAACCGAGCGGGCAGTGGCCCGCGATCCCCTGGCCCCCGGTCTAGGCAACGGCCCCCTGGCCGAGGGTCTGCGGGCGCGTCGTGGCTTGGCGCGCCCACGCGGCGGCAGCCGCAGATCGACACCGCCCCGCGCCCCTATGGGGCGCCGTGGGCTGATGCAGTGCCCCGTAAGGGGCGCGGGGAACTGCGCGATCGGCCACCGACGGCCCGCAGTCGACGTGCCGGCCCGAGGCCCGAACGAGGGCCCCTGCACATGCACCGCTCACTGCGCAAGAACGTGTTTTCGGCCAACCGTAGGGTCTGGGTTCGTATCCGGACGCCCCGTCCGGTTACGCTCAGGACATGCATGCCTGGCCCGCTTCAGAGGTTCCCGCCCTGCCCGGCAGTGGCCGCGACCTCCGGATCCACGACACCGCGACCGGTGAGCGAGTGACCCTCGCGCCCGGTCCCGTCGCCCGTATCTACGTCTGCGGCATCACGCCGTACGACGCCACCCACATGGGGCACGCGGCGACCTACAACGCGTTCGACCTCGTGCAGCGCGTGTGGCTCGACACCAAGCGGCAGGTTCACTACGTCCAGAACGTCACGGACGTCGACGATCCCCTCCTGGAGCGCGCCGTCGCCAACGGCGACGACTGGACCGAGCTCGCCGAGCGCGAGACGGCCCTGTTCCGCGAGGACATGACCGCCCTGCGAATGCTCCCGCCGCGCCACTACGTCGGCGCCGTGGAGTCGATACCCAAGATCGTCCCGTTGGTGGAGCGGCTGCGCGACGCCGGTGCCGCCTACGAGCTCGAGGGCGACATCTACTTCTCCGTCGCCTCCGACCCCGCCTTCGGCGGCGTCTCGCACCTCGACGCCGAGGCCATGCGCCTGCTGTCGGCGGAGCGCGGCGGCGACCCGGACCGCCCGGGCAAGAAGAACCCCCTCGACCCGATGCTGTGGATGGCCGCCCGCCCGGGCGAGCCCAGCTGGGACGGGGCCTCGCTGGGCCCCGGCCGCCCCGGCTGGCACATCGAGTGCGTCGCCATCGCCCTGGAGCACTTGGGCATGGGCTTCGACGTCCAGGGCGGCGGCTCCGACCTGGTCTTCCCGCACCACGAGATGGGCGCCTCGCACGCCCAGGCGCTGACCGGCGAGCACCCCTTCGCCAAGACGTACGTCCACGCCGGCATGGTCGCCCTGCACGGCGAGAAGATGTCCAAGTCCAAGGGCAACCTCGTCTTCGTCTCCGCGCTGCGCCGTGAGGGCGTCGACCCGGCCGCCATCCGCCTGTCCCTGCTGGCCCACCACTACCGGGCCGACTGGGAGTGGACGGACGCCGTCCTGGAGGAGGCCGTGCAGCGGCTGGACCGCTGGCGCGCCGCCGTCTCGCGCCCGGACGGCCCGCCCGCCGAGGCGCTGCTGGAGGAGATCCGCGCGGCCCTCGCCGACGACCTCGACACCCCGGCCGCCTTGGCCGCCGTCGACCGCTGGGCCGCCGCCCAGGCCGCCGGGGGCGGCACGGACATCGGTGCCCCGGGCCTGGTCTCCCGGGCCGTCGACGCGCTGATGGGCGTCGCGCTCTAGGACCGCAGTACAGGGCGCGCTTCCCCGCCGGGGGAGCGCGCCCTTCGCGTATGTGCGCGTACACGACAAGTCCATGAGCATCGCGCACGAGTCCATGGTCACCGGGCCGCCGGCTGCGCTATCCACGCGCTCATGAGACCGCGAACACGACTGAGGACACGTACGAGGACACGTACGAGGACACGCCTGAGAACGGTCGTCGTCACTGCGCTCCTCGCCCTGGCCGCCACCCTCGTGGCCCCGGCGGGCAGCGCGCGGGCCGAGGCCGCCCAGGAGACCGTGGGCGACGTGACCGGCTTCGCCACGGCCGGACCCGCCTTCCACCTGCAGGCCGGGACGGCGAAGGCACGGGTGCGCTTCGTGACCGCCCGCAGCTTCCGGCTGGAGCTCGCGCCGGACGGGCGGTTCACGGAGGCCACCGGCAAGGACATCGTGCTGCCGCAGGGCGGCCCGCCCCCGGCCACCCGCTGGCGCGATGCGGGCGACCGGTACGAGATGAGCACGTCGGCGATCACCCTGCGCGCGTACAAGAAGCCCCTGCGCTTCGCCCTGCACCGGGCCGACGGCAGCCGCATCTGGGCCGAGACCAAGGGGCTGACCTGGGGCACGGACGCGGCCGGCAAGGAGCGCACCGTGCAGACCCTGACCCGGGGCGCGAACGAGCAGTTCTACGGCGCGGGGATGCAGAACGGGCGCGGCAACACCTCGCACCGCGGGAAGACCGTCGAGGTCGGCGTCGACTACAACTGGGACGACGGCGGCCACCCCAACTCGGTGCCGTACTACCTCTCCACCGCCGGCTACGGCGTCTACCGCAACACGTACGCGCCGGGCACCTACACCTTCGGCGACCCGGTGACGGCCGGCGCGCAGGAGCGGCGCTTCGACGCGTACTACTTCGCCGGGGAGACGGCCAAGGACGTCATCGGGCAGTACACCGCGCTCACCGGCCGGCCCTTCCTGCCGCCGCTGTACGGCCTGGAGATCGGCGACTCCGACTGCTACCTGCACAACAAGAACCGCGGGGAGCGGCACACCCTCGACGCCCTGAAGATCGCCGACGGCTACGTCGCCCACGATCTGCCCCTGGGCTGGATGCTCGTCAACGACGGCTACGGCTGCGGCTACGAGAACCTGGCCGAGGCCGGCAAGGGCCTGGCCGACCGCGGGATGAAGATGGGCCTGTGGACCGAGGACGGCCTCGGCAAGCTCGCCGACCAGGTCAAGGCCGGCCAGCGGGTCGCCAAGCTGGACGTCGCCTGGGTCGGCGACGGCTACAAGTTCGCCCTCGACGGCTGCAAGGACGCCTACAAGGGCATCGAGGACAACAGCGACGCCCGCGGCTTCACGTGGGCTCCCGAGAGCTGGTCCGGCGCGCAGCGCTGCGGGGTGCAGTGGTCCGGCGACCAGAAGGGCTCCTGGGAGTACATCCGCTGGCAGATCCCCACCTACGCCGGCGCCACGATGTCGGGCCTGGCCTACACCACGGGCGACGTCGACGGCATCTTCGGCGGCAGCCCCCGGACGTACGTGCGCGACCTGCAGTGGAAGGCGTTCCTGCCGGCCGTCATGACCATGGACGGCTGGGCGCCCAGCGACAAGCAGCCCTGGCGGTACGGGGAGCCGTACACGTCCATCAACCGCACGTACTTGAAGCTCAAGGAAGCGCTGCTGCCGTACATGTACAGCTACGCGGCCGAGGCCACGCGCACCGGCGTCGGCCCGGTGCGGCCCCTGGCGCTGGAGTACCCCGACGACCCCGCCGCCGCGACCGAGGCGGCGAAGTACGAGTTCCTCAGCGGCGAGTACTTCCTCGTGGCCCCCGTCTACGAGGACACCGACGTCCGCAACGGCATCTACCTGCCCAAGGGCACCTGGACCGACTACTGGACGGGCCGCACGTACCAGGGCCCGACCACCCTCGACGGCTACCACGCGCCCCTGGAGACGCTGCCGCTGTTCGTCAAGGCCGGCGCGGCCGTGCCGATGTGGCCGGGTATCCGCTCGTACGAGGACCGCACGGCCGACTCCCCGGTGGCCTGGGACGTCTACCCGAAGGGCACGTCGTCGTTCACGCTGTACGAGGACGACGGCGTCACCCGCGCCCACCGCAGCGGCGCCCACGCCGAACAGAAACTCACCGTCACCGCCCGCGGCGGCGCCGACGTGCGCCTGTCGCTGAGCCCCCTGCAGGGCGACTACCGCGGCAAGCAGACGGCCCGGCCGACGCACTTCACGGTCCACACGGGCACGGCGCCGGCCGCGGCCACCGTCAACGGCGGCGAGCTGCCGCACCTGGACTCGCCCGACGCGGCGGACGAGGGCTGGTGGTACGACGCGTCCGACCGCGGCGGCGTCGTCCACGTCAAGACGGCGACTCGCCCGACGGACCGGCCGCTGTCGGTGGAACTGAGGGGGTGAACGCTTACTGTGCGACCGCGGAGCACTGTGGGGCCAGCTTCTCTTCTGCCTCGGTCAGCGTGGGCGAGGAGGTGCCTGATTTCTTGCGCTCCGCATCCTTCTTGCAGGCGCCCGCAAGAGTGCTTAGCTCTCGGGCTTTCAGCAGTGCCTGGTCACGGCTGTCGACGGCGATCGTGGCCATGACCCGGCTGCGCTGGTCAACCGGGAGGTACTTGAGCTCGATCTCGGGGTGGTCTTGGTACAGCCTGCTCAGGCTGATCCATGCGAGGTCCTGGTTGACACCTTGATAAACGGCTACGTGGTCGCTGTCCTTCACGCCCACGTAGTACTGGGACTGGGTCCATTGGTAGCCCTCGTAAAGACCGAGGGCTACCAATGCGATCAAGGCACTCCCCAACGCGCTGTACCTGGCCCAGTGCTTCCGTTGACGGGTGGTAGGGAGCACCGGGGGGAGCGTGGGTCTCGGTGGTCTGAAGGGTTTCGGCGGAACAGCTACGGAGGCGCGCAGCACAGGGGGCGCAGACAGCGGAGTGGGAGTCGCGCCTGTTCTGGACTGGGTGACCGCACGTGGCAGTACGGTGAACTCTTCCGCTGGGATGTCGGTGACCACGCGCAGTAGCTGGGGGGCACCTTTCTTGTGGTATGCCCGGTGCAGTTCGGTCACCCGGTCCTGCACTCTGTCCCGAAACTCGCCGAGCGAGGGGGTGCCGGAAGAGTTGACCACGACGTCCCGCACTGCCCGGGAGAAGAGGCTGAAGGATTCCCCGGGCCGAGTACCGCAAGCGCTCCCGACGGTCGCGGACTCATGAGGGCCTACGAACAAGGAGAGTTGTCCCGGAGAACATGCGTACACGTAAGCGAGCTTGCGGCGCAGCGTTGCCTGGACTCTTTGCAGGCCCCATTGCCTGACGTCGGCCACACCCATGACATCCTGCTCGATCCCTTCACGGCAGGCATCGATCAGGATGACGACGCGTTCGGCGAGGGTCCGGTCCAGCTGCGGCCCCCAGTCGATGGCGACGCAGCCCGAGACGAAGGGGTCGGTGTCTTCGTCGATGTCCTCGGGAATCAGATAGTCCCGTCCGTTCGCGTGCACACCATAGCCACTGAGCAGGATGAAGAGGACATCTCCCGTACGGGCTCGTCGTAGAAAGCCGCTCACCCGGGCGTTGATGAAATTCGCCGAGATCTGCTTGCCGCCCTCCCGTTTGCAGACCACTTCCACGTCACTGAACCCGCGTCCTCTGAGGGCCGACCCCAAGCGCATCAGGTCGTGAGGAACGAAGGGTAGCCGGTGAATCCCTCGGGCCTCGTATGCACTTGCTCCGACGAGCAGGGCTCGGTATTGGGCCACGGCTGTCGATCACTGCTTGAAGACAAGGGTTATGCCGCGCGCGGACTGCATCTGCGCCGTCCCGATGAGCTGTACCCCGCCGTTCGCCGTGACCTGGAACGAAAGCTGAGCCTCGCGGAGGGGCAACACCCCGCCGCGCTCGGCGATGTCCGTGAACAGGAGTTGCAGCGCTTCGACAGTGTCCGCGAGGTTCTGGCGGAGAGGGCCCAGGGGGACGTGGCGCAGGGCCGGTTCACCCCTGCGGCCGAACAACCCCATGGAGTCGGCCTGCTCCTCGTCGTCCTGATCGGCGCCGACCCAGAACGGCAGCGTCGGCTCCCCGGGGCGTGGCTCCTCCGTATGCATCACGCTCTCCTCGACCTCGTACCGACGGATGGCGTCGGGCGGTGGCACAACTGTAGGAGCGTGGAGGAGTGCTTTTCCCTGGACAAGCACAAAATGGTGCCGGTGGTGCGTGTGAGCAGCTCTGGCCAGGGCGGGATGCGCCGCACTCCCCTGCGATGCGGCGCGCCCTGCCGGTGGTCTCAGTGCTTTCTCTGCGGCAGCCAGTGGTGCACGGTGAAGTCCCCCTTGGCGAGGGTCTCGATCGGAGCCGAGCTCTGGCAGAGATCGACACCGGTCGTCGGCAGGCCCTGCGCGGCCCAGCTGTAGCCGAGCCGGTCCTTTTTGCCGCCCTTGCCGCCGTCCAGGACGGTGAAGCCGAACCGCTTGCCCTTGAGGTCCCCGAGCTGCGGAGTGCCCGGCTTGCCCTCGAAGTGGGCCTCCGTGACGACGCCCGTCGCCACGGCGACCGGGCCGCCGGTCAGCAGGCAGTCGATGCGGCCCTTGAAGTATCCGCCCCACACGTCGTCGATGTGGTGGCTGACGAAGAAGCTGCCGCGGGCCTTGTCCCCGAGGCCGTGGGCGTCGATGGCGAAGTGCACGTTGTCGCCCGGGCGCCGGTCGAGCTTGCCGGCACCGGTGAGCGAGGGCTCGTCGTTGGTGACCGCTGCGGCCTCGGCCGCGGTGGCCGGACCGCTCGCCCCCAGGGCGACGGCGGTGCCGGCACACAACGTCAGGGCGGTGACGGCGGCGACGAAGGGACGGCTCGGGCGGCGATTTCGTGGCATGTTTCCTCCTCGGATCGCCTCCAACGGTGCCGGTGGGCGGCCGTACGGCACATCGCACCAGAGGACGGGGGCTCTCCCCCGTGCGGGGGAGGGCGATGGTCCCCGGAGCGGACCTCAGTCCAGCGGCTTGCTGAAGTGGAAGGCGACGATGGACATCCGCTCGCGCAGATAGAAGCGGTGGGCGTCGGTGCGGTGCGTGCCCGAGTCCAGGGTGAACTGCAGGCAGCCCTCCTCCCGCGCCCGCTCCTGCAGGTACGTCAGCAGCGCCTTGCCCACGCCACCGGACCGCGCGTCCGCATCGGTGACGAGGTCGTCGACGTACAGCGAGCGCAGGGTGCTGGTGTTGACGACGATCCGCCACCCGGCGACACCGACGCACCGGCCGTCCGCGTCGTACGCCCCGGAGAACCGCAGCCCGCGGTCGTGACCCTCGGCGTACAGCTCCGGGTAGGTCTCCTCGGTGAGGTGCGGGCGCAGCTGGCGCAGGACGGGCAGGAAGTCGGTGACGAGCCGCTCGTCACCCGGGGCCAGGTCGATGATCTTCATGGCCGCACCCTAGGCGAGCCGGCCGGCGGTGACGGGAGAGTGTGACGAGCCCAACGTTTGCCGAACGGCGCCGAGCAGTTCTGCGGGCGAGGTGAGGGCCGGGGGCTGCCCTTCGGGGAAGACCCAGACGCGATTGCCGACGTACTTGGTGGGTGGCGGCGAGAGCAGCGCCCAGCCACCGGGATGGACGGCGACCCCGCCCTCCCCGGCGAACCGGTACCCCGTCCCGAGCGGCAGCAGCCACCACGTGGCACGCTCGGCGTCGCTCATCAGGTAGGGCCCCACGTGCCGGCCCGCACCCTTCAACTGCCGCACGGCGGCGACGGCCAACGCGAAGTCGACCCGCACGACATCCCACTCCCGCCCGGCGAGCAGCGGCGCGGTGCACCCGAGCCGCCACAGGTCCAAGGTCGCGGCGGGAACGATTGAGGCCCGGGCGAGCCAGGCGGTACGGGAGGCGGACACGGTACTCCTTCGGGGCGTGCGGGACGGGGTCCGAAGGGGGCCGTAGGCGTGGTGCGGGCGCGGAGGGGGCACAGTTCGTACCCCCCTCGGGGGAAGCGGCCTAGGCGGCCAGCAGGCCGACCTTCACCGCGAGTTCCGATGCGCGGCGACGGCGGTGCGGGCTCCTCGCCTCGGACTCGGCCAGGATGATCGTCCTGGCGTGGCCGTTGTAGCGGATCGTCTCCGGGGCCGTCTCGAAGGCCCTCCCCAGGGCGGCGAGGGCGGTCTCGGGCTGGCCGTCGAGGTGGTAGCCGCGGGCCTCCTCGATGCGGTGGCGCGCCCGGCGCGGACGGGAGGGGATGGCCAGCGCGTCCGCGGCGGCCGCCTGCCGCACCGACTCGCCGCCCGCGTGCAGCTCGACGGCCACGGTGACGGCGTGCGCGCCCATCACGGCGCGGGAGAACGAGGTGACCGGGTGGAAGTAGTCCTCGGGAAGCCGGTCGGCCACGGCCCGGGCCGCGTCCCAGTGGAGCCACGCCGTGCCGCTGTCGCCCCGGCGGGCGGCGGTGTAACCGGCCTCGAAGCGCAGGGCTCCGGCAATGGCGAGGACGTCGTCCGCCGCGTCGGGCAGCAGGGGGGCCAGGTAGCGCAGGGTGTCCCGCGTGACCGCGTCGGCGGCGTCGAAGTGTGCGGGACCGCTGTCACGGTGGGCCTGTGCGGCCAGCCAGGCGGCGACCCCGATGGTGTGCGCGTCCTCGGACTGCTGTGCGGCGACCATGCCGCGCTCGGCCACACGCCACAGGAGCGAGGCCTCCGGTTGGTACGCCAGGAAGAACTGGCTCAGGCTGTAGATCTCCGACAGCGCCGCTTGCGCGGCCCGCCGGTCTGCCGCCCGGTCGGCCTGCTGGACGGCCAGTTGCCCGTCGCGGATGAGGTCCGGCAGCAGCGCGCCGATGACGTCGCGGTGGTTGGCCGAGGAATGCCTGGCCCGCCAGGCGGCGGCCAGCCGCACCCGCAGCTGCGCGACCGGTGGGGCCTGCCCCGAGAGGGCGCAGGGGAAGGCGTCGACGGCGGCACGGACGGCCGGCAGCCGGGCGTGGCCCGGGCCGGCGAAGAGCTCCACGCGCAGGCCCTGGTCACCGGTGAGCTCGGACAGCTCGCGCACGCGGAGGATCTCCGCGACCCGCAGGATCACCTCCAGCTTCGGCGTCTTGAGCCGGCCGCACTCCACGGCCTTCACCCACGACGGTGACCGGCCGAGCAACCCGGCGAGGACGGTCCGGCTCATCCCGCGGCGCGTGCGCAGCACCTGCAGCCGCTGCCCGAACGCCAGAGGGTCGGCGTACGGCTCGTTGATGGCATCCGATGGCACGATCTGTGGCCCTTCTGCGGACGGCGCGTCACGACCAGAGTATGGCGGGAGCTGTCCGCCGAGCGCGTGCCGTTGGACCGGATCCGTACGGAGGCGCGACGCCCCGGTGGTACCGGCGGGTCAATATGTGGCCTAAATCGTCACATCGACAAGGCTGGGTCGGGGTCATTCGACAAGATGTCGTCCCCACTTCTAGCGGATACGGCCCTTCCCTACTCTCCGGTCCTCATCGACTATCGAATGCCACCCGGAAGCACTCCGTCCGCTTCGCGGACTCCGTACTCCAGTGAGGAATTGCGTTGGCCCGGTCCGCTTTCCCTGCCGCTCATGCCGAATGGGTACTCAGACGTGCTTTGGGCGATTTCCTCTCCGGGGGAGTGCTGAGCCCTTGAAGTTCTGGATCAGTCGTTCCGGCAGGGGCTCCGAGCGCCCGTCCCCGTCCGATTCGGCGCCCGACCAGGCCGCCGCGCCCGACGGGCGGCCGGCGGAGACCGCCGAAGCGCCTTTGTCCCCGCACGAGATAGAACTCATCAGGGCTTCCCTGGCCGTGGTCGAGCCCTTCGCAGGGGAAATAACCGTCTACTTCTACGCCATCCTCTTCGCCCGTTATCCCGAAGTCCGTCCGATGTTTCCGCAGGGGATGGACGCCCAACGTGATCGCCTTCTGCGCGCGCTGCTGCGCATCGTGGACCTGGTCGACGACGCCGAGAACCTCATCCGTTTCTGCGCGCACCTCGGGCGCGACCACCGCAAGTTCGGCGCCCTTCCCGCCCATTTCCCGGCCGTCGGCGAGTGCCTTCTCGACACCCTGGCCCGGTACGCCGGGTCCGCCTGGACCCCGGAGATCGCCGCGGCCTGGACGAAGGCGTACGGCACCGTCGCCCAGGTCATGATCAGTGCGGCGGAGCAGGACGAGGCGGTGCGGCCCGCCGCGTGGACCGCCACCGTCGTGCACCGCCTTCCACGAGGCAACGGCATCACCGAAATCACCGTACGACCCGACGGCGCCTACGCCTACGCCTACGCCGCGGGCCAGTACGTGAGCGTCGAGACCCCGTGGTGGCCGAAGCGCTGGCGCTACTACTCCGTCGCCAACGCGCCCCGCCAGGACGGCACGCTCACCTTTCACGTCCGCGAAGTGCCCGGTGGCTCGGTCAGTCACGCGCTCGTGCACCGTGCGGCGGTGGGCGACGTCGTCCGGTTGGGCCCGCCGATGGGGGACATGATCCTGGACGCGGCCGAGCACCGCGAGCTGCTCCTCGTGGCCGGCGGTACCGGCCTCGCCCCGATCCGCGCCCTGGTCGAGGAGGTCGCCCGCCGGGGCGGGGGCCACCAGGTGAGCCTCTTCCTCGGCGCCCGGACCGGCGCCGAGCTGTACGGGATGGACGACATGCTTCGGATGGCGCAACGCCATCACTGGCTGACGGTCAAGGCCGCGGTGTCCGACGAGTACAGCTTCGGCATTCGCGGGTCCCTGCCGGAGGTTCTGGCCGAGTATGGGCCGTGGTACGAGCACGACGCCTTCCTCAGCGGCCCGGTGCAGATGGTCGCCTCCGCAAAGGAGGCGCTCGCCCTCCACGGCATGCCGCATTCCCGCATCCACCACGACCCGTTCGAAACGCCGGTCCTTTCCACTCCCTGAACCGTCCCGCCAGGAGAACTCTTCGTGACATCAGCAGGTGAACTCCGGCTGCAGCAGCACATGGGCACCGCCGACCGCGCCGCCCGGTTCTACGACCAGCAGGTCCGGGACCATCTCACCCCCGAAATGCGGGACTTCATCGGCCGCCAGGCCATGGTCTTCCTGGCCACCGCCGACGCGAACGGCGCATGCGACGCCAGCTTCCGGGCCGGCCCGCCCGGATTCGTCCACGTGACGGACGACCGCGGGCTCGCCTATCCGGAATTCCGTGGGAACGGGGTGATGGCCAGCGCCGGCAACATCCTCGAAAACCCTCATCTCGGCATGCTCTTCGTCGACTTCACCCACCATCACGTGGGACTGCACGTCAACGGCGTGGCCCGCCTCTACTACGACCACGACCTGCGCCGCATTCACCCCGACCTGCCCACGGACGTCGCCCCGGGGCGCAGCCCGGAAATGTGGGTGCACCTCGCCGTGGAGGAGGCCTACATCCACTGCTCCAAGTACATACCCCACCTGATCCCGGCCCCCCGCCCGGCGGGCCGCGACGCCTCCCGCCCGAAGGACGCCGAGTACTTCACCGGTCCCCGGCAGTCGGCGTACGACGGGAACTGGGCCGAGTCGTCCTGCAGGCCGCCGCATTAGGGCCTGTCCGGCAGATCCGGGTCGACACTGCCCCGCGCCCCTG
This sequence comes from Streptomyces sp. PKA51, assembly GCF_057552455.1. Taxonomy (NCBI): domain Bacteria; kingdom Bacillati; phylum Actinomycetota; class Actinomycetes; order Kitasatosporales; family Streptomycetaceae; genus Streptomyces; species Streptomyces sp. PKA51. The sequence goes on from NZ_BAAJPZ010000003.1 coordinate 133,698, forward strand.
ACGGGGCGCTGCGTGATCCTCCGGGCAGGCCCTCGTGCCGAAGGTTCAGCTTGGCTGCGCAACCTCTTGCGCGGCCAAGCAAACGACCGCTACCGTCTTGCTCATGCAAGCAAACAACCGCACGGCCGAGCAGGAGCGCACGTTCACGGAGGCCGCTCGGCGGGCGCAGATCGTGGGGGCGGCGATCGAGGTGATCGCCGATCTCGGGTACGGCAAGGCCACGTTCGCGCGGATCGCGGAGCGTGCGGGGCTGAGCAGCACCGGGATGATCTCGTACCACTTCAAGGGGAAGGACGACCTCATGCGCGAGGTCGTCGGCGAGGTGATGCGCGTCGTCGGCGCGTACATGCTGCCGCGCATCGAGGCCGAGTCGACGGCGCGGGGGCGGCTGCGGGCGCACATCGAGTCCAACATCGCGGCGCTCGGCGAGTACCCCAAGCACCTGCCGGCCGTCGTGGAGGTGCTGACCAACACCCGCATGCCGGAGTTCGACGCCTCCATGGACGCCTTCCTGCACGACATCGCCGACAGGCTGAGAGCGGCTCAGGCGGCCGGTGAATTCGGCGAGTTCGACCCGTGGGTGATGGCCCTGGCCATCCGCAGCGCGATCGACGCCGTCGTCAGCCGGGCGGCCACCGACCCCGGGCTCGACATCGCCCGGTGCGGGCGGGAGCTCGCGGACCTCTTCGACCGGGCGACACGCAAGTAACACCACGACAAGAACGACAAGACGGGGGGAACGACAGTGACCGAAACGACGACCGGGGTGACCCCGGTGAGGACGCGGGCCGAGAAGGCCGCCGCCGTCCGCCGCTACGCGCTCAAGCAGCTGCTGTTCGAGCTGGGGCTGCCGCTCGCCTGCTACTACGGGCTGCGGGCTGCCGGCGTGGGCCAGTGGGTCGCGCTCCTGGCCGGCAGCCTGCTGCTCGTGCCGTGGATCGGGTACGGGATGGTGCGTCGGCGCAGGATCGAGGGGATGGCGGTGTTCGCCCTCGCCGTGCTGGTCATCGGGTCGGTGATGACGCTCGTGACCGGCGATCCGCGCACACTCCTGGTCAGGGACAGCTGGCTCGCCGCGCTCGTCGGCCTGTGGGTACTGGGCACGCTGCCGACGCGCAGCCCCTTCATGCTGACGGCGTTCCGGCCCCTGATCGTGGCCAAGGTGGGCGAGGACGGCTTCCGGCAGTGGCGGGCGCAGTGGGAGGCGAACCCCCTGTTCCGGCGGCGCATCAGGGTGATCACGGCGGTGTGGGGGGTGGTGCTCACGCTGGACGCCGGCGTGCGTGTCGTGCTGGCGTTGACGCTGCCGGTCGATCTCGTCCCGACCGTGAGCACCGCGCAGTGGCTCGTGGTGCTGGCGGGACTGATTTGGTTCCACAAGTGGTACGTCACCCGTAGCGGGCTCGAAGCGTGACGCGAAGCGTGAGAGGGGTGGCCGCCATGGACACGGACTTGGACACGGGCACGGGCACGGATACCGGCACGGACACTGTCGACACCGACGTCATCGTCGTCGGGGGTGGCCCCACCGGGCTGACCCTCGCGGGCGAGCTCGGACTCGCCGGCGTGCGCGTCGTCGTCCTGGAGCGGCAACCGGTGCGCTCCGGGCAGTCCAAGGCGCTCAACCTGCAGCCGCGCACCGCCGAGATGCTCGACATGCGCGGCTGGCTGGAGCCGGTGCTCGACCGGGCGCTCACCACCGTGCCCACCGGCCACTTCGCCGGCATCCCGCTCGACTACGACGTCTTCGACACCGCCTTCCCGTACCAGGTCGGCATCCCGCAGGCGCGCGTGGAGGAGTTCCTGGAGGACAACCTCGCTGCGTACGACGTCCCCGTGCTGCGCGGGCACGAACTGACCGGGCTAGTGCAGGATGCGGACGGCGTGACCGCGACCGTCACCACCCCGGACGGTACGACGCGCCGGTTGCGTGCGGCGTACGCCGTGGGCGCGGACGGCGCGCGCAGCCACGTGCGCAAGGAGGCGCGCATCGCCTTCCCCGGGCGCGACGGCCGCCTGTCGATGGTGGTCGCCGACGTCGTCCTGGCGGACAACGGCACGCTGCCCACACAGTGGTCGCTGCCGCGCTACGACGCCCGCGAGGACCAGCCGTTCCTCATCCCCCTCGGCGAGGGTGTCTTCCGCTTTCTCTTCGGCGGCCCCGAGCAGCAGGAACGGGACCGGGACGCGCCGGTGACGGACGACGAGGTACGGGCGGCGCTGCGACCGGCGGGCGGGGCAGGGCCGGAACTGGTCGAGGTGCGGTGGGCGTCGCGGTTCACCGACGCCGCCCGCCAGGCGGAGCGGTACCGCGCGGGGCGGGTGCTGCTGGCCGGGGACGCCGCCCACATCCACTTGCCGGCCGGCGGCCAGGGCCTCAACCTCGGGGTGCAGGACGCCTTCAACCTCGGCTGGAAGCTCGCCGCGGTCGTCACCGGCCGGGCCGCAGCGGATCTGCTGGACACCTACCACGCCGAGCGGCACCCCGTCGGCGCCGGTGTCCTGCGCAACACGCGGGCGCAGGGCGTCCTGGGGTTTCCCGACGAGGACGTGTACGTCCTGCGGGACTTCGTGGCCGAGGTGCTCGCCCAGCCCGACGCCAACCGGTACGTCGCCGGGCTCGTCTCCGGCCTCGGCATCCGCTACCCCATGCCCGACGCCCCGCCGCACCCGCTGCTCGGCGCCCGCATGCCCGGCGTACGCCTTCCCGACGGCCGCGGCCGGCTGCTGGCCCCGCCCCGGGCCCCCGAGGACCTGCTCGGCCCGTGGCGCGAGCGCGTGGGCCTCGTCGCGGACGCCGCGACCGGGGCCGACGCCGTGCTCGTACGGCCCGACGGGTACGTGTGCTGGGCCGGGCCGCCGCAGGACGGGTCGCTGCGGGCGGCCCTGGAACGCTGGTTCGGCCGCCCGTGAGCGTCCGGCCTCGTCTCACCACAGATCGCGGTGGGCCTGGATGGGATCGCCCGCGTACGGGTGGTGGGCGTCGACATTGTCCTGCGCCGGATGCGCACGGCCCGCCGGACCGGCGGCGAAGGCGCGCAGGACATTGGCGGTCACCCGGCCGGTGAAGCGCGCCGTGGCCGGCGGAATGCCGTGGCCGCCGTCGCCGGTCAGCGACTCGACCCAGCGCATCGTGCCGGTGTTGAAGACGCCCGCACCGCTCGCGGTCGTGTAGTAGCCGGAATTCGCGAAGGACCGCACCCCGCGGCACACCAGGGGGGAATGGGCGAGGATCTGCAGCGGACGCGGAGTGCCGGGACCTGCGTCCACCCGGTCGTACTCGGTGCCGACCAGGTTCGGGAAGGCGGTGCCGCGCCCCGCACCGGTGCCCTCGAAGACCCAGTGGCCGGGCTCGGTCACCACGTAGTCGGCGGACGTCGGATTGGACTCGTAGAGCGTGCCGGTGAGGGAGTTCTCCGGATCCGGGTGCGGCGGCTCGCGCCAGTCGGTCGTCACGGCCGCGTCGTCGCTGCCGGCGAGCGGGTCGAGGTGCCAGTCGGTCTTGTAGCAGACGACCAGGCGGCGCTCCAGCCGGATGCGGCGGAAGCAGGCGTTGGCACCGAGAAAGGCGACGTTCGTACCGGCGTCGCGGGCGGCGGTGACGGCGCGCCGCATGGCCGGCGTCCAGTACTCGTCGTGGCCGAGGGAGACCACGCCGTGCGCGCCGTGCAGCAGCGCCGGCTCACGGTCCAGATCCATCGACGTGACGTACGCCAGCGGCAGCCCCAGCCGCTCGGCCAGTGCCACCGCCGGCTGCTCGTACGTCGTGAACAACGGCGCACCGTCCCGGTCGTAGGGGCGGTCGCAACTGACCGCGAGCGAACGGGAGGCGTAGTCGCCCTTGCCACCGGGACCGTAGTACAGGCTGTGGCCGCCCCACGTGTTGTACGCCTGCCAGGTGCCCGTCGCGTTCACCAGCACCAGCCGGCCGGATGTACGGGCCGATCGGACCGTCAGGGGTACGTAGCGCTGCTCACCGGAATCGGCGGTGAGGCGGACGAGGTAGGAGCCTTCCGGCCAGCCGTGCGTGGCCACCTCGGTGGTGGCCGGCCAGTCCGCGGAGACCGTGCGGGTGGGGCCGGTGGGGCGGGGGAGAGGCTGCGGGCCGGCCGGGATGCGCTCCGACGCCCACACGCGGCGGGCCTGGGCCCCGCCGTACCAGCCCATGCGGAACGCCTCCGCGCGGAAGCCCCTGGCGCCGGGGGCGCCGACGGAGACGTGCAGCCGGAACGATTCACCCGGCAGGACGCTCACCCGGTCGGCGTAGCCCTCGACGGCGCGGTCGGCGCCGCGGTGGGTCAGGCGCCAGTCGGGGGTGCCGGGGCGCTCGTTCTCGGCGGGAGCGCCACCGGCGGCGGGGGTGCCGCCGCCGGGCGCGCAGGCCGAGGCGAACGCGGCCGCCGCCCCGGCGGTGGTGCCGAGGAAGCGGCGACGGTTCCAGGCGTGCTCGTCCATCTCCGTACCCATTGGGCGGGTCCGGACGCGGGACGGCAACCGGAGGGCTGCCGCCCCGCCGTTACCGTGCGTTGAAGTACTTCGCCTCCGGGTGGTGGATCACGATCGCGTCCGTCGACTGTTCCGGGTGCAGCTGGAACTCCTCCGAGAGGTGGACGCCGATCCGTTCCGGCTGCAGCAGGTCCGCGATCTTGGCGCGGTCCTCCAGGTTGGGGCAGGCGCCGTAGCCGAGGGAGAAGCGGGCTCCGCGGTACTTGAGGGCGAACATGTCCTCCACGTCCGCGGGGTCCTCGCCCGCGAAGCCGAGTTCGGCGCGGACGCGGGCGTGCCAGTACTCGGCGAGGGCTTCGGCCAGTTGGACGGACAGGCCGTGCAGTTCCAGGTAGTCGCGGTAGGAGTTGCCGGCGAAGAGTTCGGCCGTGGCCTCGCCGATGCGGGAGCCGACGGTGACGACCTGCAGGCCGACGACGTCGGTCTCGCCGGAGTCCTCGGGGCGGAAGAAGTCCGCCAGGCACAGCCGGCGGCCGCGCCGCTGGCGGGGGAAGGAGAAGCGGGTGCGTTCGGTGCCGTCCTCGTTGAGGATGATGAGGTCGTCGCCCTTGCTGACGCAGGGGAAGTAGCCGTGGACGACGGCGGCTTCGAGGAGGTTCTCCGTGTGGAGCTTGTCGAGCCAGCCGCGCAGCCGCGGGCGGCCCTCGGTCTCGACGAGCTCCTCGTACGTGGGGCCGCCGGTGCGGGCCTGCTTCAGGCCCCACTGGCCCTTGAAGAGGGCGCCCTCGTCGAGCCAGGACGCGTAGTCCTTCAGGGGGATGCCCTTGATGACGCGCGTGCCCCAGAACGGCGGCGTCGGGACGGGGTTGTCGACGGCGACGTCGGAGCGTGCGGCGCCGTCGGGCTGCTCGTCGGGCTCGGGCAGGGCCGCCTCGCGCCTGGGGACGCGGCGCTGCTTGAGTTCCGGCAGTGCCGCGCCCGGCACACCGCGCTTGACGGCGATGAGGGCGTCCATCAGGCGCAGGCCCTCGAAGGCGTCGCGGGCGTAGCGCACTTCGCCCTCGTAGATCTCGTGCAGGTCCTGTTCGACGTAGGCGCGGGTGAGGGCGGCGCCGCCGAGGATGACCGGGTAGGTGGCGGCCAGCTTGCGCTGGTTGAGCTCCTCCAGGTTCTCCTTCATGATCACGGTGGATTTCACCAGGAGGCCGGACATGCCGATGACGTCGGCCCGGTGTTCCTCGGCGGCCTCGACGATCGCGGAGACCGGCTGCTTGATGCCGAGGTTGACGACGTTGTAGCCGTTGTTGGACAGGATGATGTCGACGAGGTTCTTGCCGATGTCGTGGACGTCGCCGCGCACGGTGGCCAGCACGATGGTGCCCTTGCCCTCGGCGTCGGACTTCTCCATGTGCGGTTCGAGGTGGGCGACCGCGCTCTTCATCACCTCGGCGGACTGCAGGACGAACGGCAGCTGCATCTGTCCGGAGCCGAAGAGCTCGCCGACGACCTTCATGCCGTCCAGGAGGGTGTCGTTGACGATGTCGAGGGCCTTGCGGGTGCGCAGGGCCTCGTCGAGGTCGGCCTCCAGGCCGTTGCGCTCGCCGTCGATGATGCGCCGCTTGAGGCGCTCGTCCAGCGGCAGGGCGGCCAGTTCCTCGGCCTTGGACGCCTTGAGGGACGTGGTGGTGGCGCCCTCGAAGAGGGCCATGAGCTTCTGCAGCGGGTCGTAGCCCTCGCTGCGGCGGTCGTAGATGAGGTCGAGGGCGGTGGTGACCTGTTCGTCGTTGAAGCGGGCGATCGGAAGGATCTTGGCGGCGTGCACGATGGCCGAGTCCAGGCCGGCCTTGACGCACTCGTCGAGGAAGACGGAGTTGAGCAGGATGCGGGCGGCCGGGTTCAGGCCGAAGGAGATGTTGGACAGGCCGAGGGTCGTCTGCACCTCGGGGTGGCGGCGCTTGAGCTCGCGGATGGCTTCGATGGTGGCGATGCCGTCGCGCCGGGATTCCTCCTGGCCGGTGCAGATGGTGAAGGTGAGGGTGTCGATGAGGATGTCGCACTCATGGATGCCCCAGTTGCCGGTGAGGTCGGCGATCAGCCGTTCGGCGATGGCGACCTTCTTCTCCGCCGTGCGGGCCTGGCCCTCCTCGTCGATGGTCAGCGCGATGAGGGCGGCCCCGTGCTCCCGGGCGAGGGCGGTGACCTTGGCGAAGCGCGAGTCGGGGCCGTCGCCGTCCTCGTAGTTGACGGAGTTGATCACCGCGCGGCCGCCGAGCTTCTCCAGCCCGGCGCGGATGACCTCGACCTCGGTGGAGTCCAGCACGATCGGCAGCGTGGAGGCGGTGGCGAAGCGGCCGGCCAGCTCCTCCATGTCGGCCACGCCGTCCCGGCCGACGTAGTCCACGCACAGGTCGAGCATGTGCGCGCCCTCGCGGATCTGCTCGCGGGCCATCTCCACGCAGTCGTCCCAGCGGGCCTGGAGCATGGCCTCGCGGAACTTCTTCGACCCGTTGGCGTTGGTGCGCTCGCCGATGGCCAGGTAGGAGGTGTCCTGGCGGAAGGGGACGGTCTGGTACAGCGATGCCGCGCCCGGCTCGGGCTGGGGCCGGCGCTCGGCGGGCGCGAGGGCGCGGACCCGCTCGACGACCTGCCGCAGGTGCTCCGGCGTCGTACCGCAGCAGCCGCCGACCAGGGACAGGCCGTAGTCCCGGACGAAGTTCTCCTGGGCGTCGGCCAGGCCCTCGGGGCCGAGCGGGAAGTGGGCGCCGTCCTTGGTGAGGATCGGCAGGCCGGCGTTCGGCATGCACAGCAGCGGGATGCGCGAGTGGCGCGTCAGGTAGCGCAGGTGCTCGCTCATCTCGGCGGGGCCGGTGGAGCAGTTCAGCCCGATCATGTCGATGCCGAGCGGCTCCAGCGCGGTCAGGGCGGCGCCGATCTCGGAGCCGAGCAGCATGGTGCCGGTGGTCTCGAAGGCCATCGAGCACAGCAGGGGCACCTCGATGCCGGTCGCCTCCATGGCCCGGCGGGCGCCCACGATGGAGGCCTTCGACTGCAGCAGGTCCTGGGTGGTCTCCACGATCAGCGCGTCGGCGCCGCCCGCGAGCAGGCCCTCGGCGTTCTGCTGGAAGCCGTCGCGGATCGTGGTGAAAGGGACGTGGCCGAGCGTCGGCAGCTTGGTGCCCGGGCCGATCGAGCCCAGCACCCAGCGGGTGCGGCCGTCCCGGGCGGTGTGGGCGTCGGCGACCTCGCGGGCGATCCGGGCGCCCGCCTCGGACAGCTCGTACACCCGGTGGGCGATGTCGTACTCGGCCATGGCCGCGTGGTTGGCGCCGAAGGTGTTGGTCTCGACGCAGTCCACGCCCGCGTCGAAGTACGCCTCGTGCACGGAGCGCACGATGTCCGGCCGGGTGACGTTGAGGACCTCGTTGCAGCCTTCGAGCTGCTGGAAGTCCTCCAGGGTGGGCTCCTGCGCCTGGAGCATCGTCCCCATCGCCCCGTCGGCCACCACCACGCGGGTGGCGAGCGCCTCGCGCAGGTGCGCGACTCGGGCTGGGCGGGCGGGCGATGGCGTGTACGAGGCCATGGGTGTGCTCCCGGGTGTGCGACGGCTGTCGGCTTTGCGCCCTCCCTACGGTGGGCGCACGCCGCAAGCGTATCCGCAGGGCGGCCGGGCAACAGGGGCGTCCCACGGTTCGGACGGGCGTCCCGGACACTGCGGGGAGGGGGCATATCGCCGCCATCCGGGACGGAAGCCCCCGGGGGCGGGGAGCGGGCGGGTGGCCGGTTTCGGACCGGCGCCCGACCTCGGTGATCATGGTGAAGCCCTGCTGTCGGGTATCCCCTGGTCGGCAACGGCCGATAGTGTTCAGCAATGCCGAACGGGGAAAGTGCCGGTCGGCAGGTGAGGGAGGTTGCTCGATGGCACGGACCATCCAGTCGCTGGAGCGGGCGGCGGCGATGCTGCGGCTGCTCGCCGGCGGTGAGCGGCGGCTCGGGCTGTCCGACGTCGCCTCGGCCCTGGGCCTGGCGAAGGGTACCGCGCACGGCATCCTGCGCACCCTGCAGCAGGAGGGCTTCGTCGAGCAGGACCCGGCCTCCGGCCGCTACCAGCTGGGCGCCGAGCTGCTGCGCCTGGGCAACAGCTACCTGGACGTCCACGAGCTGCGCGCCCGCGCCCTGGTCTGGGCGGACGACCTGGCCCGCTCCAGCGGCGAGAGCGTGTACCTGGGCGTGCTGCACCAGCAGGGCGTCCTGATCGTCCACCACGTCTTCCGGCCCGACGACAGCCGCCAGGTGCTGGAGGTCGGCGCGATGCAGCCGCTGCACAGCACGGCCCTGGGCAAGGTGCTGTGCGCCTACGACCCCGTGGCCCACGCCGAGGTGGCCGACGCCGAGCGCGAGGCGTTCACCCCGCGGACGGTCACGGCGCTGCCCGAGCTGGAATCCGTCCTGGACCTCACGCGCGCCCGCGGCTGGGCGGCGGACGTGGAGGAGACCTGGGCGGGGCTGGCCTCCATCGCCGCCCCCATCCACGACCGGCGGCGGATGCCGGTCGGCGCGGTCGGCATCACGGGCGCCGTCGAGCGGGTGTGCGAGGACGGCGAGCTGCGGGCGCGCCTGGTGGCCGCCGTGCGCGACTGTGCCCGCGCGGTCTCCCGCGACCTGGGCGCCGGACGCTTCTAGGGCGCGCTCGGCGGATCGTGCGGCGCCCCCGTCGGGTGGCTTCCGGGGCCGCGCGCGGTAGAGGGGGCGGGCTTCGGGGAAGGGGTACCGGCAGGCGTCGAGACCAGCTCGTTACCCGTCGGTATCCGAACGTAGATTTCTGGCCAGTTGGCCGAGAGTTTCCGGTCACACAAGCCTTGACGTGCCCTTAACCGTCCAGAAAACTGCCGTGCATCGGTCGGCATTGTCGAACACCTACCGACAATATTCGCTATGGTGTGCAGTGCCGCGGGACCGATCACCGCCCTCTCGGAGGGCGCGGACCACCGGAGGGACCCGGGGTTCGCCTTCCCCCTGGACGAAGGACAAAGGAGTCGCGGGTGTCCAGCTCCGACATCTTCACCGGCGAGACCATCGGTACCGCCGTACTGATCCTGCTCGGCGGCGGCGTGTGCGCCGCCGTCACCCTGAAGCGCTCGAAGGCGCAGAACGCGGGCTGGCTCGCCATCACGTTCGGCTGGGGCTTCGCGGTGCTCGCCGGTGCCTACATCGGCACCAAGTCCGGCGCGCACCTGAACCCGGCCGTCACCATCGGTCTCGCCCTCGACGGCGCGGTCGACTGGAGCGACGTACCGCTCTACATCGGCTCCCAGCTGCTGGGCGCGATGATCGGCGCGACGCTGGTGTGGCTCGCCTACTACGGCCAGTTCAAGGCCCACCTGACCGACCCGGAGATCGTCGCGAGCCTCAACCCGCACGAGGGCATGGTCGACCAGACGGCCGAGCCGCAGGCCGGCCCCGTGCTGGGCATCTTCTCCACCGGTCCCGAGGTCCGCAACGCGGTCCAGAACCTGGTCACCGAGATCATCGCCACCGCGGCGCTGGTGCTCTTCATCCTCACCATGGGCCTGACGAAGGGCCTCGCCACCAGCGGCACGGGCACCCTCATGGTCGCCTTCGTCGTCGTCGGCATCGGCCTCTCCCTCGGCGGCCCCACCGGATACGCCATCAACCCCGCCCGCGACCTCGGTCCGCGCATCGTGCACGCACTGCTCCCGCTGCCCAACAAGGGCGGTTCCGACTGGGGCTACGCGTGGGTGCCGGTGGTCGGCCCGATCATCGGCGCCGCCCTCGCCGCAGGCATCCACAAGATCGCGTTCTGACCCCCGCCCGCCGAGACCACCACGACTTCAGGAGAGCCACCCCATGACCGACACCCACGGCCAGGGCCCGTTCATCGCGGCCATCGACCAGGGCACCACCTCCTCGCGCTGCATCGTCTTCGACCGCGACGGGCGCATCGTCTCCGTCGACCAGAAGGAGCACGAGCAGATCTTCCCCAAGCCGGGCTGGGTCGAGCACGACGCGATGGAGATCTGGACCAACGTCCAGGAGGTCGTCGCCGGCGCCGTCGAGAAGGCGGGCATCACCGCCGCCGACGTCAAGGCCATCGGCATCACCAACCAGCGCGAGACCACGCTGCTGTGGGACAAGAACACCGGCCGTCCGGTGTACAACGCCATCGTCTGGCAGGACACCCGTACCGACGCCCTGTGCAAGGAGCTCGGCCGCAACGTCGGCCAGGACCGCTTCCGCCGCGAGACGGGCCTGCCGCTGGCCTCCTACTTCTCCGGCCCCAAGGTCCGCTGGCTGCTGGACAACGTCGAGGGCCTGCGCGAGAAGGCCGAGGCCGGCGACATCCTCTTCGGCACCATGGACTCCTGGGTCATCTGGAACCTGACCGGCGGCGTCGACGGCGGCGTGCACGTCACCGACGTCACCAACGCCTCGCGCACCATGCTGATGAACCTGCGCAGCCTGGCCTGGGACGAGCGCATCCTGTCCTCCATGGAGATCCCGGCCGCCGTGCTGCCGGAGATCCGTTCCTCCGCCGAGGTCTACGGCACCGCCAAGGGCGGCGCCCTGGCCGGCGTGCCCGTCGCCTCCGCGCTCGGCGACCAGCAGGCGGCCCTCTTCGGCCAGACCTGCTTCGACCAGGGCGAGGCCAAGTCCACCTACGGCACCGGCACGTTCATGCTCATGAACACCGGCGACGAGCCCGTCCAGTCCTACAACGGCCTGCTGACCACCGTCGGCTACCGCATCGGCGACCAGAAGCCCGTCTACGCCCTCGAGGGCTCCATCGCCGTCACCGGCTCCCTGGTGCAGTGGATGCGCGACCAGATGGGCCTGATCAAGAGCGCGGCCGAGATCGAGACGCTCGCCAGCTCCGTCGAGGACAACGGCGGCGCCTACTTCGTGCCGGCCTTCTCCGGCCTGTTCGCCCCCTACTGGCGCTCCGATGCGCGCGGCGTGATCGCGGGCCTGACCCGCTACGTCACCAAGGCGCACATCGCCCGCGCCGTGCTCGAGGCCACCGCCTGGCAGACCCGCGAGATCACCGACGCCATGACCAAGGACTCCGGCGTCGAGCTGACCGCCCTGAAGGTCGACGGCGGCATGACCTCCAACAACTTGCTGATGCAGACCCTCTCGGACTTCCTGGACGCACCCGTGGTGCGCCCGATGGTCGCCGAGACGACCTGCCTCGGCGCCGCCTACGCCGCCGGCCTGGCCGTCGGCTTCTGGCCGGACACCGACGCCCTGCGCGCCAACTGGCGCCGGGCCGCCGAGTGGACCCCCCGCATGGACGCGGACACGCGTGACCGCGAGTACAAGAACTGGCTCAAGGCCGTCGAGCGGACCATGGGCTGGATCGACGACGAGAGCTGACGAGGAGCAACTCATGACTACCCCGCAGAGCGTCCCCACCCTGGGTACGCACCCGGCCGCCGGCGTCAACCCGGGTCGAGCCGAGACCCGGGAGAGACTGTCCAACGCCACGTACGACCTCCTGGTCATCGGCGGCGGCATCCTGGGCACCTCGGTCGCCTGGCACGCCGCGCAGTCCGGGCTGCGGGTCGCCATGGTGGACGCCGGCGACTTCGCCGGCGCCACCTCCTCCGCGTCCTCCAAGCTCGTCCACGGCGGTCTGCGCTACCTGCAGACCGGCGCGGTCAAGCTGGTCGCGGAGAACCACCACGAGCGCCGGGTGCTGGCCAAGGACGTGGCCCCGCACCTGGTCAACCCGCTCACCTTCTACCTGCCCGTCTACAAGGGCGGCCCGGTGGGCGCGGCCAAGCTCGGCGCCGGTGTGTTCGCCTACTCGGCGCTCTCCGCCTTCGGCGACGGCGTCGGCAAGGTCATCTCCCCGGCCCGCGCCAAGGCCGACAACCCCGGTCTGCGCACGGACGACCTCAAGGCCGTGGCGGTCTACTACGACCACCAGATGAACGACTCGCGCGTGGCCGTCATGACCGTGCGCGCGGCCGTCGAGTCCGGCGCGGTCGTCCTCAACCACGCCGAGGTCCAGGGCCTGCGCTTCACGCACGGCAAGGTCACCGGCGCCGAGATCAAGGACCGCATCGACGGCACCGAGTTCGGCATCGACGCGCGCGTCGTCCTCAACGCCACCGGCCCGTGGGTGGACCACCTGCGCAAGCTGGAAGACAAGGGCGCCGCGCCGTCGATCCGCCTGTCCAAGGGCGCGCACATCGTCATGAAGCGCAAGTCGCCCTGGAAGGCCGCCATGGCCACCCCGATCGACAAGTACCGCATCACCTTCGCCCTGCCGTGGGAGGACCAGCTCCTGCTGGGCACCACCGACACCCAGTACGAGGGCGACCCGGCGGACGTGCGCGCCACCGAGGAGGACATCCAGCAGATCCTCGACGAGGCCGCGTTCTCCATCCAGGACGCCGACCTCGACCGCGACCTGATGACGTACGCCTTCGCCGGCCTGCGCGTGCTGCCCGGCGGCCCCGGCGACGTCGCCCAGGCCAAGCGCGAGACGGTCGTCAGCGAGGGCAAGGGCGGCATGCTGTCGGTCGCCGGCGGCAAGTGGACCACCTACCGCCACATCGGCCGCACCGTGATGAAGAAGCTCGCCCAGGTGCCGGGCAGCCCGCTCACCGAGGACATGGAGCCCGTCTCCAGCCTGGTGCGCCGCACCCCGCTGCCGGGCGTGGCCAACCCCAACGCGGTCGCCCACCGCCTGCTCGTCGACCGCGAGCCGGGCAGCCGCATGGACCCGCTGACCGCCCGTCACCTCGCCACCCACTACGGCTCGCTGTCCTTCGACATCGCCCGCATGGTCAACGAGAACCCCGAGCTCGGCGAGCGGATCCACCCCGACGGCCCGGAGATCTGGGCCCAGGTCGTCTACGCCCGCGACCACGAGTGGGCCGAGACGGTCGACGACGTCCTGCGCCGCCGCACCACCCTGACGATCCGCGGCCTGGACACCGAGGACGTCCGCACCCGCGTCAAGGACATCCTCGGCGACAAGCACTGACGCCCCGCTGCCCGGTGCAGTGACCGGTGCAGTGACGGTGCAGTGAAGGGGAGGGACACCCCGAGCGTCCCTCCCCTTCCGCATGCCCGCACCACGCAACCGTCCCGCGCTCGAACACGTCCCTCGAAAAGAACGAGGGGGACGCGATGGAACGGTCGCACACCGGCCGCAGGGCACTGCTCAAACGGATCGCACTGCGCCTGGCGGTCGCCGTGGCACTGCTGGTGCTGGTGCCGGTCGTCACGGCCGGCAGCGCGCTGCGGGCCTCGTACGCCGGTTCGCCCGCGCAGGACGCCGTCACCCGGGGCAGGGACGCCCTCTGGCTCGGCCACGCCTGGGTGGACGGCCGCAAGGGCGACGCGGACCTCGCCGCGCTCAAGCAGAAGATCGCCGGCACCGGCATCCACGACCTGTACGTGCACGCGGGCCCCCTGGAGCACGACGGCAGCCTGCCGGACTCCGCGTACCGGGGCGCCGGCCGGCTGCTGGCGGCCGTGCACCGCGAGCTGCCCGGGGTACGGGTGCAGGCATGGCTGGGCGACAAGCTGACCGGCCGCGGCCGGGGCGGCGGCCTGTGGCTGGGCTCGCCCATCGCCCGCGGGAACGTCGTCGCCAGTGCCCGGCAGGTGATGCGCGCCGGCTTCGAGGGCGTGCACCTGGACGTCGAACCGGTGCGCACCGGGGATCGCGACTACCTCGCACTGCTGGACGCCCTGCGCCCGGCCGTACGGGCCGAGGGCGGGCCGCTGTCGGTGGCGGCCCAGCAGATCGACCCGCTGCCCTCCATGCACACGGCCTCCGGGGCGCTGGGCAGCCCCAAGTGGTGGACGCAGTCCTACTTCGGCCGGGTGGCCCGGCGCGTGGACCAGATCGCCGTCATGTCGTACGACACGGGGCTGCCGTGGGAGAACCTCTACGGCGGCTACGTGGCCCAGCAGACCCGGCTCGCCCTGCAGGTCACGCCCGCCGGAACCGACCTGTTGATGGGCGTGCCCTTCTACCACACCGACAGCTGGGGCCATCAGAGCCGTGCGGAGACCGCGGCGGCCGCCGTGCGCGGCACCCGGCTGGGCCTGACCCGCGAGGACCGCCACCGCCGCACCTTCGGCCTCGCGCTGTACGTGGACTTCGCGGCCACCGAGGCGGACTGGCGCGCCTACCGGGCCGGATGGGGCATGCGTGGCTGAAAGTGCCTCCCCCTTGGGGGCTGCGAAGGGGGGTCGCCGAAGTCGTAGGCTTGGGGCACACGCAAGACGACGGCAATGGCACGAACGGCAACCGGCGGTGGCGCGGCAACGGGCCGCGCGCCCCGGTCGGAAGGAGGCGCTGGGTGATCGAGCTTGAGGGGGTTCCCGAGCTGATCGACCCGGTCATGATCTGTGCCTTCGAGGGCTGGAACGACGCCGGTGACGCCGCCTCCGGCGCGGTGGCACACCTCGACCGGGAGTGGAAGGGCGAGGTCTTCGCCGCGCTCGACGCGGAGGACTACTACGACTTCCAGGTCAACCGGCCGACCGTCTGGCTGGACGGCGGAGTCCGCAGGATCACCTGGCCGACCACCCGGCTGTCCGTGGTGCGCGCCCAGGACGCCGGCGGCGGCAGCCCGCGCGACCTCGTCCTGGTGCGCGGCATCGAACCCAGCATGCGCTGGCGGTCGTTCTGCAACGAGATCCTGGGCTTCGCGCACGAACTGGGCGTGGAGATGGTGGTGATCCTCGGTTCGCTGCTCGGGGACACCCCGCACACCCGGCCGGTGCCGGTCAGCGGTGTGACCTCCGACCCGGACCTGGCCCGCACCATGGATCTGGAGGAGTCCCGCTACGAGGGCCCGACCGGCATCGTCGGCATTCTCCAGGAGGCGTGCACGCACGCCGGGGTCCCGGCGGTGAGCCTGTGGGCCGCGGTGCCGCACTACGTCTCCCAGCCGCCGAACCCGAAGGCGACCCTGGCCCTGCTCAACCGCCTGGAGGACCTGATCGACCTGCGCATCCCGCAGGGCGAGCTGCCCGAGGACGCGCGCGCCTGGCAGCGCGGCGTGGACCAGCTGGCGGCGGAGGACAGCGAGGTCGCCGAGTACGTCCAGTCGCTGGAGGAGGCCCGGGACACCGCGGACCTGCCCGAGGCGTCCGGGGAGGCCATCGCCCGCGAGTTCGAGCGGTACCTGCGCCGCCGGGACGGCCAGCCGGGGCAGCCGGGCCAGCCCGGGACGCCGGGCGGGCTGGCCGCCGAGCCGGGGCTCGGCGAGGGCGGCAAGGACTCCTCGTACCTGCGGGACACCGCCAGCGGCCGCACGCGGCCCTCGCGGCCGCCGGCCAAGGACGACGAGGGCGAGTCCGCGGGGCCCGAGGAGGGCCCGGAGGGGCGGGGCAAGGGCCGGGGCGAGGACTGACCGCACGGCCCCGCTGCGCGGCCGTACAGGGCGTCGCAGGTGGTCCCGGTCGTGCAAATAACGACGGGACGCGCCGAGGGGGGCCGCCGTACACTTGTCTGCCCGGTGAAGGCCGGTTCGTCACCCGATGCGGGTGGGGGGCCGGCCTTCTGGCCCCTCAGGAGGTGTGCGGATGACCAGCAGCATTCCCGCAGTGGACACTCGTTCGACGACCCCCGCCCTGCAGGCCGTCCTGCTCGACATGGACGGCACGCTGGTCGACACCGAAGGCTTCTGGTGGGAGGTGGAGGTCGCCGTTTTCGAGGAGCTGGGGCACCAGCTGCTGGAGGAGTGGCGGGAAGTGGTCGTCGGCGGGCCGATGGACCGCAGCGCCGCCTTCCTGATCAAGGCGACGGGCGCCCGGATCGCCCTGGCCGAGCTCAGCGCGCTGTTGAACACCCGTTTCTCCCAGATGATCGGGCGGGGCGTGCCCATGATGCCCGGCGCCCGCCGGCTGCTGGCCGAGCTGGCCGCCCACCAGGTGCCCACGGCCCTGGTCTCGGCCTCCCACCGGCACATCATCGACCGCGTGCTGGCGACCCTGGGCCCCGAGCACTTCACGCTGACGGTGGCGGGCGACGAGATGACCCGCACCAAGCCGCACCCCGACCCCTATCTTCTGGCCGCCGCCCGGCTCGGGGCGGACCCGGCTCGGTGCGCGGTCATCGAGGACACGATGACCGGGGTCACCGCGGCGGAGGCGGCGGGCTGCCGGGTGGTGGCGGTGCCCTCGGTGGCGCCCATCCCGCCGGCGACCGGGCGCACCGTCGTCGGTTCGCTCGAGGAAGTCGATCTCTCTTTTCTCCGGGGTCTGATCACCGCCGGTTGATCGACGGCTGCTTGATCACTTGCCGGCTTGATCATCGAGCGCCGCGGAGAAACTCTGGGCGTTTGAACGAGTGTTTTCCGTGACGAATGTGCTGGCTGAATTCCCGCGGCCGGTGAAGGGCCCCGCGGCGTGACGTTCGTCACCGCCCGCGGGGGCGGCGCGGCGCCTTGCGCGGGTGCGGGTGGGGTATCACGGGGCTTTTGGTGAGCCCTTCTGTCCCAATTGATCATCCAGTGCCGGAATCGTTCCACCGTCCGGATATCGGACATCCCTCGGGTGTTATCAGTGCGTGATATTGCATCAACTTCACCGTGTTCCGGATGCAGTGGCCATGCGCACTAATCTCTTCGCGAGAACTTCACGGCTGCCCGTTTGACCGGCACTCCGCAATCGGTAGGGTCCGGGCACCGAACGCACCACAGGGAGAACCCCGACAATGAACCGCAAGACGCTGGTCCTGCCGACCGTGGCAGGCCTGCTGGCACCCGTACTCGTCGCCTGTGGCGGGACAGGAGCCGGTAAGGACAACGCCATCGTCATCGGCACGACCGACCGGTTCGAGGAGACCACGGACGCGCCCGCGCCCTTCGACCCGGCCGCCGCGTACGACATCGGCGCCTGGAACGTGCTCCACAGCACCTTCCAGACGCTGCTGCGGCTGCCGCGCTCGGGCACCGCGCCCATCGCCGACGCCGCCGAGAAGTGTGCCTTCGGCGACCGCAACAGCGAGCAGTTCCGCTGCACCCTGCGCGAGGGCCTGAAGTTCACCAACGGCCACGCGCTCACCGCCGAGGACGTCAAGTTCTCCATCGACCGCGCCCGGGCCATCAACTTCGAGAACGGCCCCGTCTCCCTGCTGAGCAACATCGACAAGGTGGAGACCCCCAGCGAGCGCGAGGTCGTCTTCCACCTCAAGTCGCCGGACGCCACCTTCCCGCAGAAGATAGCCACCCCGGCCGCCGCCATCGTCGACAGCGAGTCCTACGCGAAGGACAAGCTCGGCAACGGCTTCAAGACCGTCGGCTCCGGCCCGTACAGCCTGAAGACCGACGTCAAGGACGACCGCGTCGTCAAGGCCACCCTGACGAGGAACCCGGACTACAAGGGCCCGCTGAAGCTGCAGAACGACAAGGTCGAGCTGCGCTTCTACGACGACTCCAAGGCCATGGAGAAGGCGCTGAAGTCCGGTGAGATCGACATGATGAACCGGGCCCTGCTGCCCGAGCAGATCGGCCGCCTGCGCGCCGGCAACGACAAGAGCGTCCGCCTGCTGGAGTCGCCCGGCCAGGAGATCAGCTACCTGGCGTTCAACACCGACGACTCCTCGGTCAAGAACAAGGCCGTGCGGCAGGCCGTCGCCCAGCTGATCGACCGCCAGGCGCTGACCCGCGACGACTACGACCGCACCAGCGAGCCGCTGTACTCGGTGGTGCCCATGGGCCTCACCGGCCACCAGAACTCGTTCTCCAACAAGTACGGCGAGCCCAGCGCGGCCAAGGCGCGCGCCATCCTGCAGAGCGCGAACATCACCACCCCGGTGCCGCTGACGCTCACCTACACCACCGACCACTACGGCGAGACGACGGAGAAGTCGTTCAAGACGCTGCAGAAGCAGCTGAACGGCAGCGGCCTGTTCGACGCCAAGCTGCAGGGCGTGAAGTGGGCCGACTTCCGGCCGGAGGCCGCCAAGGGCAAGTACGCCGTCTACGGCATGGGCTGGTTCCCCGACTTCCCGGACCCCGACAACTACGTCGACCCCTTCGTCGGCAAGAACAACTTCCTCGGGTCCAGCTACAAGAACCCGAAGATCATCAACGACCTGATCCCCCAGTCGCGGCTGTCCTCGCAGCGCGACGCCGCCGCCCGCATCTTCCAGCAGGTCCAGGACATCGTCGCCGACGACGTCCCGGTGCTGCCGCTGTGGCAGGGCAAGCAGTACGTGGCCGTGGGGAAGAAGGTCACCGGGGCGGAGTGGGCGCTCAACGCCGCCTCCGAGCTGCAGCCGTGGGAGCTCGGCAGCGGTTCCTGACCCCGTAACACCCGCGTATCACCCGACACGCACCCGCACCACCGCAACACCCGCACCACCGCAACACCAGCTCCACACGCTTTACAGCTCAACACCGTTCAAGACCGTCTCTTCAGCGAACAAAGAACTGTGAGGAACGTGCACGTGAGGAAACGTGACCAGTGGCTCGCCGCCCCGCTCACCGCGGGGCTCGCCGCCGCCCTGCTCAGCGGGTGCGGATCGGAGGACGGCAAGGCGGCCGGCACCGGGGAGTCGGTGGTCATGGGGATGTCGGACGAGGTGCTCGCCACCGACCCGGCCTCCGGTTACGACCCGGGATCCTGGCTGCTGTTCAACAACGTCTTCCAGTCACTGATGAGCTTCCCCAAGGGCAGCACCACGCCCCAGCCGGACGCCGCCAAGCAGTGCAAGTTCAAGGACGAGGGCAGCACCGTCTACCAGTGCACCCTCCAGGACGGTCTGAAGTTCAGCAACGGCCACCCCCTCACCTCCGAGGACGTCGCCTTCTCCTTCCGCCGCACGCTGAAGATCAACGACAAGGACGGTCCGGCGGGTCCGATGCTCTCCTCCATCGGGGACATCCAGACGCCGGACAAGTCCACCGTCGTCTTCAAGCTCAAGCGCTCGGACGCCACCTTCCCCCAGAAGATCGCCTCCGGTGCCGGCTCGATCGTCGACCACACCGAGTACCCGGCCGACAAGCTGCGCACCGACGGCAAGGCCGTGGGCTCCGGGGTCTACACGCTGTCCTCCTTCGACAAGTCGAAGGCCGTCTTCAAGGTCAACGGCTCCTACAAGGGCCCGGCCACCGTGCAGAACAAGGGCATGACTCTCAAGTTCTTCCACGGCGACCAGGGCTCCTTGAAGTCCGCCGTGCAGAAGGGCGACGTCGACCTCGCCTACCGAGGTCTGGCCATGAAGGACCTCGCCGACCTGGAGACCACCTCCGGCGCCAAGGGCGCCCTGACGGTCGTCGAGGGCAACAGCGCCGAGGTCCAGCACCTGGTCTTCAACCTCAAGGACCCGGTCGTCGGCAAGGCCGGCGTGCGCAAGGCCATCGCCTACCTCATCGACCGCAGCGCCCTGGTGCGCGACGTCTACAAGCGCACCGCCGAGCCGCTGTACTCGGTGGTCCCCAGCGGCATCACCGGCCACAAGACGCCGTTCTTCGACATCTACGGCGACCGGCCGCAGCCCGCGAAGGCCGCCGAAGCCCTGCACTCGGCGGGCATCAGCGGCAAGGTCAAGCTCACCCTGTGGGCCACCCCGGTCCGTTACGGCCCGGCCACCGTCGCGGAGTTCCAGGAGATAGCCAAGCAGCTCAACGCGAGCGGCCTGTTCGAGGCGGACGTCCAGAGCGCCCCCATCGACCAGTACGAGAAGGACATCGCGGCCGGCAAGTACGCCGTCTACGTCAAGGGCTGGGTGCCCGACTTCCCGGACCCCGACAACTTCACCGCACCGTTCTTCGGCGACGACAACGTCCTCGCCAACAACTACCAGTCGAAGGACATCGCGGCGATCCTGCCGGCCACCGCCGCCCAGGGCAGCCGCGCCGCCACCGTCGGCGACTTCGCCAAGCTGCAGACCACCGTCGCCCAGGACCTGCCGATCCTCCCGCTGTGGCAGGGCAAGCAGTACGCGGTGGCCAACGAGAACGTCTCCGGCCTGCAGTGGACCCTCGACGCCTCGACCGTCTTCCGGTTCTGGGAGATCAGCAAGTCCAAGAAGGGCTGAGCGGGGCCGGCACGCACCACGCCGGCACAGCACGAAGGGCGGGCCCCGACGGGGGCCCGCCCTTCGCGCGTTCGCAGCGTGGCGGCTCACTGCGCGCCGGGGCGCACCAGACCGCTCTCGTAGGCGTACACCGCCGCCTGCACCCGGTCGCGCAGGCCCAGCTTCGTCAGCACGTGCCCCACGTGCGTCTTGACCGTGGTCTCGCTCACGAACAGATCCGCGGCGATCTCCGCGTTCGACAGGCCGCGGGCCACCAGCTTGAGCACCTCGACCTCGCGCTCGGTGAGCGTGCCCAGGTTGTCCGGCAGCGGTTCCTCGCCCGACGGCAGGTGACCGGCGTACTTGTCCAGCAGCCGCCGCGTGATGCTCGGCGCCAGCATCGCCTCGCCGCCCGCCACCACCCGGATCGCCTGCA
This sequence comes from Streptomyces sp. PKA51, assembly GCF_057552455.1. Lineage (NCBI taxonomy): Bacteria > Bacillati > Actinomycetota > Actinomycetes > Kitasatosporales > Streptomycetaceae > Streptomyces > Streptomyces sp. PKA51. The sequence goes on from NZ_BAAJPZ010000003.1 coordinate 154,595, forward strand.
CCAGCTCATGGGCGGGGGCGTCCTTGAGCAGGAAGCCGCTCGCGCCCGCGCGCAGCGCCTCCACCACGTACTCGTCCAGGTCGAACGTGGTCAGCACCAGCACCTTCGCCGGGCCCTTGCGGTCCGGCCCGGTGATCTGACGGGTGGCCTCCACACCGTCCATGCGGGGCATCCGGATGTCCATCAGCACCACGTCCGGCTGCAGCGCGCGGACCTGGTCCAGCGCCTGCAGGCCGTCGCCGGCCTCGCCGACCACGACCAGATCCTGCTCGGCCTCCAGGATCATGCGGAAGCCGGTGCGCAGCAGCGGCTGGTCGTCGACCAATAGGACCCGGATCGCCACAGGAACACTCCTTCGCTAGACCGCGTCCATTCTGCCCTGACCGTCCCCGGCCGGGGCAGCCGGTCCGTCCTCGCCCGCCGGGCGCTGCGCCGGCAGCGGCAGCGGGTACGGCGGGGGAGTGCCGCCGAACTCCGGGCAGTGCGCCTGGTGGTCGCACCAGCCGCACAGCTTCGTCGGCCGCGGCCGCCAGTCGCCCGTCTCGGTCGCCAGCGAGATGGCCTCCCACAGGGCGCGCAGCTTGCGCTCCACCGCCAGCAGCTCCGCCTCGACCGGGTCGTACGTCAGCACGTCCCCGCTGCCCAGGTAGACCAGCTGCAGCCGGCGCGGCACCCGGCCGCCGGTGCGCCACATCACCAGCGCGTAGAACTTCATCTGGAACAGCGGCTCGGCCCGGTACTGCGGCCCGGGCGCCTTGCCCGTCTTGTAGTCGACGATGCGCACGTCGCCGCTCGGCGCCACGTCCACCCGGTCGACGATGCCGCGCAGCGTCAGCCCCGCCTCCCCGACATCCGGCAGCACCGTCTCCACGTACAGCTCCCGCTCGGCGGGCTCCAGCCGGGTCGGGTCCTCCAGGGTGAACCACCGCTCGACCAGGCGACCGGCCTCCGCCAGCCACCCGGCCAGCCGCTCGGGGTCGTGGGCCCCGTCCTCGCCGAGGAAGAGCTCCGCCAGCTCCGGCCGGGCCGCCAGCAGCTTCTCCCACTCGCCCGGCAGCAGGCCCTGCGCCCGCTCCGGCGTCCGCTCGGCGGCCGGTGCATCGAACAGTCGTTCAAGCACGGCGTGCACCACCGTGCCCCGCGTGGCCGCGGCGCTCGGCTTCTCCGGCAACCGGTCGATCACCCGGAAGCGGTACAGCAGCGGGCACCGCATGAAATCGGCCGCGCGCGACGGCGACAGCGCGGCCGTACGCCCACTGCGGGCGGGGGCGGCGGAAGGGTCGGTGGCGCTCTCCATGACAGAGAACCCTACGGCCCACCGGCGGCTGCAGTCCGCATACCATCGACCGTAGGCGTCCGAAGACTGCATGATGATCTTGAAAGCGCCCGGGACGGGCGGCGGGAGCCGGACGGAACGAGGGGACACCGTGGACAACAGCGGCCAGGGGCGCAGCGGCGGCGAAGAAGCCGGCCGACCGGCCGGGCCCGAGGACCCCAAACCGCCTCGCCCCCGCGAGAGCGGCGGCGGCATCCTCATGGGCCGGCCCTTCGGTGTGCCCGTCTACGTCGCGCCCAGCTGGTTCCTGGTCGCCGCCCTGATCACCTGGGTCTTCGGCGGCCAGCTCGAACGCGTGCTGCCCGACCTCGGCGCGATCCGCTACCTGGTCGCCCTCTTCTTCGCCGTCGCCTTCTACGCCTCCGTCCTCGTCCACGAGCTCGCCCACACCGTCGCCGCCCTCTGCTTCAAACTGCCGGTGCGCCGCATCAAGCTGCAGTTCTTCGGCGGCGTCTCCGAGATCGAGAAGGAGAGCGAGAGCCCCGGCCGCGAATTCGTCCTCGCCTTCGTCGGCCCCCTGCTCTCCCTCGCCCTCGCCGGCCTGTTCTACCTCGGCATGCGCGCCGTCGAGGCCGGCACCGTCCCCGGCGTGCTGCTCGGCGGCCTGATGATCTCCAACCTCCTCGTCGCCGCCTTCAACCTGCTGCCCGGCCTGCCGCTCGACGGCGGCCGCATGCTGCGCGCCGTCGTGTGGAAGATCAGCGGCCGCCCCATGACCGGCACCGTCGCCGCCGCCTGGGTCGGCCGCGCGCTCGCCGTCGCCGTCCTCATAGGGCTGCCCCTGCTCACCCGCGGCGGCGACACCGAGAACCTCCGCGGCGTCGACGCGCTCACCGACGCCATGCTCGCCGCCATCCTCGCCGCGATCATCTGGACCGGCGCCGGCAACAGCCTGCGCATGGCCCGCCTGCGCGAACACCTGCCCGGACTGCGCGCCCGCACCCTGACCCGGCGCGCCGTGCCCGTCACCGCCGCCACGCCGCTGTCGGAGGCCCTGCGCCGGGCCCACGAGGCGGGGGCCCGCGCACTGGTCGTCGTCGACGGGCAGGGCACCCCCACCGCCATCGTCCGCGAGGCCGCCATCGGCGGCGTCCCCGAGCACCGGCGCCCGTGGGTGGAGTCCGGCTCCCTCGCCCAGGAGATCACCGACGGCATGCGCCTGCCGGCCGCCCTGGCGGGCGAGGACCTGCTCGACGCGCTGCGGACGGTGCCGGCGACGGAGTACCTGGTGGTGGAGGAGAGCGGCGAGGTGTACGGCGTGCTGTCCACGACGGACGTCGAACGCGCCTTCGTGGCAGCAATGGCCCGCCCGTCGTCCTAGGGTCGTGTCCGGCGCCCCCTAGGGGCGCGGGGCGTTGTCGATCTGCGGCTGCCGCCGCGTGGGCGCGATCGGCCACCGACGGCCCGCAGTCGACGTGCCACCCCGGGCTCCGGGAAATCTGCGGGCGCGTCGTGGCTTGTCGCGCAGTTCCCCGCGCCCCTACGGGGCGCAGGGCCCCGTGTGGTCGGCTGCTCGCAGAGCACCCGGTAGGCTGGTCACATGTCCGAACCGACCGGTGCCGCCCGCCGTCGCGGGCCCTTCCAGGTCGGGGACCAGGTCCAGCTCACCGACCCCAAGGGACGCCACTACACGTTCACGCTCGAGGCCGGGAAGAACTTCCACACCCACAAGGGTTCCTTCCCCCACGACGAGCTGATCGGCGCGCCCGAGGGCAGTGTTGTCCGCACCACGGGGAACGTCGCGTACCTCGCGCTGCGTCCCCTGCTCCCCGACTACGTCCTGTCCATGCCCCGCGGTGCCGCCGTGGTCTACCCGAAGGACGCGGGGCAGATCCTGGCCTTCGCCGACATCTTCCCCGGCGCGCGCGTCGTCGAGGCCGGAGTGGGCTCCGGCTCGCTGTCGAGCTTCCTGCTGCGCGCCATCGGCGACCAGGGCATGCTGCACTCCTACGAGCGCCGTGCCGACTTCGCCGAGATCGCCCAGGCGAACGTGGAGCGCTACTTCGGCGGCCCGCACCCCGCCTGGCAGCTGACCGTCGGCGATCTGCAGGACAACCTGTCGGACACCGACGTCGACCGCGTGATCCTCGACATGCTCGCCCCCTGGGAGTGCCTGGAGGCCGTCTCCAAGGCGCTGGTCCCCGGCGGCATCCTGTGCTGCTACGTGGCCACGACCACGCAGCTGGCGCGGACGGTGGAGTCCATCCGGGAGATCGGCTGCTTCGCCGAGCCGCAGCCCTGGGAATCCATGATCCGCAACTGGCACGTCGAGGGTCTGGCCGTGCGCCCCGACCACCGCATGATCGGCCACACCGGCTTCCTGGTCACCGCCCGTCGCCTGGCCGACGGCGTGGAGCCCCCGATGCGCCGCCGCCGGCCCGCCAAGGGCGCCTACGGCGAGGACTACGAGGGCCCGAACAAGGGCTGACGTCCACCACGGCACGCACGACACGCGCCGCCGCCGGGTACCGCGCACCGCGGAACTCGGCGGCGGCGCGCGTACGTTGGGCGGCACGCGGGCCCGGGCCCGCTGCTTTCGTACCGCGGGCCCGTGTGGCACGATGCGGAAGATTTCCGTCCTTGCAGTCCCCGCCTCATCAGGAGTCAGCGCGCGTGCAGCCGTCGGCGTCCCTCCCGCACACCCGCTCCCGGCCCGTGCACTGGGTGGTCACCGCGGCCGCGGTGGCCGGCACCGTCCTCGGCGCCGCGCTGGTCGGGCCCGCCGAGGACCGCGCAGAGCCCGTCGCGACCGCAAAGGCGCCCGTCGCGCCGGCGCCGCTGCCGGCCCCCGATCCGGCCGCCGCCCGCTATCCGCTGCAGTGCGGGCCGGCGGGCGTGGAGGTGACCGGCAGGGCCGAGGCCGACCTGGACCGGGACGGGCGGCCGGAGACGGCCGTGGCGGTGCGCTGCCACTCGGGCGCGGGCACCCCGCCCAGCGGGGTGTACGTCCTGGGGGCGCCGCAGGCGCCCGGTGGCGCGCCCCGGGTGCTGGCCACCTTGGTGGACCCCCGGCAGCGGATGAGCGTGACGGCCCTGCAGGCGGCCGCGGGGACGGTTTCGGCCACCCTGCTCGGCTACTCCTCGGCCGGGGTGCCGCGCTGCTGCCCGGATCTGCGCCGGGCGGTCAAGTGGCACTGGCGCGGTGGGAAGTTCGTCCTGGGCGCCCTGCCGGCGCCCGAGGCCGTCTGAACGGTCACCGACCGTCACGCGCGAGCGGTGCCCGGCTACGGAGCGTCGGGCCCGTACACCTCGACCTTGTCGGCGACGCGGCGGACGTGGATGCAGTCGCCGGGGCACTCCTTCGCCGAGTCGCGCACGTCGTTCAGCAGCGGCAGCGGGACGGGCGTGGTGGCACCCTTGTCCTGGAGCAGCTCGTCGTCGGGGCTCTTCACATAGGCCAGCCCGTCGATGTCGAGCTCGAAGATCTCGGGGGCGTACTGCGCGCAGATACCGTCGCCGGTGCACAGGTCCTGGTCGATCCAGACCTCGAGCTCGTCGAGTCCGTCGTCCCGCACAGTCATCTCGCCTGCCGTTTCCTGCATTCGTGAACCAATTGGAGCCAGCCCTGACGGGTGTTGACCGAGTCGACGATACAACCGCCCGCTTTCCGATGTTGATGGGTGGGTATTCCCCTCACGTGAGGACGTGCGCAAGGGTGAAGATCGGACACACTCCTACCGGGTTTGTGATCTAGGGGTTTCAACCTGCACCGGCCCAGGTAGGGTCTGGAAGCGTCCAGCTCCCCTTGGAGGAGGTGAGGACCGTGGCAGCCCACGACGACGACATCAACCGCGGCATCCGGCCGGGGCGGGGGTCCGACGACCCCGCGGGCCAGGTTGCCTATCTCGAGCAGGAGATCGCCGTCCTGCGACGCAAGCTCGCCGACTCTCCGCGTCACACGAGGATTCTCGAGGAGCGGATCGTCGAGCTCCAGACCAACCTGGCCGGCGTCTCCGCTCAGAACGAACGGCTCGCGAACACGCTCCGTGAGGCCCGCGACCAGATCGTGGCCCTCAAGGAGGAGGTCGACCGGCTCGCCCAGCCGCCGGCCGGCTTCGGCGTCTTCCTGACGGCCAACGAGGACGGCACCGCCGACGTCTTCACCGGGGGCCGCAAGCTCCGGGTGAACGTCAGTCCCAGTGTCGAGGCGGAGGACCTGCGCCCCGGCCAGGAGGTCATGCTCAACGAGGCGCTCAACGTGGTCGAGGCCATGGCGTTCGAGCGGCACGGCGACATCGTCACCCTCAAGGAGGTCCTCGAGGACGGCGAACGCGCCCTGGTGATAGGGCACACCGACGAGGAGCGGGTGGTGCGGCTCGCCGAGCCGCTGCTGGACACCACCATCCGCCCCGGCGACGCCCTGCTGCTGGAGCCCCGTTCCGGCTACGTCTACGAGGTCATCCCCAAGAGCGAGGTCGAGGAACTCGTCCTCGAAGAGGTCCCGGACATCGACTACAGCAAGATCGGCGGTCTGGGCAACCAGATCGAGCTGATCCGCGACGCGGTCGAGCTCCCGTACCTCTACCCGGACCTGTTCAAGGAGCACGAACTGCGGCCGCCCAAGGGCGTGCTGCTGTACGGGCCGCCCGGCTGCGGCAAGACGCTCATCGCCAAGGCCGTGGCCAACTCCCTTGCCAAGAAGGTCGCGGAGGTCACCGGCAAGCCCGCGGGGAAGAGCTTCTTCCTGAACATCAAGGGCCCCGAGCTGCTCAACAAGTACGTCGGCGAGACCGAGCGGCACATCCGGCTGATCTTCCAGCGCGCCCGGGAGAAGGCCAGCGAGGGCACGCCCGTGATCGTCTTCTTCGACGAGATGGACTCCCTCTTCCGCACCCGCGGCTCCGGGGTCAGCTCGGACGTGGAGAACACCATCGTCCCCCAGCTGCTCTCCGAGATCGACGGCGTGGAGGGCCTGGAGAACGTGATCGTGATCGGCGCCTCCAACCGGGAGGACATGATCGATCCGGCCATCCTGCGCCCCGGCCGGCTCGACGTGAAGATCAAGATCGAGCGCCCGGACGCCGAGGCCGCCAAGGACATCTTCTCGAAGTACCTGACCGAGACCCTGCCCCTGCACGCCGACGACCTCGCCGAGCACGGCGGGGACGCCAGGGCCACCATCGAGGGCATGATCCAGTCGGTCGTCGAGCAGATGTACGCCGAGTCCGAGGAGAACCGCTTCCTGGAGGTCACCTACGCCAACGGTGACAAGGAAGTCCTCTACTTCAAGGACTTCAACTCCGGCGCGATGATCCAGAACATCGTCGACCGGGCCAAGAAGATGGCGATCAAGGCGTTCCTGGACCACAACCAGAAGGGCCTGCGCGTCTCCCACCTGCTCGCCGCCTGCGTGGACGAGTTCAAGGAGAACGAGGACCTGCCGAACACCACCAACCCGGACGACTGGGCCCGCATCTCCGGAAAGAAGGGCGAGCGGATCGTCTTCATCCGCACCCTGGTCACCGGCAAGCAGGGCGCGGACACCGGCCGCTCCATCGACACCGTGGCCAGTACCGGCCAGTACCTGTAACACCGCCGTCCGGCTGCGGATGTCCCTGTTGTTCCTCCTTCCCCCGCCCCCGGTGGGGGAAGGGCCAGGGCGTCCGCAGCCGGATGTGTTTTGCACCGGGATCTCCACCGGGATCTCCCCGGGGTTCCGCACCGGGATCCACCGGGATCCGCCGGGATCCTCCCGGGGGTCCCCGCACGCTCCTGCACCACCTGCGGGACGCGCACGGCACCGCCGCCCGCGCGCCGCGCGAACCGCAGCAATGACTGTAATGATCTCCCCAGCGCCGCAAACCCGTTCTAGGCTCTTCGGTACCGCCGCAGAAGCGCCGTGGGGGGATCGGGGACCGTACACGGACCGGAAGCGCAGCGGTACTTGAGCGCCGACCCCACCGGGGGGCGCCGCCGGGCAAGGAGGGCCGCATGACCGTACGGCGAGTAATGGGCATCGAGACGGAGTACGGGATCTCCGTCCCCGGTCACCCGAACGCCAATGCCATGCTCACCTCGTCCCAGATCGTCAACGCCTACGCGGCCGCGATGCACCGGGCACGCCGTGCCCGCTGGGACTTCGAGGAGGAGAACCCGCTGCGGGACGCCCGCGGCTTCGACCTCGCCCGCGAGGCCGCGGACGCCAGCCAGCTCACCGACGAGGACATCGGCCTGGCCAATGTCATCCTCACCAACGGCGCCCGGCTCTACGTGGACCACGCCCACCCCGAGTACAGCTCGCCCGAGGTCACCAACCCCCGCGACGCCGTCCTGTGGGACAAGGCAGGCGAACGGATCATGGCCGAGGCCGCCGAGCGGGCCGCCCAGCTGCCCGGCGCCCAGCCGATCCACCTCTACAAGAACAACACCGACAACAAGGGCGCCTCCTACGGCACGCACGAGAACTACCTGATGAAGCGGGAGACCCCCTTCTCGGACATCGTGCGCCACCTGACCCCCTTCTTCGTCTCCCGCCAGGTCGTGGCCGGCGCGGGCCGGGTCGGCATCGGCCAGGACGGCCACGAGCACGGCTTCCAGATCAGCCAGCGCGCCGACTACTTCGAGGTCGAGGTGGGCCTGGAGACCACCCTCAAGCGGCCCATCATCAACACCCGCGACGAGCCGCACGCCGACGCCGAGAAGTACCGCCGGCTGCACGTGATCATCGGGGACGCCAACCTCTCCGAGATCTCCACCTACCTCAAGCTCGGCACCACCGCCCTGGTGCTCTCCATGATCGAGGACGGCTTCATCACCACCGACCTCGCCGTCGAGCAGCCCGTGCGCACCCTCCACCAGATCAGCCACGACCCCTCGCTGCGCCGCCTGGTCACGCTCCGCAGCGGCCGGACGCTCACGGCCGTACAACTGCAGATGGAGTACTACGAGCTGGCCCGCAAGTACGTCCAGGACCGCTTCGGGGCGGACGCCGACGAGCAGACCAAGGACGTGCTCGGCCGCTGGGAGGACGTCCTCGGCCGCCTGGAGCGCGACCCGATGAGCCTGGCCGGCGAGCTGGACTGGGTGGCCAAGCTGGAGCTGCTGGAGGGCTACCGCCGGCGCGACGGCCTGGACTGGGACGCGGCCCGGCTGCACCTGGTGGACCTGCAGTACGCCGACGTGCGCGCCGACAAGGGCCTGTACAACCGCCTGGCGGCCCGGGGCAAGGTCCGGCGCCTGGTGGACGAGGCCGAGGTGGCCCGGGCCCGTACGGCCCCCCCGGAGGACACCCGCGCCTACTTCCGCGGCCGCTGCCTGGAGCAGTACGCCGACGACGTGGCCGCGGCCTCCTGGGATTCGGTGATCTTCGACCTCCCGGGCCGGGACTCCCTGCAGCGGGTGCCCACCCTGGAGCCGCTGCGGGGCACCCGCAACCACGTCAAGGAGCTGCTGGACCGCTGCCGCACCGCCGAGGACCTGGTCCGGGTGCTCTCCGGCGGCTGAGCGGGGTCTGAGGACCGGGGGAAACGGGAATCATCCCGGTGGCTCCGGGACGTTGTAGGAAGTGCAGGGCCGATCCCGGGCCCTGCTTGTAGGGTCTGATCTTGAACGTCTCGTGCACGTATCGACCGAGCGGGGTGAGGGGTATGGCGACCAAGGACACCGGCGGCGGACAGCAGAAGGCCACGCGTGCGACGGAGGAGGTCGAGGAGCAGGCGCAGGACGCGCAGGTTTCGGAGGACCTCAAGGAGCGCCAGGAGAAGCTGTCGGACGACGTGGACTCCGTGCTGGACGAAATCGATGATGTGCTCGAAGAGAACGCCGAGGACTTCGTTCGATCCTTTGTGCAAAAGGGCGGACAGTAGAGCGGGCCTGCCGTCCCGTGCCCCCCACGGGGCACGGGACGGCCGCCTTGCGACCCGGCGATAGGGTCCCTGCAGAATTTCAAGATCTCTTCGAAGGATTCGTGTGGAAGCCAATTTCTCCAGTAACGGGCGCCTGCCGGCCGCCTTCCTGACGCCGGGCTCCTCGTCCTTCATGGACTTCCTCGCCCAGCACCGGCCCGAGCTGCTGCCCCGCAACCGTCAGCTGCCCGCCCAAGGGGTGATCGAGGCCCCGCACGGCACGACCATCGTCGCCGCGTCCTTCCCCGGCGGGGTCGTCCTCGCGGGTGACCGGCGGGCCACCATGGGCAATGTGATCGCGCAGCGCGACATCGAGAAGGTCTTCCCCGCCGACGAGTACTCGGCGGTGGGCATCGCCGGCACCGCCGGCCTGGCCGTGGAGATGGTCAAGCTCTTCCAGCTGGAACTCGAGCACTTCGAGAAGGTCGAGGGCGTCCAGCTCTCGCTGGAGGGCAAGGCCAACCGCCTGTCGACCATGATCCGCAGCAACCTCGGCATGGCCATGCAGGGCCTGGCCGTGGTGCCGCTGTTCGCCGGCTGGGACGTGGACCGGGAGAAGGGCCGCATCTTCTCCTACGACGTCACCGGCGGCCGCTCCGAGGAGCACGGCTACGCCGCCACGGGATCCGGCTCGCTGTTCGCCCGTGGCGCGCTCAAGAAGCTCTACCGCGACGACCTCACCGAGCAGCAGGCCACCACGCTCGTCGTCCAGGCGCTCTACGACGCCGCCGACGACGACTCCGCCACCGGCGGGCCCGACCTCGCCCGCCGCATCTACCCGATCGTCACCGTGATCACCGACGAGGGCTTCCGCAGGCTCACCGAGGGCCAGAGCGCCGACATCGTCCGCGCCGTCCACGAGCGGCGGCTCGAGGAACCGGACGGCCCGCGCGCCGCCCTGCTGTAGCCGCCGCGGTACCTTTCGTGATCGCTCCTCCACTGACAGAAAGGGACGGATAGCGGTGTCGACGCCGTTCTATGTCTCACCCCAGCAGGCCATGGCCGATCGCGCCGAGTACGCCCGCAAGGGCATCGCGCGCGGCCGCAGCGTCGTGGTCCTCCAGTACAACGACGGTGTCCTCTTCGTCGCCGAGAACCCGTCCCGGGCCCTGCACAAGGTCAGCGAGATCTACGACCGCATCGCGTTTGCGGCGGTCGGCAAATACAACGAGTTCGAGAACCTGCGCATCGGCGGCGTCCGCTACGCCGACCTGCGCGGCTACACCTACGACCGGGGCGACGTCACCGCCCGCGGCCTGGCCAACGTCTACGCCCAGACCCTGGGCACCATCTTCTCCAGCGCCGGCGAGAAGCCGTACGAGGTGGAGCTGATCGTCGCCGAGGTGGGGGCCGCCCCCGAGGACGACCAGATCTACCGCCTGCCGCACGACGGTTCCATCGTCGACGAGCACGGCTCGGTCGCGGTCGGCGGCAACGCCGACCAGATCAGCAACTACCTCGACCAGCGGCACCGCGACGGCATGACGCTCGCCGAGGCCCTGAAGCTGGCGGTCGAGTCGCTGGCACGCGACACGAACGGCAGTGAGCGCACGCTCACCGCCGAGCAGCTGGAGGTCGCGATCCTGGACCGCACGCGTCCCCAGACGCGCAAGTTCAAGCGCCTGCTGGGCCGCCAGCTCACGCGCCTGCTGGAGGGCGACACGACGGCCGCGGCGGCGGAGGCCGAGGAGGAGTAGCTTCTTTGCGGCCGGCGGCCGTGAAGCGGCCACCTGGCCGCACCCCCCCCGGCGCGCCCGGCCTGGTCCGGTGGACCTTCGCCCCGTAGGGGCGCGGGGAACTGCGCGACAAGCCGCGATGCACCCGCAGGTCGGGAAGCACCTCGGCTGCGGGCCGTCGATGGCCGATCGCGCAGTTCCCCGCGCCCCTGCGGGGCGCCGCCCACGTTCTAACCGGCGGCCGCCGCCGACGACGCGCGCGGTACCAGTCGCACCGGCAGTGTCTCCGGGGCCGCTGCGCGGCCCTCCAGCAGCGCCACCAGCGCCCGCAGGCCCGCCTCGCCCACCCGCTCCGCGGGCAGCCGTACCGTCGTCAGCTCGGGCTCGACCGCCCGGGCCAGGGCCAGGTCGTCGAAGCCGGTCACCGAGACGTCGGCGGGCACGCGCAGGCCGAGCCGCCGGGCGGCCTTGCACGCGCCCGCCGCGAGTACGTCCCCGTCGCACACCAGGGCCGTCGGCCCCGCGGCCAGGGCGCGCTCGGCGGCCGCCCGGCCCGCGTCGACCTCCAGGGGCGCCCGCTCGGTCCGTACGATCTCGGCGCCGGCCGCGCCCACGCGTTCGGCCAGGGCCCGGGCCCGTACCCGGAAGGTCCAGGAGTCCACGTCGGCCGCGATGTGGGCGAAGCGCCGGTGTCTCAGGGCCAGCAGGTGGTCGGCCACCTGGTGCATGCCGTCGGCGATGTCGGGGTTGACGGTCGCGGCGGCCTCCGGCCGGGAGGGGTCGCTGTCGAGCATGACCAGCGGCAGCCCGCCCTCGCGCAGGTCGGTCAGCGCCTCGGCCGCCATGGAGGAGGCGATCACCCCGTCCAGGGCGGCCCGCGCGGAGGCGAAGGGGTCACGGGCCCTGCCGGTACCCTCGGGGGAGGGGTAGAGCACCACGCCGATGCCGTGTTCGGCGGCGGCCCGTGCCGCCCCGGCGTGGACGCGGGCGAAGAATTCGTTGGTCAGGGCCGGCACCACCAGCAACGCGGTGCGGGTGCGGCCCAGGCGCAGGTTGCGGGCGGCGAGGTTGGGCCGGTAGCCGAGTGCGCGGGCGGCGTCGCGCACGGCCCCGGCGGTGCGCTCGGAGACCCGGCCGCGCCATTTGTCGCCCATCACCAGCGAGACGGTCGCCTGGGAGACCCCGGCGGCCCGTGCCACGTCCCGGCTGGTGGTGCGGGTGACCCCCGCCTGCCGGCCCCGTCCCGTGTCGACGTCCGTCACCGGTGCTGCGCCCCTCTCGCTGCTGCCGTGCCGCGGCGCGGTTGGACCCGCGGACGGGCATCATGGTACGTATAACCAGTCTAGTTATACGTAAAACGAGAACGATCAAGACGAAAGGCGGACCATGGCGGCGGCGGGCGGCGGTTACGTCGACATGCTCAAGACGCGGCACGCGGCGCGACTGCTCACCGGCACCCTCGTGGGCCGGCTCCCGAACGCCACGGCGGCGCTCGCGATCGTGCTGTTCGTGCGCGCCGAGGGCGGCAGCTACACCCTCGCCAGCGTCCTGTCGGCCGTCTACGGCGTGGCCAACGCCGTCGGCCAGCCCCTGCTCGGCCGGGCCGTCGACCTGTACGGCCAGCCCCGCGTCCTGCTGCCCTCGGCCCTGCTGGCCGCGCTCGGCATGTCGGCCTTCGCCGCCGTCGGCCTGGAGCCGCTGCCCGTGGTCTACGCGGCCGTGATCGTCGCCGGCTTCTTCACGCCGCCCCTGGAGGGCGGCCTGCGGGCCCTGTGGCCGTCCGTCCTCAAGAGCCAGGACCGCATCCACGCCGCGTACTCCCTCGACGCCATCGCCCAGGAAGTGATGTACGTCGTCGGGCCGCTGCTGATCACCTGGCTGGTCTCCTGCTGGTCCGAGGCCGGCGCGCTGTACGTGATCAACGCGCTCGGCGCCCTGGGCGCGCTCGCCGTCGTCACGTCGCCGCCCTCGCGGCAGTGGCGCAGCGAGCCCCGCGACGCCCACTGGCTGGGCGCCCTGCGCTCGCGCGGGCTGCTGGTGCTGCTGGGCACCTTCTTCTTCATCGGCTCCGCGCTCGGTTCCATCGCGGTGGCCGCCGTGGCCTACGGCGACGCCCACCACAACGGCGACGCCGCCGGCTGGATCCTCTCCGCGCTGGGCGTGGGCGCCCTGATCGGCGGCACCGTCTACGGCGCCCGCGAGTGGCCCGGCAGCCCCGAGCAGCGGCTGCGGGTGCTGGTCACCGGCCTCGCCGTGGGGTACGTCCCGCTGCTGCTGATGCCGGGCGTCTGGCCGATGGTCGTGCTCGCCGGTGTCGCCGGCGTCTTCCTGGCGCCCTGTCTGGCCTGCGCCTTCGTGGTGGTCGACCGGCACGCGCTGCGCGGCACCGTGACGGAGGCGTTCTCCTGGCTGGTCACCTCCTTCGGTGTGGGCGCGGCCATCGGCACCGCCGTCGCCGGCCCGGTGCTGCAGCACGCCGGGGTCCGCTCGGGCTTCCTGGTCGCCGTCGGCGGCGGGGCCGCCGCCCTGCTGGTGCTGCTCGCCGCCCGGCGCTCCCTGCGGGCTCCCGAGGTGCCCTCGACCGTCGTCGCACGGTCGGAAAATGATCGGAACGGTGCGGTCGAACCCGGTTTCAGCGCAGGGCATCAGGCGTAATGTTCAGGCATGGACCGCCGCATTTTCGGGCTGGAGAACGAGTACGGCGTCACGTGCACCTTCAGAGGACAGCGCCGACTGTCCCCTGACGAAGTGGCGCGGTACCTCTTCCGTCGTGTCGTTTCCTGGGGCCGCAGCAGCAATGTCTTCCTGCGCAACGGCGCCCGTCTCTACCTGGATGTGGGATCGCACCCGGAATATGCCACTCCGGAATGCGACAACGTGATCGAGCTGGTCACCCACGACAAGGCGGGCGAGCGCATCCTCGAAGGCCTCCTCGTCGACGCCGAACGCCGCCTGCACGAGGAAGGGATCGCGGGCGACGTCTATCTCTTCAAGAACAACACCGACTCCGCCGGGAACTCCTACGGCTGCCACGAGAACTACCTCGTCGCGCGGCACGGGGAGTTCTCCCGTCTGGCGGACATCCTCATCCCGTTCCTGGTCACCCGGCAGCTGCTGTGCGGCGCGGGCAAGGTGCTGCAGACCCCGCGCGGTGCGGTCTACTGCGTCAGCCAGCGCGCCGAGCACATCTGGGAAGGCGTCAGCTCCGCCACCACCCGCTCCCGGCCGATCATCAACACGCGCGACGAGCCGCACGCCGACGCCGAGCGCTACCGCCGGCTGCACGTGATCGTCGGCGACTCCAACATGTCCGAGACGACCATGCTGCTCAAGGTGGGCGCCACGGACCTGGTGCTGCGCATGATCGAGGCGGGCACCGTGATGCGCGACCTGACGCTGGAGAACCCGATCCGGGCCATCCGCGAGGTCAGCCACGACATCACCGGGCGCCGCAAGGTCCGCCTGGCCAGCGGCCGGGAGGCCTCCGCGCTGGAGGTCCAGCAGGAGTACTACGAGAAGGCCGTCGACTTCTGCGAGCGCCGCGGCATCCGCACCGGCACCGTCGAGCGGGTGCTGGAGCTGTGGGGGCGCTCGCTGGAGGCCATTCGCGACGAGCAGCTCGACCGCATCGCCACCGAGATCGACTGGGTGATGAAGTACCAGCTCATCGAGCGCTACCGCACCAAGAACAACATCACCATGTCGCATCCGAGGGTGGCCCAGATAGACCTCGCGTACCACGACATCCACCGCCGCCGGGGGCTGTACTACCTGCTGGAGAAGCGCGGCCAGGCGGCGCGGGTGTGCAACGACGTCCGCATCTTCGAGGGCAAGTCGGTGCCCCCGCAGACCACCCGGGCCCGGCTGCGCGGCGACTTCATCCGCCGGGCCCAGGAGCAGCGCCGGGACTTCACGGTCGACTGGGTGCATCTGAAACTCAACGACCAGGCCCAGCGCACGGTGCTGTGCAAGGACCCGTTCCGTTCCGTCGACGACCGGGTGGAGAAGCTCATCGCCGGAATGTGAGGGTCCGATCTGCCGTAAAGGGCACGCGTGTGCGCCGGGTTCACCGGACCCGGCGCACATCCGTGTCGGACGGGGTTGATCGGCGGCGGGCAGGCCGTAGAGTGACGGCACATTGCCCGACCGACCCCTATCAGCCCGAGTTGGACTTCATGAACCACACGAAGAACGCGCGTCGCCTCGCCGCGGCGTTGGCCGTCCCCGTCCTGCTGCTGACCGCCGCGGCGTGCGGGTCGGAGG
The DNA here is from genome assembly GCF_057552455.1 of Streptomyces sp. PKA51. Taxonomy (NCBI): domain Bacteria; kingdom Bacillati; phylum Actinomycetota; class Actinomycetes; order Kitasatosporales; family Streptomycetaceae; genus Streptomyces; species Streptomyces sp. PKA51. Next base: position 169,714 of record NZ_BAAJPZ010000003.1, read on the forward strand.
ACAAGTCCTCCGACGCCAAGGTGACGGTCCAGGGGAAGTTCGGGGAGAAGCCCGAGATCTCCGTTCCCAAGGACGCCAAGCCGTCCGACAAGATGGTCGTCACGGTCCTCACCGAGGGCTCGGGCGCGACGGCGGAGAAGGGCTCCTTCGTCCGGCTCGACTTCGCCGGGCAGACCATGAAGGACAACAAGCCCCTCGGCGGCACCTGGGCCACCCAGGAGAAGTCCGGGGCGAGCGCGAGCGCCGCCCCCGGCCCGCGCCGCCAGCTGGTGACGCAGCTGGGCCAGCCCAGCCAGGAGATGCCCGCCAAGGTGCTGGAGGCCGTGGTCGGCAAGAAGGCCGGCTCGCGCATCGAGGTCGAGGGCACCGCCAAGGCGCTCATCGGCGACCAGCTCAACCCGCAGTCCGGGGTCAGCCCCGAGGACGGCCTGGTGTGGGTCATCGACGTGGTCGGCGCGCAGAAGGTGGACACCAAGAGCGAGGCCAAGGGCGAGCAGGCCAAGCCCGAGGCCGGCATGCCCGAGGTCAAGGCGGAGCCGCAGAAGGCCGCGACCATCACCATCCCCTCGGGCGAGAAGCCGCCCACGGACCTCAAGGAGCAGGTGCTGATCAAGGGCACCGGCCCGGAGATCAAGGCCGGGGACGGCCTGATCGCCCAGTACACGGGCGTGAAGTGGGAGGACGGCAAGAAGTTCGACTCCTCCTGGGACCACGCGGGTGCCACGGCCTTCCAGATCGGCACCGGCTCTGTGGTGCAGGGCTGGGACAAGGGCCTGGTGGGCAAGCACGTGGGGGACCGGGTCGAGCTGGTGATCCCGCCGAAGTTCGGCTACGAGGGTCAGCCGCAGTCCGGCCTGGACAAGAACACCCTCGTCTTCGTGGTCGACATCGTCGGCAAGGTCTGAGGCCACGCCGCCCGGCGGCGCAGGGTTTCGGCCTTCCGATCGGCATCTGCCAGAATTGCGCGGTTGCCAGCAAGAATCCTTCGTAGGAGCACATTCGTGAACATCGACAAGCCCGAGATCGACTTCCCCGAGGGTCCGGTTCCGACCGACCTGGAGATCACCGAGATCTGGGAGGGCGACGGTGCGGTCGCCAAGGCCGGCGACTTCGTCAAGGTCCACTACGTGGGCGTGGCCTGGTCCACCGGCGAGGAGTTCGACGCGAGCTGGAACCGCGGTCGCCCGCTGGAGTTCAAGCTGGGCGCCGGCCAGGTCATCGACGGCTGGGACAAGGGCATCCAGGGCATGAAGGTCGGTGGCCGCCGCAAGCTGGTCATCCCCGCCCACCTCGCCTACGGCGACCGCGGCGCCGGCGCCGGCGTGATCGCCCCGGGCGAGACGCTGATCTTCGTTTGCGACCTGATGGGCGTCTGAGGACACCACTGACGAAGGCCGAGGGCCCGTGCCTGCCTGGCACGGGCCCTCGGCTTTTGTCGTACGAGCCGCGAGCGGTACGGTCAACGGTTGAGAGAACAAGTAGAGAGGGCGTCGATGGCGATTGCCAAGGCCGAGCGGTTGATGAGCCTGGCGCTGTGCCTGCTGGGCGCGCGCCGCCCGCTCACCAAGGCGGAGTTGCGCGGCTCGATCGAGGCGTACATCCTCGCCGGCGGCGAGGCCGCCGGGGGCGGGGCCGCGGGCGACGACGCCTTCAACCGCATGTTCGAGCGGGACAAGGACGACCTGCGCGAGCTGGGACTGATCATCGACACCGTCGAGGGCCTCGACGGCGAGATCGGCTACCTCGCCCGCCGCGACAGCAACCGCCTGCCCCCCATCACCCTCGATGTCGAGGAGGCCGCCGCCCTGGGGCTGGCCGCCAAGGTGTGGCAGCAGGCCCGGCTGGCCGGCGCCGCCAGCGGTGCGCTGCAGAAGCTGCGTGCGGCCGGCATGCCGCTGGCCGAGGACCCGGTGGGCGCAGGTGCCCTGGAGACCCGCATCCCGGTGCACGAGGCCGCGTTCGAGCCGCTGATGCTCGCCGCCCGGGACCGCCGCGTCGTCGTCTTCGACTACCGCAAGGCCAACGCCGCCCGCCCCGAGCAGCGGCAGGTCGAGCCGTGGGCGCTGGAGTGCTGGCGCGGCCACTGGTACCTGGCCGGCTACGACCGCGACCGGGGGGCCGAGCGCGTCTTCCGGCTCTCGCGCATCACCGGCCGGGTGCGCTCGCGCGCCCTGCCCTTCACCGCGCCGGTGCCCGACCACGTCACCGTCCGCAGCACCGTCGAGGCATGGGCGGGGGAGACGGCCACCCGCACCGCCCGCATCAAGGTGCGCGCCGGCCACGGTTACCCGCTGCGCGAGCGCGCCACCGCCACCCGTGAGCTGGGCGACGGCTGGGACGAGCTGGAGATCCCCTACGGGCACGGCCTGGACGCCTGGCTGGTGGAGTTCGGGCCCGACGTGATCGTGCTGGAACCCGCCGAGCTGCGCTCGGACGTGATCGACCGGCTGCGCGCCGTCGCCAAGGGCTGAGAGGAACGGGACGAACCCTGATGGCCGGAAACGCCATTGACCAGACACGCCGGATGCTGTCCCTGGTCACCTACCTGAGGGAACGCCCCGGCGCCCGCGTCGCCGACGTGGCCCGCGCCTTCGGCATCACCGAGGACGAGCTGATCGGCGACCTGGACGTGCTGCCCATGTGCGGCACCAGCTTCCGCGGCGGCGACCTGCTGGACATCGACACCGACGGCGACCGCATCTGGTGGCACAACCCCGACGCCTCGGGCACCTCCGCCGGCGAGCCGCTGCGGCTGGCCGCCGACGAGGCCACCGCGCTGCTGGTGGCCGCCCGGGCCGTGGCCACCCTGCCGGGGCTGCGCGAGAGCGACCGGCAGGCGCTGCTGCGGGCCACCGCCAAGGTGGAGGCCGCCGCCGGCGAGGCGGCGGGCGCCAGCTCCCGGCTGTCGGTGAGCTTCGAGTCCGAGGGCGGCGTCTTCGCCGACCTGGACCGGGCCATCTCCGAGCGCCGCCGGGTGTGGATCCGCTACTACTCGCCGGCGCGCGACGAGCTGACCGAGCGCGAGGTCGACCCGATCCGGCTGTTCGTGGTGGGCCACACCTATATGGAGGCGTGGTGCCGGCTGTCCGAGGCCAGGCGCACCTTCCGCCTCGACCGGGTGGCGGAGATCCGGCTGCTCGACGAGCCCTCCGACCCGCCGCCGGTGGAGCTGCGCGACCTGTCCGAGGGGCTGGTCCAGCCGGCCGCGGAGGACCCCGAGGTCATCGTCGAGGTCGGTCCGGGCGGCCGCTGGGTCGCCGAGTACTACCCGCACGACAGCGCCGAGGAGCTGCCCGACGGCGGTCTGCGGATCACACTGCGCACCCCCGACCCTGCCTCCCTGCGGCGCCTGGCGCTGCGCCTGGGCCGGGACGGGCGGATCGTCTCGCCGGAGGCGCTGGCCGGCAGCGCCCGCGAGGCCGCCCGCGAGGCGCTGGTGGCATACGGAGAGTGACGGTGAGCCGGACTGTGCCGGGGACAGCTCTGCCAGGGGAAGGAACAGGTCAGATGAGGGACGCGACGGTACCGGCCGCGGTCTTCAAGGCGGCGTGCCCCGACTGCCGGGGCCGGTTCGAGCTGGGCGCGGGCGCGCTGCGGCTGGCGATCGGGGCCAGCGACCGGACCACGTTCTACTCCTTCACCTGCCCCGAGTGCGGCTCCGCGGTCCGCAAGCCCGCCGGCGAGCGGATCGTCGAGCTGCTCGTGGGCGGCGGGGTGCGGACGCTGCGGCTGCACGTCACCGCGTGACCGCTTTCCGGCCGTTTCCGTCTGTTCCCGATTCCCCTCGATAGGCTCGTTCCATGTTCTGGCCCATGCTCGCCATCGCCCTCGGCTTCTGCGGACTCGCCGTGCTGGCGGTCCTCACCGCCCGCGTCTTCGTGGAGACCCGGCGGCTCGCCCGGCAGGTGGCGCAGGCCACACGGAACATCACCCGGGCCGCGGAGGAGCTGGAGCGATCGGCCGCGCCCCTGGCCGCGCAGGGCGCCCGCGGCGTGCCCGGTGAGTAGCCGGTGAGCAGCCGCAGAGCCGGGTCGCGGCCGGCCGCCGGTACGCTGGTCGGACCGGCCCTGTGGAGAGGCGGAGGGCCGCGACCGGGAGTATGCACAGGGATTGCCGAGCGTTTACCCCTGCGCGTTACGATCCCTGCCGTACGACTGAGCGACAAATGTCCGATCAGTCGGCCGGCCCCACCACCAATATCCCGCTTCGGTGAGAAGGTACACGCTTATGTTCGGACGGCTCGGAGCGCCCGAGATCATCCTTCTGCTCGTCGTCATCGTCCTGCTGTTCGGTGCGAAGAAGCTCCCCGACATGGCGCGCTCGCTCGGCAAGTCGGCCCGCATCCTCAAGAGCGAGGCCAAGGCGATGAAGGCCGAGAGCACGGACACCGCCGCCGCCCCCGCCGACCCGCCGGCCGGTGAGTCCGCCCCCCGTACGATCAAGGCGGCCCCCGGTGACGTCACCTCCCGCCCGGTGAACGAGCCCACCGACCGTACGACCCAGCGCTGACCCAGGACAGACCCGAGACGGACGCCGCCGGCGCCCGTCGGCCGCACGAGATAGGGACGTGGGTTGCTCAAGTCTGCCCGCAAGAAGGAGAAGGACCCCGAGGGGCGGATGCCGCTCGCGGAGCACCTGCGCGAGCTGCGCAACCGGCTGGCCAAGGCCGTGCTGGGCATCGTCGTGGTCGCCGTCGTCGCGGCGTTCTACAACAAGCAGATCATGGACTTCCTGGCGAGCCCCGTGCCCCAGTGCCCCAGTCGTGATCTGTCCCAGAGCCACGGCGGCAACTGCGCCGTGCTCCTGTTCGGCAACCTGATGTCGCCCTTCACGACCATCGTGAAGGTCTGCCTCCTGGTGGGCGTCACCTTCTCCGCCCCCATCTGGCTCTACCAGCTGTGGGCGTTCCTCGCCCCCGGCCTGCACAAGAACGAGAAGAAGTACACGGTCGCCTTCGTCTCGACGGCGGTCCCGCTCTTCCTCGCCGGCGCCTACCTGGCGTACCTGATCATGCCCACCAGCATGAAGGTGCTGCTGAGCGTCACGCCCGAATCCGCGGCCAACACGCTGGCGCTCGACGACATCCTGGACTTCAGCGTCCGCATGATCCTCGTCTTCGGCCTGGCCTTCGAGCTGCCGCTGCTGCTGGTCATGCTGAACCTCGTCGGCATACTGAGCGGCCGGAGCATGGCCAAGGCCTGGCGCGGCGTCGTCATGGGCGTCTTCGTCTTCGGCGCGGTCGCCACCCCCAGCACCGACCCCTTCGGGATGTGCATCCTGGCCGTCCCGATCATCATCCTGTACTTCGGTGCGGTCGGCTTCGCCCTGCTCAACGACAAGCGCCGCGAGGCCCGCAACCCCGACCGGCTGCTCTCCGACGACGAGGCGGCCCCGCTCGACCTGACCCCGCACTCCATCGAGTCCGAGCCGACGGAGAGCCTGCCGGGCCAGTCCAAGCAGCACGCGGGCTACGACGACGCCACCTGAGCGCACCCGACGAGGTGATCCCTCCGGTCACCCGGCGGACCCTACCTACCGGTAGGGTCCGCCGGGTGACCAGCGACATCACGCTCTTCGTCAACCCCACCGCCGGCCGCGGCCGCGGCGCCCGCGCCGCCCTGCCCGCCGCCCGGGCCCTGCGCGAGGCCGGCTTCCGCGTGCGCACCCTCGTCGGCCACGACGCCCCCGACGCCCTGGCCCGGGCCAAGGAAGCGGTCCACGGCGGAACCGGCGCACTGATCGCCGTCGGCGGGGACGGCATGGTCTCCCTCGCCCTGCAGGCCGTCGCCGGCACCCCCACCCCGCTCGGCGTCGTCGCCGTCGGCACCGGCAACGACTTCGCCCGCGCCGCCGGCCTGCCCGTCCGCGACCCGGCCGCCGCCGGCCGCCTCGTCGCCGCCTCCCTCAAGGGCGACGGCGGCCGCCCCGTCGACCTCGGCCGGGTCGGCGCCACCTGGTTCGGCACCGTCCTCGCCTCCGGCTTCGACTCCCGCGTCAACGACCGCGGCAACCGCATGCGCTTCCCCACCGGCCGGCTGCGCTACGACGCCGCCCTGCTCGCCGAGCTCGCCGCGCTGCGCCCCATCCCGTACCGCATCCGCCTCGACGACGGCCCCGAGCAGCAGCTGGAGGCCACCCTGATCGCCGTGGGCAACGGCGCCTCCTACGGCGGCGGCATGCGCATCTGCGCCGGCGCCCGCATCGACGACGGCCTCTTCGACGTCACCGTCGTCGGCCCCTGCAGCCGCTCCACGCTGCTGCGGGTCTTCCCCCGGGTCTACCGCGGCACCCACCTCGTCCACCGCAGCGTCACCGTCCACCGGGCCTCGCGCGTGACCCTGACCGCCGAGGGCATCACCGGCTACGCCGACGGCGAACCCCTCGGCCCGCTGCCGCTGACCGCGACGATCGTCCCGGCCGCCGTACGCCTGCTGGGAGCCCGCTAAAGATCGGTGGCTGTCACAGGCGGCCGGTAGGCTCGTCATCAAGATGACCGAGGACCTCTCCCCTGCTGAGCGCTACGCCCTCTCCCGGCAGCGCGCCGCCGAGCAGGCCACCGCACTCGCCCCCTTCCGCGAGATGTACGACTTCGAGCTGGACCCCTTCCAGATAGAGGCCTGCAAGGCCCTCGAAGCCGGCAAGGGGGTGCTGGTCGCGGCGCCGACCGGCTCCGGCAAGACCATCGTCGGCGAATTCGCCGTCCACCTGGCCCTGACCCAGGGCCGCAAGTGCTTCTACACGACGCCGATCAAGGCCCTGTCGAACCAGAAGTACAACGACCTCGTGGCCCGCTACGGGCCCGCCAAGGTCGGCCTGCTCACCGGCGACAACAGCGTCAACCCCGACGCGCCGGTGATCGTGATGACCACCGAGGTCCTGCGCAACATGCTCTACGCGGGATCCCAGACCCTCGTCGGCCTCGGCTACGTGGTCATGGACGAGGTGCACTACCTCTCCGACCGCTTCCGCGGCGCGGTGTGGGAGGAGGTCATCATCCACCTCCCCGAATCCGTCACCCTGGTCTCCCTGTCCGCCACCGTCTCCAACGCCGAGGAGTTCGGCGACTGGCTCGACACCGTGCGCGGCGACACCGAGGTGATCGTCTCCGAGCACCGGCCCGTGCCGCTGTGGCAGCACGTCCTCGCCGGCCGCCGGATGTACGACCTGTTCCAGGAGAAGACCGGCCCCGACGGCGGCCGCGGCCGCCGCGAGGTCAACCCCGACCTCGTGCGCCTCGCCCGCATGGAGAACGGCCGCCCCTTCGCCGCCGGCCGCCGGGCCCGCGCCCTGCGCGACGCCGACCGCGAACGCGAGCGCCGCCAGCGCACCCGCATCTGGACGCCCAGCCGCGTCGAGGTCATCGAGCGGCTCGACGCCGAGGGCCTGCTGCCCGCCATCACCTTCATCTTCAGCCGCGCCGGCTGCGAGGCCGCCGTCCAGCAGTGCCTGTACGCCGGGCTGCGCCTGAACGACACCGAGGCCCGCGCCAAGGTGCGCGCCATCGTCGAGGAACGCACCGCCGCCATCCCCGACGAGGACCTGCACGTCCTCGGCTACTTCGAGTGGCTGGAGGGCCTGGAGCGCGGCATCGCCGCCCACCACGCGGGCATGCTGCCGACCTTCAAGGAGGTCGTCGAGGAGCTCTTCGTCAAGGGCCTCGTCAAGGCCGTCTTCGCCACCGAGACCCTCGCCCTCGGCATCAACATGCCCGCGCGCTCGGTCGTGCTGGAAAAGCTCGTGAAGTGGAACGGCGAGCAGCACGCCGACATCACCCCCGGCGAATACACCCAGCTCACCGGCCGCGCCGGGCGGCGCGGCATCGACGTCGAGGGCCACGCCGTCGTCCTGTGGCAGCGCGCCATGGACCCCGCCGCCCTCGCCGGCCTCGCCGGCACCCGCACCTACCCGCTGCGCTCCAGCTTCAAGCCGTCCTACAACATGGCGGTCAACCTCGTCTCCCAGTACGGCCGGCACCGCTCCCGGGAGCTGCTGGAGACCTCCTTCGCCCAGTTCCAGGCCGACAAGTCGGTCGTGGGCATCTCCCGGCAGGTGCAGCGCAACGAGGAGGGCCTCGCCGGCTACCGCGAAGCCGTCGAATGCCACCTCGGCGACTTCCACGAGTACGCCCGGCTGCGCCGCGAGCTGAAGGAACGCGAGAACGAGCTCGCCAAGCAGGGCGCCGCCCAGCGCCGCGCCCAGGCGGCCGCCGCACTGGAGCGCCTCAAGCCCGGCGACGTCATCCACGTGCCCACCGGCAAGTACGCCGGCCTCGCCCTCGTGCTCGACCCCGGGGTCGCCCCCGGCCGCACCGACCGCCAGCGCGGCTTCGACCACTACGACGGGCCCCGCCCCCTGGTCCTGACCGCCGAACGCCAGGTCAAGCGGCTCGCGCCCATCGACTTCCCGGTCCCCGTCGAACCCGTCGAGCGCATGCGCATCCCGCGCTCCTTCAACGCCCGCAGCCCCCAGTCGCGCCGCGACCTCGCCTCCGCCCTGCGCACCAAGGCCGGGCACATCGTCCCCGACCGGCACCGCAAGCAGCGCGCCGCGGCCGCCGACGACACCGAGATCACCCGGCTGCGCGCCGAGATCCGGCGCCACCCCTGCCACGGCTGCGACGAGCGCGAGGACCACGCCCGCTGGGCCGAGCGCTACCAGCGGCTGCAGCGCGACACCCAGCAGCTGCAGCGACGCATCGAAGGCCGCACCAACACCATCGCGCGCACCTTCGACCGGATCTGCGCGCTCCTGACCGAACTGGGCTACCTGCGCGGCGACGAAGTCACCCAGGACGGCCGCCGCCTCGCCCGCCTCTACGGCGAACTCGACCTGCTCGCCTCCGAATGCCTGCGCGAAGGCGTCTGGGAGGGCCTGCAGCCCGCCGAACTCGCCGCCTGCGCCTCCGCCCTGGTCTACGAGGCGCGCGTCGCCGACGACGCGGCCCCGCCCAAGCTCCCCGGCGGGCCCGCCAAGGACGCCCTCGGCGAAATGGTCCGCATCTGGGGCCGGCTCGACGCGCTGGAAGAGGCACACCGCATCAACCAGGCCGAAGGCGTCGGCCAGCGCGAACCCGACCTCGGCTTCGCCTGGCCCGCCTACCGGTGGGCCTCCGGCCACGGCCTCGACGAGGTCCTGCGCGAAATCGACATGCCGGCGGGCGACTTCGTGCGGTGGTCCAAGCAGCTCATCGACGTGCTCGGACAGATCGCGGCGGCGGCGCCGGAGGGCAGCGGGGTGGCGCGCAACGCGCGCAAGGCCGTTGACGGGTTGCTGCGGGGTGTCGTGGCGTACTCGTCGGTGGGCTGAGGCCGTTGGCCCTGCGGGCGGACCGGGCTTCGCCCGGTGTCCTCAATCGCCGGACGGGCTGACTTTGTCAGCCCGTCCGGCGATTGAGGACACCGGGGTCCGGGGCGGAGCCCCGGGATATGGGGAGAGGGCGGGGCCGGGGATCACCTCCGGCGGCGCACCACGAGGTACGTCGCCGTCGCTGCCAGGGCCGCCGACAGGGCGGCCGTGGCAGCGATGGCGACGGCCAGTTGGGCCGTCGTCACGCCCCCGTCGGCCTCCTCGCCGTCGTCCTCGTCGTCCGGCGCCGTCTCGCTCGTGCGGTCCACCGCTTCCCCGTACCCGCGCGGGCTCGCGCAGAACTCGCGGTTGCCGGGGTCCATTTCGGGCACGACCGTCAGGTCCAGCGAGTCCACAGGCTCCTTCTCGCCGTCCCGTTTCAGTTCCACCACGTACGTGCCCGGCGCGATGTCGCACAGGACCATGCCGGCCACGTCCGTGTAGCGCGAGCCGTCCTTGCCCTCGTGGAAGCGTTTCGGCTTCAGCAGCAGCGGTTTGGCGAACGCCGGTGATGCGACCGTGAGGGGGCCGTCGACCTCCTCCAGGGTCACGTGCAGGACCGTCTCACGGCCCCGCTGGGCGGGGCCGTCGGTCGAGAGGGCGGGGCCCGGGGCGAGGGCTGCCACGGCGGCGAGGGCTACCGGTACGGTCGGCATCGCCCGTCAGGCCGCGGCTTCCTGCTCGGCCTCCACCTGCTGGTTCCAGGCGCGCTTGGAGGCCTGCCAGCCGTCCTCGTCGTGGCCGCGCCGCCAGTAGCCGGAGATGGACAGCCGTTCGCGCGGGACGCCGCGCTCCGTGCGCAGGTGCCGGCGCAGTTCCTTGACGAATCCGGCCTCGCCGTGGACGAAGACGTGGGCGTCGCCCGCGGGGAAGTCCATCGTGCGCACCGCCTGCACCAGGGCGTCGCCCACCGGTGCGCCGTCGCGGTGCAGCCAGGTGATCGCGATGCCGTCGGGCAGGTCGAGGGGCTGCTCCTCGGCGGCGTCGGCGACCTCCACCAGGGCCCGGACGCGGGCTCCGGCCGGCATGCGTTCCAGCGTGGCGGCGATCGCCGGCAGGGCGCTCTCGTCGCCGGCCAGCAGGTGCCAGTCGGCGGCGGGGTCGGGGGCGTAGGCGCCGCCGGGGCCGAGGAAGAGCACCTCCTCGCCCGGCTGTGCCCGCAGCGCCCAGGGGCCGGCCAGGCCCTCGTCGCCGTGGACGACGAAGTCGATCACCAGCTCGCGCGCCGTGGCGTCGAAGGAGCGCACGGTGTAGGTGCGGGTGCGCGGCCACTGCTCGCGCGGGAAGTCGCGGCGCACGGCCTCGATGTCGAGCGGTTCGGGGTAGGCGACCCCGGGGACGGGGAAGAGCAGCTTGACGTAGTGGTCGGTGTATTCGCCGGCGCCGAAGCCGGCGAGGGCCTCGCCGCCCAGGACGACGCGGACCATGTGCGGCGTCAGCCGCTCGGTGCGCACCACCTGGGCCCGGTGGACGTGGGTTTTCCTGCGTGCGGGACGCTCTGCCACGGCTGTCTCCCCTGATCCCCTGAATAGCCGGAAATAAGTTAGGTCTACCTAACCTAACACTGTTCGAGTGTGGTCAGCAGTCGCTGCAGCGAGCCCCCCAGCCCCCAGCGCTCCGCCAGCTCGCCCACGGCCCGCCCGTCGCGCGGCGCGGCCGGCAGCGCCGCGTCGAAGGGCGCCAGCGGCACGTCCGAGGCCACCCGCACCACCTTCGGCGCCACCGCGAGGTACGGCGCGGCCTCCGTCAGCCGCTTGCGCTGCGCCGGGGTCAGCTTCGCCGCGGGGTCGCCGGCCGCGGCGACGATGCCCGCCAGGTCGCCGAAGGAGGCCAGCAGCTTGGCCGCCGTCTTCTCGCCGATGCCGGGCACGCCCGGCAGGCCGTCGCTGGGGTCGCCGCGCAGCAGGGCGAGGTCGGCGTAGCCGGGGCCGTCCACGCCGTACTTCTCGCGCAGCAGCGCCTCGTCCACCGTCTGCAGGGTGCCCACGCCCTTGACCGGATAGAGCACCCGCACGCCGCGCCGGTCGTCGACGAGCTGGAAGAGGTCGCGGTCGCCGGTGACGATGTCGACCGGCCCGGCGGCCCGTGCCGCGAGGGTGCCGATCACGTCGTCCGCCTCGTAGCCCACCGCCCCCACGCGCGCGATGCCGATCGCGTCCAGCACGGCCTCGATGACCGGGACCTGCGGGGAGAGCGTGTCGGGCGTCTCCTCCTCGTCCGGGCCGCCCTCGATCTCCTCCGCCACGCGGTGCGCCTTGTACGAGGGGATCAGCTCGACCCGCCACTGGGGGCGCCAGTCGAAGTCCATGCAGGCGACGAGGTCGTCGGGCCGGTGGTCGGCCACCAGGCGGGCGATGAAGTCGAGCAGGCCGCGCACCGCGTTCACGGGCGTGCCGTCGGGGGCCTTCACGGACTCCGGCACGCCGAAGTAGGCGCGGAAGTACAGCGAGGCGGTGTCCAGGAGCATCAGGCGTCGCGTCACGGATCGATGATGCCGCACGCCACCGACAAGCGGAGTGCGGTGTGTGAGGTGGCTCACTGTTCCGTTTGCCCTGAATGGCCCGGGGCAGGCGCGAGGCCGGAGTGGCTCGTGCGACCGGGGGGACCGCTGGAGTCTGAGTTCGATCCGAGAGGTTTATGTGTCCAGGCTGAAGGCCGAGCATCTGTACAAGGTGTTCGGCAGACGACCCGAAGCCGCCGTCCGCCGACTCGAGGGCGGCGCCGACCGGGACGAGCTGCGTGCCGACGGCGCCACCGCAGCCGTCATCGACGCGTCCTTGGAGGTCGAGGCCGGCCAGATCTTCGTGGTGATGGGGCTCTCCGGCTCCGGCAAGTCCACGCTGCTGCGCATGCTCAACGGCCTGCTCGACCCGACGGCCGGCAGCGTCCTGTACGACGGCCAGGACCTGACCTCGCTCTCCCCGCGCGAACTGCGCGAGGTGCGCTCGCGCCACATCAGCATGGTCTTCCAGCACTTCGCCCTCTTCCCGCACCGCAGCGTGCTGGAGAACGCCGCCTACGGCCTGGAGGTGCGCGGCGTGGCCCGCGAGGAGCGCGAGGCCCGCGCCGCCGAGGCGCTGGAGCTGGCCGGCCTCAAGGGCTGGGAGAGCTCCTGGCCCGACGAGCTGTCCGGCGGCATGCAGCAGCGCGTGGGCCTGGCCCGTGCGCTGGCCACCGACGCCGACCTGCTGCTGATGGACGAGTCCTTCAGCGCCCTGGACCCCCTCATCCGCCGCGACATGCAGGACCAGCTGCTGGACCTGCAGAAGCGGCTGAAGAAGACCATCGTCTTCATCACCCACGACCTCAACGAGGCCATGCGCCTCGGCGACCGCATCGCGGTGATGCGCGACGGGCGCATCGTGCAGAACGGCACGGCCGAGGACATCCTCGTGCGGCCCGCCAACGACTACGTGGCCTCCTTCATCCAGGACGTCGACCGCTCCCGGGTGCTGACCGCCGGCTCCATCATGGAGCCGCCCGCCGGCCGGTCCGCCGGGGCGGCCGCCACCGTCACCGCCGGTACACCCGTCGCCGAGCTGTTCACCGCTCTCTCCCACGGTGAGGCGCCCGTCGCCGTCACCGGCGAGGACGGCACGCCCGCCGGCGTCGTCACGCGCGACGGCCTGCTGGCCGCCCTGGGCGAGCAGCCGCGGCCGCAGCCGGGGGCCGCCACGCCTGCCGCGCCCCGCAAGCAGCAGGAGGTGACGGCCGGTGCCTAGGCTCCCTCTCGGCAGCTGGGCGGAGAGCGCCGTCGGCTGGCTGCAGAACCACCTCTCCTGGCTCTTCGACGCCGTCAACACCGTGCTGACCGGCATGTACGACGGGGTCAACGCTGTACTCGGCGCCCCCCAGCCCCTGCTGACGGCCGGCATCCTCGCCGTCCTCGCCTGGTGGCTGCGCGGTCTGCTCGCCGCCGTCCTCGCCTTCGCCGGACTCGCCCTGATCGACTCCTTCGGCCTGTGGCACGAGGCGACCGCCACCCTCTCGCTCGTGCTCGTCGCCAGTGTCATCACGCTGGCCGTGGCCGTGCCGCTGGGCATCTGGGCGGCCCGCGACCGCCGGGTCGGCGGGGTGCTGCGGCCCGTCCTGGACGTCATGCAGACGATGCCCGCCTTCGTCTACCTGATCCCGGGCGTGATGTTCTTCTCCATCGGGCCGATCCCCGGCCTGATCGCCACCATCGTCTTCTCCATGCCGCCGGGCGTGCGGATGACGGAGCTGGGCATCCGCCAGGTCGACGGCGAACTCGTCGAGGCGGCCACGGCGTTCGGCACCACGCCGCGCCACACGCTCCTGCGCGTCCAGCTGCCGCTGGCCGTGCCCACCATCATGGCGGGCGTCAACCAGGTCATCATGCTGGCCCTGTCCATGGTCGTCATCGCCGGTATGGCGGGCGCCGGCGGCCTGGGCGAGGCCGTGTACGCGGCCGTGACCCAGGTCGACATCGGCGGCGGCGTCGAATCCGGTCTGGCCGTCGTGGTCCTGGCCATGTACCTGGACCGGATGACGGGCGCGCTGGGCACCCGGGTCTCCCGCCTGGGCCGCCGCGCCTCCGCCAAGGCCGCCGCCACCGCGCGCGGCCCGGTCGCCTCCCGCGTCCTGGCCCACCGCCCGGCCACCGCCGTCGCGGCCGTCGGCGTCGTCGTCCTCGCGCTCGTCGCGGGCGGTATGCGCCTCGTCGACGGCGGCGACAAGCAGGCCGTGGCCGCCGGCGCGAACGTCGGCCGGGGCCAGCAGGTCCGGCTCGGCTACTTCCCCTGGGACGAGGCGGTCGCCGCCACCTACCTGTGGCAGAACGTCCTGGAGGCGCGCGGCTACAAGCCCGAGGTCAAGCAGCTCGACCCGGGCCCGCTCTACACCGCCCTCGCGCAGGGTCAGATGGACGTGCAGTTCGACTCCTGGCTGCCCACCACGCACCAGCAGTACATGGAGCGCTACGGCGACAAGCTCAGCGACCTCGGCACCTGGTACGGGCCCACGTCGCTGGAGCTGACCGTGCCCTCCTACGTCAAGGACGTGAACTCCCTGGCCGATCTGAAGGGCCGCAGCAAGGAGTTCGGCGGGAAGATCGTGGGCATCGAGTCCAGCGCCGGCATGATGGGCAAGCTGAACGACAAGGTGCTGAAGGAGTACGGCCTGGACGGCGAGTACAAGGTCGTCTCGTCCTCCACCTCCACGATGCTCGCCGAGCTCGACCGGGCCCTGAAGAAGAAGGAGCCCATCGTCACCACCCTGTGGTCGCCGCACTGGGCCTACGGCACCTACGACCTGAAGAAGCTCAAGGACCCCAAGGGCGCCTGGGGCCAGGGCGAGCAGATCCACGCCGTCGGCAAGAAGGACTTCGCCAAGGACTTCCCGCGCATCGCGCAGTGGGTGAAGGACTTCAAGATGTCCGAGAAGGACCTCTCCTCCCTGGAGGCCGAGATCCAAAAGGGCGGCAAGGGCAAGGAGAAGCAGTCCGCGGGCCGCTGGCTCGACGCCCACCCGGGCCTGCTGGACAAGATGGCACCGGCCGGCGCCTGACGCACCGGGCGAACGGGCGTACGGTGGGGCGGTGAGCTCGTCGAGCGGCCGCCCCGCCGTACGCCGCGTCGTGTCCCTGGTGCCCTCGCTGACCGAGGCCGTGGCCACCACGGCCCCCGGGCTGCTCGTGGGCGCCACCGACTGGTGCGAACACCCCGCCGGCCTGGACGTGGTGCGCGTCGGCGGCACCAAGAACCCCGACGTCGCCCGCATCATCGCGCTCGCCCCCGACCTCGTCCTCGCCAACGAGGAGGAGAACCGCGCCCCCGACCTCGGCGCGCTGCGGGCCGCCGGCCTCGATGTGCTGGTCACCGAGATCCGCACGCTGGAGCAGGCGTTCACCGAGCTGGAGCGGGTCCTGGTGCGCGGCTGCGGGCTCGCCCGGCCCGCCTGGCTGGAGGAGGCCCGCGACGCCTGGCACGGCCTGCGCCCCACCGGGCCGCCGACGCCGGCCGTCGTCCCCGTCTGGCGCCGCCCGTGGATGGTGCTGGGCCGCGACACCTTCGCCGGCGACGTCCTCGCCCGTCTCGGCGTCGCGAACGTCCACGCCGGGCACGCCGAGCGCTACCCGCGCATGCCCCTGGACGAGCTCAACGCCTGCGGCGCCGAGCTCGTCGTCCTGCCCGACGAGCCGTACCGCTTCGGCGCCGACGACGGCCCGGAGTGCTTCCCCGGGCTGCCGTCGGCGCTCGTCAGCGGCCGTCACCTCACGTGGTACGGGCCATCTCTCGCAGCGGCGCCGCGGGTGCTGGGCGCGGCGCTGCGAGCAGCCGCCCGCTGACCAGCCCGGCCGCGGTACGGACCCCGGCGACCGCCCAGGCGCCCACCAGCAGCGCGTACAGCCCCACCGCCAGCCAGGTCAGGGCGGTCAGCCCGGTGCGGTGGGCCAGCGCGGCGCTGCCCGTCACGCAGGTGCCGACGGGGAAGGTGAAGGCCCACCACGTCATCGCGAAGCCCATGCCCCGGCGGGCGGCCCGGACGACCATGGCGGTGGCCAGGGCCAGCCACAGCAGGGCGAACCCGAGGACGGGCATGCCGTAGAGCACGGCGAAGCCGGCCATGGCGTGCGCGTACGGCTCGGCGACGACGCCCGGCGCGGCGGCGGCGACGGCGTTCACGGCGGTCGTGGACTGGCCCAGCGGGCCCAGGACCAGGAACAGGGTGGGCGTCAGCGCGAGCGGCAGCGGGCCGTGGTGGACGAGCCGGGCGAAGAGCAGCGGCAGGATCAGCAGCGTCGCCAGCAGGCTCATGCCGAACAGCCCGTAGCAGCCCAGCAGCAGCGCCTCGCGCCACTGGCCGGCGGGCAGGTGTGCCACGAGCGCGGGGCCCAGAGCGGCGGAGACCATGGGCGCGACGACCGGCAGCAGCCACACGGGGGAGGCGTCCCCGGCGGCGATCCTGTGCCGGGTCACCATCAGGTACGGGATCGCGGCCGCGGCACCGAGGCCGACGACGGTGCCGGCCGTCCACAGCACGGCGTCCGCGGCGACGGCCGCGCTCTCGCCGACGACGGCCGTGCCCACCGACAGCGTGCTGCCGCCGACCGCCAGCAGGGCCATCGCCAGACAGCCGTAGAAGGGCGCGACGGCCGGGTCGCCCAGGTGCCGCCTGGCCTGGTCGGGGTGGTGCGCCCAGTGCAGGGCGCGGGCGGTCAGGAGGGCGAGCAGCAGCAGCGCGGCCAGGGCCCACACCGCCTCGCACGCGCCCCGCAGCCCGGGCACGGTCACCGGCAGGGCCGCACCGGCCGAGGCGACGATCGCCGTGCCCATGACGGTGGCGTACCAGTTGGGGCCGAGGTGACGTATGGGGCTGGTCGGGCTGGCGGAGGCTTCGGTGCTCATGGTTCCACGATGATCGGTGCGAGAAGGTGCCGGTAGAGAGTACGCGGCTATGAGCTCATAAACTGGATTTATGAGCTCGACGCCGCCGACACCGCTCTCGCACCGGGTCCCCGACCTGGCCGCCCTGGAGCTGCTGCTGGCCGTCGCCCGCCTCGGCAGCCTGGGCCGGGCGGCCCGCGAGCTCGGCATCACCCAGCCCGCGGCGAGCGGCCGGGTGCGCGCCCTCGAACGCCTCCTCGGCGTCGCCCTCGTCGACCGCTCCCCGCGCGGCTCGCGCCTGACCGAGGCGGGCGTCCTGGTCACCGACTGGGCCCGGCGCATCGTCGAGGCCGCCGAGGCCTTCGACGCCGGCGCCCGCGCCCTGCGCGAGCGCCGCGACGCCCGGCTGCGCGTCGCGGCCAGCATGACGATCGCCGAGTACCTGCTGCCCGGCTGGCTGATAGCGCTGCGCGCCCGGCGCCCGGACACGGCCGTCTCCCTGCACACCGGCAACTCCGCGGCCGTCGCCGAGCGCCTGCTGGCGGGCGAGGCCGACCTCGGCTTCGTCGAGGGCCTGGACCTGCCGCCCGGCCTGGACGGCGCGGTGGTGGCCCGCGACCGGCTGGTCGTCGTCACCGCGCCCGACCACCCCTGGGCCCGCCGCCGCGCCCCCCTGCCGGTCGCCGAACTGGCCGCGGCGCCGCTGATCCTGCGCGAGCGCGGCTCGGGCACCCGCCAGGTCCTCGACGCGGCCCTCGCCGCCCACGACGGCGCCACCGCGCCCCTGCTCGAACTGGCCTCCACCACCGCCGTCAAGGCCGCCGTGGTCAGCGGCGCGGGCCCCTCCGTCCTCAGCGAGCTCGCGGTGACCGAGGAGCTCGCCGCCCACCGCCTGGTCGAGGTGCCGGTGTCCGGCGTCCGCCTGCACCGCACGCTGCGCGCGGTCTGGCCCGCGGGCCACCGTCCGGCCGGGCCGGCCCGGGAGCTGCTGGGGCTGACCGCCGGTCAGGACTGACCGGCCGCCGCCCTGACCAGTGCCTTCGCCAGCCGCAGGTCGTCGCGGGCCTCCGGGTGCCACTGGACGCCGAGCGCGAAGGCACGGCCTTGGTACTCGACGGCCTCCACCGTGCCGTCGTCGGCATGGGCCGAGACCACGAGGTCCTTGCCGACGTCGGCGACCGACTGGTGGTGATGCGTGGCCACCTCCAGGCGCGTGGGCAGCAGGGAGGCGGTGAGGGTGCCGGGGACGGGGACGACGGCATGGTCGTGGAAGACGCCGGGGCCCGGGTTGTGACCGGTGTGGCCGACCTCGTCCGGCAGGTGCTGGCACAGGGTGCCGCCCGCCCGGACGTTCATCAGCTGCATGCCCCGGCAGACGCCCAGCACGGGCACGCCGCCTTCCAGGGCCGCCTCCAGCAGGGCCAGCTCCCAGCGGTCGCGCTCGGGCACCGGTGCGCCCGTGCGCGGGTGCGGCAGCGCGTCGTACAGGGCCGGATCCAGGTCGTCGCCGCCCGCCAGGACCAGGCCGTCCACCGCGCCGAGGAGGTCCGCGGCGTGCGCGGGATCGTCGGGCGGCAGCATGAGCACCGCACCGCCGGCACGCTGGACGTGCGCGGTGTACAGGGCCGGGAGCAGGGCCGCGGGGCAGTCCCAGGCTCCCCAGCGGGCACGGGTGAGATAGGTGGTGATGCCGATCAGGGGGCGCGTCCGGCGCATCAGTCGTCCTTTCGCTCCAGTTCCGCCTCCGCCGCCGCGAGCGCGGCGAACTCCTCCTCCGGTGCGCTCGCCACCAGGTGGTGCCGGCTGTAGAGGCCGAAGTACGCGGCGGCGACCGTGTAGACGGCCAGCGCGATCAGCGCCGCGGTCACGTCCACCAGGAACGTCGCCACCAGGGCCGCACACGCCAGGACCAGCGCGACCGAGGAGGTGAGCGTCCCGCCGGGGGTACGGTACGGCCGCGCGAGCCCGGGTTCACGGCGGCGCAGCACGATGTGCGACAGCGACATCAGCGCGTAGGAGATGGTGGCGCCGAAGACGGCCACGTTGAGCATGCGCGCCCCGTCGCCCGTGGCCGCCGCGAGAGTGAAGCCGATCGCACCGGGCACCAGCAGCCCCAGCCAGGGGGCCTTGCGGCGGCTGGTGAGGGACAAAAAGCGCGGCAGGTAGCCGGCGCGGGAGAGGGCGAAGAGCTGGCGGGAGCCGGCGTAGATGAGGGAGAAGAAGGACGCCACGAGGCCCGCGAGACCGGCGTAGTTGACGATCCGGCCGAGCACGGTGGCGTGCCCGTCCGGCTGCACGGCGGCGACCAGGGGGTTGCCGGCGTCCCGCAGGGCGTCGGCGCCGCCCGCGCCGGTGGCGGCGAGGAAGGCGAGAAGGGCCAGGAGCAGCAGGATGCCC
Organism: Streptomyces sp. PKA51; assembly: GCF_057552455.1. Classification (NCBI taxonomy): domain Bacteria; kingdom Bacillati; phylum Actinomycetota; class Actinomycetes; order Kitasatosporales; family Streptomycetaceae; genus Streptomyces; species Streptomyces sp. PKA51. Next base: position 188,802 of record NZ_BAAJPZ010000003.1, read on the forward strand.
ATCGAGGTGGCCATCGCCCTCGGCAGCGTCCTGGCCGGGTCACGGGTCTCCTCGGCGGCCAGCGGCACGCCCTCGACGCCGAGGAAGAACCACATGCCGAAGGGGAACGCCGCCCAGATGCCCAGCAGCCCGAACGGCAGCCAGGAGGAGGACGCGAAGGCGTGCGGGTCGGCCGGGATGTCGTTCAGGCGACCGGCGTCGAAGCGGGCGAACGCGCCGACGGCGAAGACGAGCAGCGCCGCCACCGCCACCCCGGTGACCACGAAGCTGAAGCGCAGGGCCTCGCCCACGCCCCACAGGTGGATGCCGATGAAGACGACGAAGCACGCCAGGTACACCGGCCAGGAGGAGGTGAGCCCGAACAGGTGCAGCGAGGCGACGTAGTCGCCGATGAACAGGGAGATCGCCGCGGGGGCGAGGACGTACTCGATGAGGATCGCGGTGCCCGTCAGGAAGCCGCCCCAGGGGCCCAGCGCCCGCCGGGCGAAGCCGTAGCCGCCGCCCGCCGTGGGCAGGACGGCGGCGAGTTCGGCGAGGGAGAAGACCATGCACGTGTACATCAGGCCCATCAGGGCCGCGGCCGCGGCGAGCCCGCCGAACCCGCCCTCGGCCAGGCCGAAGTTCCAGCCGGAGTAGTCGCCGGAGACGACGTAGGCCACCCCCAGGCCGGTCAGCAGGAGGGGGCCCGCGCTGCCCCGGCGCAGCGAGCGCTTCTCCAGATAGGAATCGTCGGGGCCGGCGGAGGCCGGTGGTGCGCCGGGGGACTGGGTGCGTTCGGGCATGGGCCGCTCCTGCCTGCCGCGGGCGAGGTAAAGGTAATGCGCCATACCTTTGCCCCGCCGATGGTCGCAGGGCAACCCCCCGGCCGGTTAAACCCGCGTAACCACAGGCGCGTTATGCCAGAAACCCCCGCAACAGGGCCGCCGTTCCGCAGCAGTGCTCGCGCATCACCTCGCGCGCCCCGTCCGCATCGCCGTCCAGCACCGCCTCGACGAGGGTCGTGTGCTGCTGCTGCGAGTGCTCCAAGTTGCGCACGAGCAGCGGGATGCAGTCGAGCAGGTCGTTGACCGAGGCGCGGACGGCGGCGTACTGCGCGGCCAGTGACGGGGAGCCCGACAGCTCGGCCAGCGTCAGGTGCAGGAGCGTGTCACGGCGCCGGTAGTCCGCCAGCGGCGCGTCGTGCGTGGCGGCGAGCGCCGCGCGCAGCCGCTCGGCGTGCTCCCCGGACAGGCCGTGCGCGGCGCACAGCCCGGCGGCCCCCACTTCGAGCACCTCGCGGAAGCGCAGCGTGTCCTCCAGGTCGGTGCCCGCAAGGCGGCGCCGCAGCTCCTCCTCGCCCGCCGTCGCGGGCCTGGCCAGCACGAACGTACCGCCGTAGCGGCCGCGCCGGCTCTCCACCAGGCCCTGCTCCTGCAGCACCTTCAGCACCTCGCGCAGCGTCACCCGGCTCACGCGCAGCCGGTCGGCCAACTCCCGCTCGGCGGGCAGCCGTTCGCCCTGGGCGACCAGGCCCAGGCGCATGACCTGGAGTATCTGCTCCAGGGCCTCCTCGAAGCCGTTGCCGGCCCGTACCGGGCGCAGCACGGGCGACAGCCGGTCCGCAGCCGAAGATCCCTGCGGTGCGCTTCCGTTCATCCCTCCCCCTTCCCAATCAATGGTCTGCACCCCTACCTTAAGACCTCCGGTCGTACCCGACAGGAGGCCCCGCTGTGGCAGACCGCATACCCCCGCTCCCGGTCGACGAGCTGCGCCGGCTCGTGGACTCGGGGGAGATCGACACCGTCGTGCTCGCCTTCACGGACATGCAGGGGCGGCTGCAGGGCAAGCGGTTCGCCGCCCGGTTCTTCCTCGACGACGTCCTCGCACACGGCACCGAGGGCTGCAACTACCTCCTCGCCGTGGACGTCGACCTCAACACCGTGGACGGCTACGCCATGTCGTCCTGGGAGCGCGGCTACGGCGACTTCGCCCTGCACGGCGATGCGGCCACCTTGCGCCGCACCCCCTGGAACCCCGGCACCGCGATGATGACCGCCGACCTCGCCTGGCACGACGGCTCGCCCGTGCTCGCCTCCCCGCGGCAGATCCTGCGCCGCCAGCTGGACCGGCTGGCCGAGCACGGCTGGAGCGCGTACGTGGGGACGGAGCTGGAGTTCATCGTCTTCCGCGACACCTACGAGGCCGCCTGGAACCGCGGCTACCGCGACCTGACCCCCGCCAACCAGTACAACTGCGACTACTCCGTCCTCGGCACCGGCCGCGTCGAACCCCTGCTGCGCCGCATCCGCAACGAGATGGGCGCCGCCGGCATGACGGTGGAGTCGGCCAAGGGCGAGTGCAACCTCGGCCAGCACGAGATCGCCTTCCGCTACGACGAGGCCCTCGCCACCTGCGACCAGCACGTCGTCTACAAGACGGGCGCCAAGGAGATCGCCGCCCAGGAGGGCATGGCCCTGACCTTCATGGCGAAGTTCAACGAGCGCGAGGGCAACTCCTGCCACATCCACCTCTCGCTGCGCGACGAGGCCGGCCGCCCCGTGCTCGCCGACGCCTCCGACCCGTACGGCATGTCCCCGGTGATGCGGCACTTCCTGGCCGGACAGCTCGCCGCCCTGCGCGACTTCACCCTCCTGTACGCCCCCAACATCAACTCCTACAAGCGCTTCCGGCCCGGATCCTTCGCCCCCACCGCCGTCGCCTGGGGACCGGACAACCGCACCTGCGCCCTGCGGGTGGTGGGCCACGGCCCCTCGCACCGCTTCGAGAACCGCCTTCCCGGCGGCGACGTCAACCCCTATCTCGCCGTCGCCGGCATGGTCGCCGCCGGGCTGTACGGCGTCGAGCACGAGCTGGAGCTGCCCCGCCCCAGCACCGGCAACGCCTACGCCGGCGACGCCCCGCACGTGCCCGGCACGCTGCGCGAGGCCGCCGAGCTGTGGGAGGCCAGCCCCCTGGCCCGGGCCGCCTTCGGCGACGAGGTGGTCGAGCACTACCTGAACATGGCCCGTGTCGAGCAGCAGGCGTACGACACGGCCGTCACGGACTGGGAGCGCTTCCGCTCCTTCGAGCGCATGTGAGGCTGCACGTGCACGAGTACGGACACGCATCCGACGACACCCACCCGCACCGGCACGACGTCGTCAACCCCGCCACCGAGGAGGTCCTCGCCACCGTGCCGGCCACCTCGCGGCCGGAGGTCGACGCCGCGGTCCGGCGGGCCGCCGCCGCCCAGCAGCGCTGGGCGGCCCTGGCCCCCGGCGACCGGGCCCGCCAGCTGCGCCGCTTCGCCGCCGCCGTCGACGAGCACCTGGAGGAGCTCGCCCGGCTGGAGGTGCGCGAGGCAGGCCACCCCATCGGCAACGCCCGCTGGGAGGCGGGCAACGCCCGCGACCTGCTGGAGTACGCCGCCGGCGGCATCGAACGGCTCACCGGCAGCCAGATCCCCGTCGCCGGCGGCCTCGACGTCACCTTCCACGAACCCCTCGGCGTCGTCGCGGTCATCGCCCCCTGGAACTTCCCGATGCCCATCGCCGCCTGGGGCCTGGCCCCCGCCCTCGCCGCCGGCAACGCCGTCGTCGTCAAACCCGCCGAGACCACTCCGCTGACCGCCCTGCGCCTGGCGGAGCTGGCCCTGGCGGCCGGCCTGCCGGAGGGCCTGTTCCAGGTGCTGCCGGGGGCCGGGCCCGTGGCGGGCGACGCCCTGGTGCGCCACCCGGGCGTGGCCAAGGTCGTCTTCACCGGCTCCACCGCCGTCGGCAAGCGCATCATGGCCGCCTGCGCGGACGACGTGAAACGCGTGACCCTCGAACTCGGCGGCAAGAGCCCCAACATCGTCTTCGCCGACGCCGACCTGGAGCGCGCAGCGGCCGCCGCACCGGGCTCCTTCCTCGACAACACCGGCCAGGACTGCTGCGCCCGCAGCCGCATCTTCGTCCAGCGGGACGTGTACGACCGCTTCCTTCAGCTGCTGGAGCCGGCGGTGAAGTCCTTCGTCGTGGGCGACCCCGCCGACCCCGCGACGCAGATGGGCCCGCTGATCTCCGCCGCGCACCGCGAGCGCGTCCGCTCCTACGTGCCGGAGTCCGCGCCCGCGGCCATCCGCGGCGAAGCACCCACCGGCAAGGGCTACTGGTACCCCGCGACCGTGCTGGAGGCCGACCCCCGGGACCGCGTCGCCCGCGAGGAGGTCTTCGGCCCCGTCGCCGTCGTCATCCCCTTCGAGGACGAGGACGAGGCCGTACGGCTGGCGAACGACACCGCCTACGGGCTCGCCGGCTCGCTGTGGACCCGCGACGTCTCCCGCGCCCTGCGGATGTCCCGGGCCGTCGCCGCCGGCAACCTCTCCGTCAACTCCCACTCCAGCGTCCGCTACTGGACCCCCTTCGGCGGCTTCAAGCAGTCCGGCCTCGGCCGCGAGCTGGGCCCGGGGGCGCTGGCCGCCTTCACCGAGACCAAGAACGTCTTCATCAGCACCCAGGAGGACTGAGTGACCGACCGGACCGCAGTGTGCCGCCGCCTGGTGGGCCGTACCGCCGTCGTCACCGGAGCCGGCAGCGGCATCGGCCTGGCCACGGCGCGACGGCTCGCCGCCGAGGGCGCCCACGTCGTGTGCGCCGACATCGACGAGAGCGCCGGCAAGGCCGCCGCACAGGAGACCGGGGGACTGTTCGTCCAGGTCGACGTCACCGACCCCGAGCAGGTGGAGGCGCTGTTCCGGGCCGCCCACGACACCTACGGCTCGGTCGACGTCGCCTTCAACAACGCCGGCATCTCCCCGCCCGACGACGACTCGATCCTGGAGACCGGACTGGAGGCGTGGAAGCGCGTCCAGGAGGTCAACCTCACCTCCGTCTACCTGTGCTGCAAGGCCGTCCTGCCCTACATGCGCCGCCAGGGCAGGGGTTCCATCATCAACACCGCCTCCTTCGTCGCCGTGATGGGCGCGGCCACCTCCCAGATCAGCTACACCGCCTCCAAGGGCGGCGTGCTCGCGATGTCGCGGGAGCTGGGCGTGCAGTTCGCCCGCGAGGGCATCCGCGTCAACGCCCTGTGCCCGGGGCCGGTGAACACCCCGCTGCTGAAGGAGCTGTTCGCCAAGGACCCCGAGCGGGCCGCGCGCCGCCTGGTGCACGTGCCGGTGGGCCGGTTCGCCGAGCCGGAGGAGATCGCCGCGGCGGTCGCGTTCCTCGCCAGCGACGACGCGTCCTTCGTCAACGCCGCCGAATTCCTCGTCGACGGAGGCATCGCGGGGGCGTACGTCACCCCGCTGTAAGGTCCATGATCACAGAGCCGGGACCGGAAGGCCGCAGCCGTCGCCTGCCGGTCCCGGCGCGGAACCGCCGTCCATGCACCGAAGAGAGCACATGCGCAAGAAGTCCGCCATAGCCGCCGGTCTCGCCGTCGCCGCCGCCCTCATGGCCCCCGTCCCCGCCACCGCCGCGCCCGCCCGCCACACGCCGCGCGCCACCTGCCCGCAGCTGGACGCGAACCTCCCCTGGGCCGGCGACAACCGCGCCCGGCTGCAGAAGATGATCGACGAGCGCGGCACCTGCTCCGGCAAGGGCGGCCCCCGCCCCGTCGCCGCCTTCGACTGGGACAACACCGTCGTCAAGAACGACATCACCGACGCCACGCTCGCCTGGGCGCTCCAGCACGACAAGATCCTGCGGCCGAAGCGCTGGACCGACACCAGCGCCTGGCTCACCCCCGCCGCCGACAAGGCGCTGACCAAGGCGTGCGGCACCGCCGTGCCCGCCGGCCGGCCGCTGCCGACCTCGAAGAACACCGCCTGCACGGACGAGATCTTCGAGATCCGGGAGAAGTCGCAGACCATGGCCGGCGAGCCGGCCTTCGCCGGCGAGTGGAACCACCGCCGCACCGTCCCCGCCTACGCCTGGATCCCGCAGCTCTTCGCCGGCCACACCCCGGCCGCCCTGACCTCCTTCGCCCGCTGGGCGCGCGCCGAGCAGCTCGCGGCCCCCGTCGGCGCCAAGCAGACGGTCGGCACCCACACCATCGCCGGCTACATCCGCTACTACGACCAGCAGAAGAACCTCATCGGCACGCTCAAGAAGGCCGGCTTCGACGTCTACATCGTCTCCGCCTCCTCCGAGCCCATCGCCGAGGCGTGGTCGAGCGGCGTCGGCCTGGACCGCAAGCACACCATCGGCATCCGCACCATCACCGAGCACGGCAGGCTCACCACCCGCATCAAGGGCTGCGGCGGCGTCGAGACCGGCCGCGGCGACGCCCTGCCGTACATGGACGGCAAGCGCTGCATGATCAACCAGGAGATCTTCAAGATCAAGGGCGCCGCCGCCTGGCAGCAGCAGGACGCCGACCACCGCATCGCGCTCGGCGCCGGCGACGCCGACACCGACGTGACGTTCGTGAACGACGCCACCGGCGCCCACGTGGCCATCAACCGCAACAAGTCCGAGCTGATGTGCCGCGCGTACGACGACGCCGACGGCCGCTGGGTCGCCAACCCCATGTTCATCGACCCGATGCCGCGCAAGTCCGGCACCTACCCCTGCTCCACGACCGGTGCCACGGCCGAGGACGGCACGCACGTGCCCGTACGGCGCGCCGACGGCAGCGTGATCCCCGACCAGGTGGACAAGGCGTTCTGACGTCTCATCGGTCCGACGCCCCATTGATGTGACATCCCGTCAGCCGGGGCCGGTGGACATCGGTACCACCGGCCCCGGCGCCCCCTTGCGTCACGGCGCCGGGCTCGGCGAAGCTCCGCTCATGACCGACACCATGCAGGCCGCACGACTCGACCTGAGAACCGGCACCTTCGCCGTCGAGGACGTCCCCGTGCCCGAGCCCGGCCCCGGCCAGGTCCGGATCGAGGTCAAGGCCGCCGGCATCTGCCTGTCCGACGTCCACCTCATCGACGGCAGCCTCACCCCGGTGCACGCCACGGCGGACAAGGTCACCCTCGGACACGAGACCGCCGGCGTCATCGACGCCCTCGGCCCCGACGTGCCCGGCCCCTGGACCGTGGGCCAACGCGTCCTGCTGCAGGCCGGCGAGCGCTGCGGCTCCTGCGCCGCCTGCGCCCGCTTCGAGCCCTGCCCCGCCGTCCGCACCCGCGGCGTCGACTACGACGGCGGCTGGGCCCACTACGCCCTCGCCTCCGCCCACACCCTCGTCGCCCTGCCCGACGACCTGCCCTTCGCCCAGGCCGCCGTCATCCCCGACGCCGTCTCCACCCCCTGGGCCGCCATCACCACCACCGGACAGGTGCGCCCCGGCCGCCCGGCCGGCGTCTGGGGCATCGGCGGGCTCGGCACCCACGCCGTCCAACTCCTGCGCCTCGCCGGCGCCGCACCCGTCGTCGCCGTCGACCCGCTGCCCTCCGCCCGCGACCGCGCCCTCGCCGCCGGCGCCGACCTCGCCCTCGACCCCGCCGACCCCGCCCTGCGCGACCACGTCCTGGCGGCCACCGCCGGCCGCGGCCTGGACCTCGCCCTCGACTTCGCCGGCGTCGCCGCCGTCCGCGACCAGGCCGTGCGCTGCCTGAACCACGGCGGCCGGCTCGTCCTCGTCGGCCTGGGCCGCGAACCGCTGACCGTTACCAACAGCATCGCCTTCAGCTACCGCGAACAACACGTCCTCGGCCACTACGGCTCCGCCCCCGGACACGTCGAGGAACTCGTCGCCCTCGCCCGCCTGCACCGGCTGGACCTGCGCGACTCCATCAGCGCCACCCTGCCGCTCGCCGAAGCGGCGCAGGGCGTGGAGCGGCTGCGGACGAAGACGGGCGACCCGGTACGCATCGTCCTGGTGCCGTAAGGCCCTCCAACACAAGGCCCTCCCACATAAGGCCCTACAAGAAGGTGTGGCCCTCGCCCCGGTACGTGGGCACCGTCCGCACCACCCGGTCGCCGTCCACCAGGTGCAGGGCGGCGAACCGCTCGCACAACTCGCCCGCCTTCGCGTGCCGGAACCACACCTTGTCACCGATCAGCAGGTCGTCGGCGGGCGCCCCCAGCAACGGGGTCTGCACCTCGCCCGCCCCCTCCCGCCCCACCAGCCGCAGTCCCTCGGGCAGGTACGGCACCGGCAACCGGTCCCGGCCCGCCGCCCCCGACGCCGGATAGCCCCCGCCCAGCACCGTCACCACGCCCACCCCGGGGCGGCGCACCACCGGCAGGGCGAACAGGGCGGCCGGGCGGCCGCGGAAGGAGGAGAAGTCGTCGAACAGCCGCGGCATATACAGGCCGGACCCCGCGGCGACCTCCGTCACCACGGCCTCCGCCGCCGTGTACTGCACGCTGCCCGTACCGCCACCGTTGACGAACTCCAGCTCCGCGACCTCCCGCACCGCCCGCACCGCCCGCGCCCGCAAGGACGCCAGCCGGTCACGCGCCACGGACTGCATCCACCGCACCGCCCGCGACCGCAGCGGATGCCCCGCCACCGCATCCCCCACGCCGGCCACGTGCGCCTCATAGGCCATCAGCCCCACCAGACGGAACCCCGGCCGGCGGGCCACCGCCCCCGCCAGCTCCGCCAGCCGCTCCGCACTCGCCACCGGCGACCGCAGCGCACCGACACGCACCCGCCCGCCCAGCAGCCGCAGCGAGGTGTCCAACTCCAGGCACACCCGCACCTCTTCGCCCCCCGTACGGGCCGCCTCCATCCACGCCAGCTGCGCCGGATCGTCCACCATCACCGTCACCGCACCCGCCAGCTTCGCATCGCCCGTCAGCTCCGCGAACCCGGCGCGATCGGCCGACGGATAGGCCACCAGCACGTCCTCCACCCCCGAACGCGCCAGCCACAGCGCCTCCGCGAGCGTGTAGGCCATCACCCCGGCGAACCCCTCGCGCGCCAGCACCCGCTCCAAGAGCGCCCGGCAGCGCACCGACTTGCTCGCCACCCGCACCGGCTTCCCACCGGCCCGGCGCACCAGATCGGCGGCATTCGCGTCGAACGCCCGCAGATCCACCACCGCGAGCGGAGCGTCCAGATGTGCGGTGGCCTTGTCGAGACGTGCTCGCTCGGACGACATGGCGCGCAGCCTGCCAGAGCGTGCCGAGCCTGGGTAGAGGCGGCGCCTCGGGTGAATGGCAGGCCCCGTACCGGGCACCGTAAAGTGGCGCGCACGCCGCGGCCTTGCCAGGCCGGGGCGCATGTCCGGCATAGGGCGGTTCCGTACTCATTTCAGGGGTTGCGACGAGCCGGCTGACGAGGGGAAGCGCAGGGTGAGCACCGAAGCGGAGCCGTCTGCCGTGCCGTCTGCCCCCGGGCTTCCCGTACGACCGGCACCGGCGGCGCCGGTGGCACCGTCCCCGGGGCGTCCCCTCGGTGCCGTTCAGGCGGTTGCCCCACCTTCGGCGCGCACGGCCGCACCCGAGGCGGTTCCCCACGCTGCGGCGCCGCCCGCCGCCATGGCCGCGCGGCCGGTGCACCCCGCAGGGATGCCCGCTGTCGCCGGAGTCGCGGTGCCGCCGCAGCCCACCGTCGCGCCCGCGGTGTACGGGCAGCCGCACCCCGCCCCCGCCCAGCCCCCCGCAGGGGAGCGGCGGCGCGGGGCTCTCGGGGTCGCCTTGTGCCTCGTCCTCGGACTGGGCCTCATCGCCGGGGCCGTCGCCGGGAGTTGCCTCGCCGCCGACGACGTGGGCGGCTCGGCCGAGGAGCAGGCGTACGCACGAGGCGCCACCGTCTGGCGCGACGTGCCCGTCGACCGGCTCTTCCCGCCCGCCGTGCACGCCGAGGCGGCCGGGCCCGGCGGCGCCCCGCGCGACTGGAACCGCGTGGGAGTCGCCCCCGACAGCGGCTGCGCCAAGGTCTTCGACCCCCTGCTCGCCAAGGCCCTCGCGCCCGTCGGCTGCAAACGGCTGCTGCGCGCGACCTACACCGACGCCACGTCGTCGACCGTCACCACGGTCGGCGTGCTGGTCACCGAGGCCGACGCGCCGGCCATGAACGCGCTGCGCGACCGCTTCGCCGGCGAGCACCTCGACCGGCGCGCGGACCTGATGCCCCGCCCGTACGCCGTACCGGGCACGCCGGCCGCCGGCTTCGCGGACGCCCAGCGGGCCAGCTGGCACATCAGCGTCCTGACGGACGTCCCGGCCGTCGTCTACGCCGTCTCCGGCTTCGCCGACGCCCGCACGGGCGTGGTCCCCCAGCCGGCGTCCGGGGCCGTCGAACCCGGTGCCACCGAGGTCCCCGCCCAGGCGGGCCTGGGACACGACGCACGCGCCCTGGCCGACGCGGCCGAACGCGCCTTCCGCGACGCGGCCCACGGACGCGAGCCGGAGAACCCGTGACCGCCCGCCGCCGCGCCCTCGCGGCCCTCGCCGGCACCCTCGCCGTGGCCGTACTGGCCGCACCCCCCGCGCGGGCCGACGCCATACGCACCCAGGAGTGGGCCCTGGACGCGCTGCGCGTGCAGGACGCGTGGCGCACCACCAAGGGCGCCGGCGTCACCGTGGCCGTCCTCGACACCGGCGTCGACGAGACCCACCCCGACCTGCGCGGCCGGGTACTGCCCGGCAAGGACCTGGTCGGCTTCGGCGCCGAACCCGGCGAGCGGGCCTGGGCCCGGCACGGCACGGCCATGGCCGGCATCATCGCCGGCCGCGGGCACGGCGACGCGGACGCCGACGGCGTCGTCGGAGTGGCGCCGCAGGCCAGGATCCTGCCGGTGCGCGTCATCCTGGAGGACGGCGACCCGGCCCGCTCACGGGCCCGCGGGGCCCGCGGCAGCGCCCTCGCCGACGGCATCCGCTGGGCCGCCGACCACGGCGCCGACGTCATCAACCTCTCCCTCGGCGACGACAGCGACACCGCCCACCCCGAGCCGCGCGAGGACGCCGCCGTGCAGTACGCCCTGCGCAAGGGCGCCGTGGTCGTCGCCTCGGCGGGCAACGGCGGCGAGAACGGCGACCACGTCTCCTACCCGGCGGCCTACCCCGGCGTGATCGCGGTGGCCGCCGTCGACCGCTACGGCAACCGCGCCCCCTTCTCCACCCGCCGCTGGTACGCCACCGTCAGCGCCCCCGGCGTCGACGTCGTGATCGCCGACCCGGACCGCCGCTACTACGAGGGATGGGGCACGAGCGCGGCGGCCGCGTTCGTCTCCGGCACGGTGGCCCTGCTCAAGGCGGCACGCCCCGGACTGACGGCGGCGCAGGTGCGGCGCGTCCTGACGGCGACGGCCAAGAACGCCCCCGACGGAGGCCGCAGCGACGACCTGGGGGCGGGCCTGATCGACCCGGCCGCCGCCCTGGCGCGCGCCCGCGCCCTGCCGGCGGATCCGCCCCCGCCGCCCGCACCCCGCTACTTCGCCGACGGCCCCCACGCCGGCGGCCCCGCGACCTCGGCGTTCCGCCTCACGGCGCCGGCACTCGCGGCCGGCACGGCGGGCGTGCTCCTGCTCTGCACGGCGGCCCTGCTCCGGCGCCGCCGCGCCTAGGGCCCGCCCGGCGGGTGCAGTGTCCCGTCAGGGGCGCGGGGAACTGCGCGCTCAGCCACCGGCGGCCCGCAGACGAGGTGCTACCCCGGGCCCCGGGCGCAGCACGGCAGCCACCTGCGGGTGCGTGGTGGCTTGTCGCGCAGTTCCCCGCGCCCCTGACGGGGCCGCCGTCGAGCAGCGGTTGCGCCCCGTAGGGGCGCGGGGCAGTGTTGATCTGCGGCTGCCGCCGCGTGGGCGCGCTCAGCCACTGCCGGCCCGCAGTCGAACGCGGCACGGCAGCCGCCTGCGGGTGCCCTGCTGGCTTGCCGCGCCCACGCGGCGGCGGTAGCCGCAAGCGCACCGGATACCCTCGGGGCGTGGCGCTCAAGAACATTCCCGATCCCGGTTTCTCCGACGACGACGGCTCCGCCGATCCCGCACTGGCCGCGGCGCTGGCCGCGTGGGGGGCCGAGCGGGGGGCGGGGGCCGAACGGCGGGTGCTGGGGGCGTTGCGCGGGGCGCGGCTGCTGGTGCCCGTGGTGGCGGTGCTCGGGGAGGTCGAGGAGGGCCCGGACGGGCTGAAGCGGGAGAAGACCAGCGACATGGCCGTGCCGACGCTGCAGGCGCCGGACGGCCGGCGGGCGCTGCCCGCGTTCACCTCGATGGAGACGCTCCGGCGGTGGCGCGCGGACGCGCGCCCCGTGGCGGTGCCGCTGCACCAGGCGCTGCAGGCCGCCGCGCACGAGAAGGCGGACACGATCGTCCTCGACCTGGCCGGCCCCGTCGCCTACCCGCTGACCGGCCCGGCGCTGCTGGCGCTGGCGGAGGGCCGGGAGAGTGCCGATCCGCTGGCGGATCCGGCCGTGACGGAGGCGCTGCGGGCGGTGCTGGCGGGGTGTCCGGGGGTGCTGCGTGCGTTCCTGGTGGCCTCGGCGGAGGCGGACGGCACGCTGGCCGTCGAGGCGGATCCGCAGGCCGCCGCCCAGGAGGTGCTGCGGGCGGTCGCCGAGGGGCTGGCGGGGGACGAGGTGCTGCGCGCCCGGCTCGTACGGGGCCTGGATCTGGCGCTGCTGCCGCCGGGGGCCGGTGCGGCCGGCGGGGCCGGGGAGGCGTTCTACCGCCGCTGACCGGCAAGGGCTCGGCAGGCGCCCGGAGGGGGATCGTCCGACAATGCGAGGTGGACGGTCCACGAGATCCTCGGGAGGACGCCATGGACGCCCTGAAGAACGTGAAACCGGCCTTTGAGCGCCTCGACCCGGTCACGACCCGTACGATCGGCGCCGAGTTCCTCGGTACGGCGCTGCTGGTCTTCTTCGCCGTCGGATCGGTGGTCCTCGCCGCCGACTACATCGGCGTGCTCGGTATCGCGCTGGCCTTCGGCTTCACTCTTCTGGCCCTCGCGTACGCCGTCGGCCCGGTCTCGGGCTGTCATCTCAATCCGTCCGTGACGCTGGGGATGCTGCTGCAGCGCCGGATCTCCCTGCACACGGCGATCGAGTACTGGATCGCGCAGCTGGTGGGCGGGATCGTGGGCGCGGCGGTGCTCTTCCTGCTGGCCAAGCAGGTGCCGGGGCTCAAGACGGACGGCGCCTTCGGCAGCAACGGCTACGGGGACCGCTCGGCGGTGCACCTGGGGGCCGGGGGCGCGTTCCTGGCGGAGGTCGTGATGACTTTCCTGTTCGTCTTCGTGTGGCTGTCGGTGACCCACCGGGTGGCCATGGTCGGCTTCGACGGGCTGGCCGTCGGCCTGGCGCTGGGCGTGGTGCACATCGTGGGCGTGCCGCTGACGGGCACCTCGGTGAACCTGGCCCGCAGCCTGGGGCCGGCGCTCTTCGCGGGTGGCGCGGCGCTCTCGCAGCTGTGGCTGTTCATCGTCGCCCCGCTGATCGGTGCCGCGCTGGCCGCGGGCGCGAACCGGGTGACGCACCCGCCGCACGGCCGGGCCAATGTGGCGGACGACGTCGCCGAGCCGGAGCCGCTGGCCGGCCCGGGCGAGGGGCGGCCGGACCGCCCGCACTTCGGCGGGCGGGCCAATGACGAGGGCGGCCCGGCGACCGGGTCCGGGGGCGACCGCGGTCAGGCGTAGACCGGGCCGGTGAACTTCTCGCCGGGGCCCTGGCCCGGCTCGTCCGGGACGACGGAGGCCTCGCGGAAGGCCAGCTGCAGCGACTTCAGGCCGTCGCGCAGCGGGGCCGCGTGGAAGTTGCTGACCTCGGTGGCGCTGGCGGTGACCAGCCCGGCGAGGGCGGTGATCAGCTTGCGGGCCTCGTCGAGGTCCTTGTGCTCCTCGCCCTCCTCGGCGAGTCCGAGGTTGACCGCCGCCGCGCTCATCAGGTGCACGGCGACCGTGGTGATCACCTCGACGGCGGGCACGTCCGCGATGTCGCGGGTCATGGCGTCGAAGTCGGGGGCCGTGTCCTGGGCCGGGGGCTCGTCGTGGTTGCCCGTGGGGCCGGTGGGCGTCGTGTCGCTCATGGGCGACACGATACGTCCCGTAGCCGTATCGGTTCGCCACTGGTTCGCATGCCCGCTCACCAGCTGATAGAGTTGTGCAACGACCGGCTGGACACGTGTGTGACCCACACGGGCCCGGCCCACAAGTGGAGCTCCGATCTCCCACCTCGCCGACCACGGGTCGGCAGGTCTTCCGGTCAGACGGCCGCCATCGTTCCGTACGGACGATGGAGCCGTCCGATGCGCCCCGCGGCATGCCGTGGCGGTGTTCCGGTTTCATGGAGCCCCGCCTGTGCCCGTCGGGGCATTTTTGTTGTGCCGGCGCGGTTGGTCTACGTAAAGACGTGACGTGGCTCCCGCGAGGGCGCCGCGTGGTGCTACCGAGGAGGCCCCATCAGCGCCGAGCCCCGCATCAACGACCGGATCCGCGTCCCCGAGGTGCGACTTGTCGGTCCCAGTGGCGAGCAGGTCGGCATCGTGCCGCTTGCCAAGGCACTGGAGCTTGCGCAGGAGTACGACCTCGACCTGGTCGAGGTGGCGGCGAACGCACGCCCGCCGGTCTGCAAGCTCATGGACTACGGGAAGTTCAAGTACGAGTCGGCCATGAAGGCCCGTGAGGCGCGCAAGAACCAGGCGCACACGGTCATCAAGGAGATGAAGCTCCGGCCGAAGATCGACCCGCACGACTATGACACCAAGAAGGGTCACGTCGTCCGGTTCCTCAAGCAGGGCGACAAGGTCAAGATCACGATCATGTTCCGTGGCCGTGAGCAGTCCCGCCCCGAGCTGGGCTACCGACTGCTGCAGCGCCTCGCGGAGGACGTCCAGGAGCTGGGTTTCGTCGAGTCGAACCCCAAGCAGGACGGCCGCAACATGATCATGGTTCTCGGTCCGCACAAGAAGAAGACCGAGGCGATGGCCGAGGCCCGCGAGGCGCAGGCCGCCCGCAAGGCGGAGCGCCAGGGCGGTTCCGCCGCCGAGGAGCCCGCAGACGCAGAGGCGTGATCCCGGGGCCGGTTTTCGGCCCCGGATCGCCCCGGGGCGGTAACGCTCCGGGAAGCAACCCGAACAAGATGACGCTCCAGTGCGCCCCCACCCGGGCCCGGGAGTGCCACCGACGAGGAGAGAACGGCGCTATGCCGAAGAACAAGACGCACAGCGGTGCCAAGAAGCGCTTCAAGGTCACCGGCTCCGGCAAGGTGCTGCGTGAGCGCGCTGGCAAGCGCCACCTGCTCGAGCACAAGTCGTCCCGCCTGACGCGTCGCCTCACCGGCAACGCCGAGATGGCCCCGGCCGACGCCGCGAAGATCAAGAAGCTTCTCGGCAAGTGACGTCCGGCGCCACGGCGCCTGAACGACACACCGGGACCCAATCGTTTCCGGGCCGTGTGAGAACGCACCACGGCCCCGCTACAAGGAGTTAATCAAGTGGCACGCGTCAAGCGCGCAGTCAACGCGCACAAGAAGCGCCGGGCGATCCTCGAGCAGGCCAGCGGCTACCGCGGTCAGCGCTCCCGCCTGTACCGCAAGGCCAAGGAGCAGGTCACCCACTCGCTGGTCTACAACTACAACGACCGCAAGAAGCGCAAGGGCGACTTCCGTCAGCTGTGGATCCAGCGCATCAACGCCGCTGCCCGCCAGAACGGCATGACGTACAACCGCCTCATCCAGGGTCTGAAGGCCGCCAACATCGAGATCGACCGCAAGATGCTGGCCGAGCTCGCTGTCAACGACATGAACGCGTTCGCCGCGCTCGTCGAGGTGGCCCAGAAGGCGCTGCCGGCCGACGTCAACGCCCCGAAGGCCGCCGCCTGATCCGGCGCCCGCGAGGCGTCCAGCGGACCCGCAGGCCCCCGCGGCCTGCGGGTCCGCTGGCGTTTGGCCCCTCCCCGGGCCCCCTCCCCGTACCCGTTCGTCCCAGTGAAGTGAGCCGCCGCCCATGGGCACCCCCGAGCTGATCTCCCCGCGCTCCCCCCGCGTCGTCGCCGCGCGCAAGCTGGCCAAGCGCAGTTCCCGGGTCAAGGAGCGCCGGTTCATCGCCGAGGGCCCGCAGGCGGTGCGCGAGGCCATCGCCCACACCAGCGGCGGCGAGCCGACCCTCGTCGAGCTCTTCGCCACCGTCGAGGCCGCCGAGCGCCACACCGAGATCGTCGAGGCCGCCCGCGCCGCCGGGGTGCGCTTCCACCTCGCCTGCGACGACGTGATCGCCGACCTGTCGCAGACCGTCACCCCCCAGGGCCTGGTCGGCGTCTGCCGCTTCCTGGACTCGCCCTTCGACGAGATCCTCGCCGCCCGCCCCCGCCTGGTGGCCGTCCTGGCCCATGTGCGCGACCCCGGCAACGCCGGCACCGTGCTGCGCTGCGCGGATGCCGCCGGCGCCGACGCCGTCGTGCTCACCGACGCCTCGGTCGACCTGTACAACCCCAAGTCGGTACGGGCCTCCGTCGGCTCCCTCTTCCACCTGCCGGTGGCCGTCGGCGTCCCCGTCGAGCAGGCCGTGCGCGGGCTGAAGGCCGCGGGCGTGCGCATCCTGGCCGCCGACGGCGCCGGCGACCGCGACCTGGACGCCGAGCTCGACCGCGGCGCCATGGGCGACGCCACCGCCTGGATCTTCGGCAACGAGGCCTGGGGCCTGCCCGAGGAGACCCGGGCGCTGGCCGACGCGGTGGTGCGGGTGCCGATCCACGGCAAGGCCGAGTCTCTGAACCTCGCCACCGCCGCCGCGGTGTGCCTGTACGCCTCCGCCCGTGCGCAGCGCGCGTCCGGAGGGTGCCGCTCCGTGACCTCCAGCTAGTAGGGTGGCGCTCCGGGGGCTCGGGAGGGGGTGCGGTATGAGGAACGTCAGGACTTCCGGGAGCGCGGTGGTCGGCACCTGTCCGACCGCCTCGTCCGGCGCTCACGGGTCCCTCACGCCTGCCGTCGTCAGCGCCGACGACCTGCCCGACGGGCTGGTCGTCGCCGACGCCGCCGGCCGCGTGACCTGCTTCAACGCCGCCGCCGCGCGGATCACCGCGGTGCGCGCCGCCGACGCGGTCGGCCGGCAGCTGGAGGCCGTGCTGCCCCTGGAGGACCTCGACGGCCGCCGCTGGTGGGCGCTGACCGACCCGTACGGGGGCCTGGCCACCCGCACCGGCCAGCCCGAGCGCAATCTGCTGCTGCCCGGCGGCCGGCAGGTGCTCGTCTCCGCCCGCTACGTGCGCGAGCACCCCGGCGGCCCCGTCGTCCGGCTCGTGGTCCAGCTGCGCGGCACCGAGGCACGCCGGCGCACCGAGCGCAGCCACGCCGAGCTGATCGCCACCGTCGCGCACGAGCTGCGCTCGCCCCTGACCTCCGTCAAGGGCTTCACGGCCACGCTGCTGGCGAAGTGGGAGCGCTTCACCGACGATCAGAAGCAGCTGATGCTGCAGACCGTCGACGCCGACGCCGACCGCGTCACCCGGCTCATCGCCGAGCTGCTCGACATCTCCCGCATCGACTCCGGGCGCCTGGAGGTGCGCCGGCAGCCCGTGGACATGGCCGCCGCCGTGCGCCGGCACGTCGAGGCCTACACCCGCGCCGGGCTGCGCCCCGACCGCTTCCGGATCGAGGTCACCGAGCCGCTGCCCGAGCTGTGGGCCGACCCCGACAAGGTCGACCAGGTCCTCGGCAACCTCCTGGAAAACGCCGTGCGCCACGGCGAGGGAGTCGTCACCATAGAGGTGTCACCAGCACAGCTGAAGGCCCGCGCCGCAGGGACGGCGGTCACCGTGAGCGACGAGGGCCCCGGCATTCCGGAGGAAGCCATGGCCCGCGTCTTCACCCGCTTCTGGCGCGGGTCCAAACGCGGCGGCACCGGCCTCGGGCTGTACATCGTCAAGGGCATCGTGGAGGCCCACGGCGGCACGATCACGGTGGGGCGGGCCGCCCGGGGCGGCGCCCAGTTCCGCTTCACGCTGCCCGTGGCCGCCCCGGCGTTCTTCACCCAGGCCTGAGCGGAGGCGCGGGCGGGGCCGCGAGCGACGGCCCGCGGGCCCGCCCCACCGCATGGGACCCTTAGACTCGACCTTTGGCACCTTTGGCACCACCTTTGGCCAAGGAAGGGCCGAGCCGCGCAGCGCAGCCAAGCTCCACGCCAGCTAATCGGAAGCACGGGAAGAGATGTCGGCACCCAATAAGTCGTACGACCCTGTCGAGGTCGAGGCACTGAAACCGGAAGAGATCGAGCGCATGCGGGACGAGGCGCTCGCCGCCTTCGCCGCGGCCGCCGACCTCGAAGCCCTCAAGGAGGCCAAGGCCGCCCACATGGGCGACCGGTCCCCGCTCGCCCTCGCCAACCGCGAGATCGGCGCCCTGCCCCCGCAGGCCAAGGCCGACGCCGGCAAGCGCGTGGGCATGGCCCGCGGTGCCGTCACCAAGGCCCTCGCCGCCCGGCAGGCGGAGCTGGAGGCGGAGCGCGACGCGCGCGTCCTGGTCGAGGAGGCGGTGGACGTCACCCTGCCGTACGACCGCCTGCCCACCGGCGCCCGGCACCCGATCACCACGCTCTGCGAGCGCATCGAGGACATCTTCGTGGCCATGGGCTACGAGGTCGCCGAGGGCCCCGAGGTCGAGGCGGAGTGGTTCAACTTCGACGCCCTGAACTTCGAGCCGGACCACCCGGCCCGCGCCATGCAGGACACCTTCTTCGTCCAGGGCAAGGACGCTCGTGCCGATAGCGGCTCCGCCGCGGGGGCGGAATCCGGCGTGGTCATGCGCACCCACACCTCCCCGGTGCAGGTCCGCTCCATGCTCGACCGCGAGCCGCCCGTGTACGTGGTGTGCCCGGGCCGCGTCTACCGCACCGACGAGCTGGACGCCACCCACACCCCCGTCTTCACCCAGGTCGAGCTCCTCGCCATCGACGAGGGCCTGACCATGGCCGACCTCAAGGGCACCATCGAGCACATGGTGCGCTCGCTGTTCGGCGAGGGGCTGACCACGCGGCTGCGCCCGAACTACTTCCCCTTCACCGAGCCGTCGGCCGAGCTCGACATGCAGTGCTACGTCTGCCGCGGCGAGTCGGTGGGCAACCCCGGGCGCCCCTGCCGCACCTGCTCCAGCGAGGGCTGGATCGAGCTGGGCGGCTGCGGCATGGTCAACCCGCGCGTGCTCATCGCCGCGGGCATCGACCCGGAGAAGTACAGCGGCTTCGCCTTCGGGTTCGGCATCGAGCGGATGCTGATGTTCCGCCACAACGTCGAGGACATGCGAGACATGGTCGAGGGTGACGTGCGCTTCACCCGGCCGTTCGGGATGGAGATCTGATGCGCGCCCCGCTTTCCTGGCTGCGGGAATACGTCGACCTGCCGGCGGGCGAGACCGGCCGCGACGTGCAGGCCAAGCTCATCGCCGCCGGCCTGGAGGTCGAGCGCGTCGAGCAGCTCGGCTCCGACATCACCGGCCCCCTCGTCGTCGGCAAGGTCGCCACCATCGAGGAGCTGGAGGGCTTCCGCAAGCCCATCCGCTTCTGCACCGTCGACGTCGGGCAGGCCAACGGCACCGGCGAGCCGCAGGAGATCGTCTGCGGCGCCCGCAACTTCACCGTCGGCGACAAGGTCGTCGTGGCGCTGCCCGGCGCCGTGCTGCCCGGTGACTTCGCCATCGCCGAGCGCAAGACCTACGGCAAGGTCTCGCGCGGCATGATCTGCTCCGGCGACGAGCTGGGCATGGGCGACGACGGCACCCACGGCATCATCGTGCTCTCCCCGGAGCACGAGGTCGGCACCGACGCCATCGAGCTGCTGCAGCTCGTCGACGAGGTCCTCGACATCGCCGTCACCCCCGACCGCGGCTACTGCCTGTCCCTGCGCGGCATCGCCCGCGAGGCCGCCACCGCCTACGGCCTGCCGCTGCGCGACCCGGCCCTGCTGGACGTGCCCGCGCCCAACAGCTACGGCCACCCGGTCACCGTCGCCGACCCCTCCGGCTGCGACCGCTTCACCGCCCGCACGGTCACCGGCATCGACCCCGAGGCCCGCTCCCCGATCTGGCTGCAGCGCCGCCTGCAGAAGGCCGGCATGCGCCCGGTCTCCCTCGCCGTCGACATCACCAACTACGTGATGCTCGAACTGGGCCAGCCGCTGCACGCCTACGACCGCTCCCGCCTGGACGGGGCGATCGGCGTGCGCCGCGCCGAGGCCGGCGAGAAGCTCACCACCCTCGACGGCACCAAGCGCGTGCTGGACGCCGAGGACCTGGTCATCACCGACCAGCGCGGCCCCATCGGCCTCGCCGGCATCATGGGCGGCGCCGACACCGAGATCGCCGACCACGGCGCGACCCAGGGCTCCACCGAGGTCGTCATCGAGGCCGCGCACTTCGACCCGGTCGCCATCGCCCGGGCCGCCCGCCGGCACAAGCTCTCCACCGAGGCATCCCGCCGCTTCGAGCGCGGCGTCGACCCGCAGGCGACCTCCGCGGCCGCCCAGCGCGCCGTCGACCTGCTGGTGCTGCTCGCCGGCGGCACCGCCGAGGCCGGCGTCACCGAGGTCGTCGCGCCCAGCGGCCCCCGTACGATCCCGATGCGCGCCGACCACCCCGACCGCGTCGCCGGCGTCGAGTACGGCCGCGAGACCGTGGTGCGCCGCCTGCAGGAGGTCGGCTGCGACGTCTACGGGCAGGACGAGCTGATCGTCACCGTGCCCAGCTGGCGCCCGGACCTCACCGACCCCAACGACCTCGCCGAGGAGGTCATCCGGCTGGAGGGCTACGCCGCCCTGCCGGCCACCCTGCCCAAGCCCCCTGCGGGCCGCGGCCTGACCCACCGCCAGCGGCTGCACCGCCGCACCGGCCGGGCGCTGGCCGGCGCGGGCTACACCGAGGTGCTCAACTACCCCTTCATCGGGGACTGGGCCCTGGACCACCTGGGCCTGGAGGCCGACGACGCGCGCCGGTCCACCGTGCGCCTGGCCAACCCGCTCTCCGAGGCCGAGCCGGCGCTGCGCACCACGCTGCTGCCGGGGCTGTTCGCCGCCCTGCGCCGCAACGACAGCCGCGGCGAGCACGACCTCGCGCTCTTCGAGACCGGCCTGGTCTTCCTGCCCACCGGCGAGGAGGGCGCCGCCGTCCGGCTGCCCGTCGACCGCCGGCCCACCGACGAGGAGGTCGCGGGGCTGAACGCCGCGCTGCCCCGGCAGCCGCGCCACGCGGCCGTCGTCCTCGCCGGCGCCGGTGAGCGCGACGGCTGGTGGGGCAAGGGCCGCCCGGCCACCTGGGCGGAGGCGATCGAGGCCGCCCGCATCGTCGCCCGCGAGGCCGGTGTCGAGCTGATCGTCCGCCAGGACCAGCAGGCGCCGTTCCACCCGGGCCGCTGCGCCGCGCTGTTCGTCGCCACCGGCGGCGAGGAGGTGCGCGTCGGCGGCGCCGGCGAGCTGCACCCGCGCGTCGTGAAGGCCTTCGGCCTGCCGGAGCGCACCTGCGCGATGGAGATCGACCTGGATGTGCTGGAGCGCGCCGGCACCGGTGCGGTGCAGGCGCCGAAGGTGTCGGCCTTCCCCGTCGCCACCCAGGACGTCGCGCTCGTCGTCGACGCGTCCGTCGCCGCCCGGGACGTCGAGGCCGCCCTGCGGGCCGGCGCCGGCGAGCTGCTGGAGTCGCTGCGCCTGTTCGACGTCTTCACCGGCGCCCAGCTCGGCGCCGGCAAGAAGTCGCTGGCCTACGCGCTGCGCTTCCGCGCCGCGGACCGCACGCTGACCGCCGACGAGGCCAGCGCGGCCCGTGAGGCGGCCGTGCAGGCCGCGGTCGAGCGCACCGGCGCGGTGCTGCGCGGCGCGTAACCGCCGCACCCACCGCCCGAGGGGCGCCCCGGATTCCCGGGGCGCCCCTCGGCGTCTCACACCCCATCAGCGAGGCAGCGACAGGGCATCACTCAATGGGGTGGAATCGCTCCCTCAGGTCGTTACTTCCTCCCGCCCCCTCCGCAAGAATCGGGCGCGTCATTGCTGCTTTGGGGGGCCGCCGGCATGATCCGTACGGGAGCACATCGCTGCTGGCGGGGCCTGGTGTTCGCCCTGCCCGGCCTGTGGGTGCTCGGCGTCGTCGCCTGGGAGCTCGCCAGCCCCCTCGGGGCCCGCTTCCTCCAGCTCCTCGCCGCAGCCCCCGCCATCGCCTGCGCCGGCACCGGCCGCCGGCAGTGCGTCGTCCTCGGCGGCGGCTGCGCCCTGTTCGCCCTCGTGCCGCTCGGCCCCACCGGCCGGGCCGACGGCGGCAGCCGGCTCGGCACCTGCTGCGCCATCCTCGCCGTCATCGCCGCCAGCTACCTCACCACCGGCCGCAGCCGCCGCCTGGCCCAGGAGCTGGAGCGCGTCCGCGAGGTCGCCGCCACCGCCCAGCACGCCCTGCTGCGCCCGCTGCCGCCTCACCTGGAGGGCATCGCCCTGGCCGGCGGCCACCTCTCCGCCAGCCGCGGTGCCCTGATGGGCGGCGACCTGTACGAGGTGCAGGCCACCGCCCACGGGCTGCGGGTGGTGATGGGCGACGTCCGCGGGCACGGCCTGCCCGCCCTGGCCACCGTGGCCGCGCTGCTCGGCAGCTTCCGCGAGGCCGCCCACGACGAGAGCTCCCTGCGCGGGGTGCTGCGCCGCCTGGAGCGCGCCCTGCACCGTCACCTGCGCGACCGGGCCCGTACGGAGCAGGCCGCCGCCGACGCGCACCCGGCCGAGGACTTCGTCACCGTCCTGCTGCTGGAGGTCCGCGAGGACGGCGGGCTCGCGCTGCTCAACTGCGGCCACCCCTGGCCGTACCGGCTGACCCCCGCCCCGCCCCGGGCGGTCGCCCTCGCCCCCGGCGACCCGCTGCCCCCGCTGGGCATGTTCCCGCTGCCCGCCGAGCCGCCGGTGCACGCCGCCGAGCGGTTGCTGCCGGGCGAGGTGCTGGTGCTGCACACCGACGGCGCCGAGGACGCCCGCGACGCCACCGGCGCCTTCTTCCCGCTGCCCGACGCGCTCGCCGAGGCCGCCCGGGGCACGCCGGCCGCCCCGGCCGCGGTCGTCGACCACGTCCAGGGCGCCCTGCTGCGGCACACCGGCGGCCTGCTCGCCGACGACTTCGCCCTGCTGGCCCTGCGCAACGACCGCGAGCCCGTGCCCGCGTACGAGCCCGTGCCGCTCGGCCACGAGCCGCCGGCCCGGCCCTGCCTGCGCGGCTGAGCCGCGGGCCCGCACGGGCCCCTGGCCTGTTCACACCCCGTGCGAACCGATCAGCACTACGCTGATCCCATCGAGCGCACCGGAGGGCAAGCATGGAGCCCAACACACTCCTCGACGCCGTCCTCGACGAGGCGGGAATCTCCCACGCCGGCCTGGCCGCCCACATCAACGCGGCCGGCCGGGCCCGGGGCCTGGCGTTGCGGTACGAGCACACGGCGGTGGCCCGCTGGCTCAAGGGACAGCGGCCCCGCGGCCAGGTGCCCGACCTGATCTGCGAGGTGCTCTCCGAGCGGGTGCACCGCCCCCTGACGCTCGACGACATAGGGCTGGGCACCCCCGGCACCCCGCGCCCCTCCGGCACCCCGCTCTCCGGCTTCGTCGACCGCGCCACCGCCCTGTGGCGCTCCGACGAGCAGCAGCGCGAACACGTCGTCCGGGCCCGGGCCGTGACCGGCACCCCCGCCGTCATCCCCGTGTGGGAGTGGGAGAACCCGCCCGAGGACGCCGACGTCTCGCGCCGCGGACCGACCCGCGTCTCCATGGAGGACATCGAGATGCTCCGGGCGGCCCGCACCCACTACGAGCAGATGTACCGCAAGGCCGGTGGCGTCGCGACCCGTTCGCGCGTCGTCGGCTTCCTCAACGCCGAGGCGGCGCCCCTGCTGCGCGGCAGCTACTCCGACCCGATGGGCCGTCAGCTGCACCGGGCCACCGGCGGGCTGGTGGCCGTCGCCGGCATCTGCGCCTACGACTCCGATGCGCACGGCCTGGCCCAGCGCTACTTCCACCAGGCCCTGCGGCTGGCCAAGGCCAGCGGCGACCGGGGCCTGGGGGCCTATGTGATCGCGCTGCTGGTCAACCAGTCGCTGTTCATGGGGGAGTACCGGCAGGCGGTCGCCTTCGCCGAGTCGGCGGTGCGCGCCGCCGGCTCCTGTCTGACCCCGGCGCTGGCCGCCGACCTCTTCGCCATGCAGGCCAAGGCCTACGCCCGGCTCGGCGACGGCGCCGGCGCGCTGGCCTGCATCCGGCGGGCCGAGACGGCCGCCGAGCGCATCCACCGCGGCCGGGAACCCGCCGAGACCGGCTACGTCCAGCCCGGCCTGGTGAACGTACAGGTCGCCGAGGCCCTGCTGAGCCTCGGCGACCTCGGGCCCGCCCGTGAGCACGCGGACCGGGCCGTCGACACCCCCGCCCACGACCGGGGCCGTGTCCACCGGCTCGCCATGCTCACGCACATCGAGCTGCGTCAGGGAGACGCGGACAAGGCGGTGGCCACCGCACGGGAGATGACCGAGCAGGCGAGAGGCATGGAATCGCAGCGCTTACGGGACCGGCTCCGTGCGGTGCGCGAGCACCTGGTCGAAAGCGGGTGCGCTGCCACGGCCGAGGCCGCCGAACTGATCGACGGAGCGTTGCGCGTGCCGTTGTGAGAGGTGCTGTTCGAGACAGCGCCCGGACGGTGGCCACCTCGGCGGAAGGTGGCACACACGTGCGTTGGAAGAATCTCAAGGAGCTGACCGTCTACGAGAACCGCTGGTTCCAGGTCAATCTCGCCGACGTCGAGCTCCCCGACGGCCGCCATCTCGACCACTTCCTCATCCGGCTGCGGCCCGTCGCCGTGGCCACCGTGGTCAACGCGGCCAACGAGGTCCTGCTGCTGTGGCGGCACCGGTTCATCACCGACAACTGGGGCTGGGAGCTCGCGGCCGGCGTGGTCGAGGACGGCGAGGACGTCGCGTGCGCCGCGGCCCGGGAGATGGAGGAGGAGACCGGCTGGCGGCCGGGGCCGCTCAGGCACCTCATGTCCGTGGAGCCGTCGAACGGGCTCACCGATGCCCGGCACCACATCTACTGGGCCGACGAGGCGGAGTACATCGGTGACCCGGAGGACGGCTTCGAGTCGGACCGCCGCGAGTGGGTGCCGCTGAAACTGGTGCCGGACCTGATCGCTCGTGGCGAGGTGCCCGCCGCCAACATGGCGGCGGCACTGTTGCTGCTGCACCACATCCGGCTGGGCTGATCCATCGCCCGCGGGCCGTCCGTGGCCGAATCGCGCAGTTCCCCGCGGCCCTTGTGGCTACCGCCCGACGGCGGCCTGCCAGACGGCCAGGGCCAGCGCGGCGACGCCCGTCAGCGCCGCCAGCGACGGCAGGGGCCACCGGGCATGCTCCAGGGCGCGGACGCGCTCCGTCACGTCGGTGAGGTCACGTTCCGCCTGTTCGCTGCGCTGTGTGAGGAGAGCCAGATGGCCGTCGATGCGCATGACGCCGACATCGAGGCTGCGGCGGAGCTCCGCGAGCTCTGCCGACCTGGCGGCGTGCCCGGGATCGATGGTCACGGTGCGTACCCCTTCCGAAGAGTCCGTGCGTGGTGCCGATGAGGCGAGTCAACCGCGCGGAGCGACGGAACGGGAGCGTGTGCGGGTGGAATGTGCGGGTCACCGGTGCACACCCCGTGTGAAGGCGGGGGTGCGCCGGTGACCCGGTGTGTCCGGCGCGGACGGCTCAGTAGGTGTAGAAGCCGGAACCGGTCTTGCGGCCGAGGCGGCCGGCGTCGACCATGCGCTGCAGCAGCGGGGGAGCGGCGTACAGCGGCTCCTTGTACTCCGTGTACATGCTGTCGGCCACCGAGGCGACCGTGTCGAGGCCGATGAGGTCGGCCAGCTTGAGCGGGCCCATGGGGTGGGCGCAGCCCAGCTCCATGCCGTTGTCGATGTCCTCGCGGCTGGCCATGCCCGACTCGAACATCCGGATCGCGGACAGCAGGTAGGGGATGAGCAGGGCGTTGACGACGAAGCCCGAGCGGTCCTGGGCGCGGATGGCGTGCTTGCCCAGCACCTTGCCGACCAGGGCCTCGGCGCGCCGCAGGGTCTCCTCGCCGGTGGTCAGGGCGGGGATCAGCTCGACGAGCTGCTGCACGGGGGCGGGGTTGAAGAAGTGGATGCCGAGCACCTGGTCGGGGCGGGAGGTGGCCACGGCCAGCTTGACGAGCGGGATGGAGGAGGTGTTCGAGGCCAGGATGGCGTCCGGCCGGGTGACCACCTGGTCGAGGACCTGGAAGATCTCCGTCTTGACCTGCTCGTTCTCCACGACGGCCTCGATGACGAGGTCGCGGTCGGCGAATTCGCCGAGGTCGGTGGTGAAGCTCAGGCGGCCCAGGGCGGCGTCGCGCTCCTCCTCGGTGATCTTGCCGCGTTCGGCGGCCCGGCTCAGGGAGGTGGTCAGGCGGGTCCGGCCCAGCTCCAGCGCCTCGCCGGTGGTCTCCGCGACCTTGACCTCCAGCCCGGCGCGGGCGCACACCTCCGCGATGCCCGCGCCCATCTGGCCGCAGCCCACCACTCCGACGCGTTCGATGTCGGTCACCACATCGTGCCTTTCGCTGATCTTGTCGACCGGCGGGTGGCCGAAGGTCGTCCGGCAGCCGCCTTTGGAAAAGACGTTACTCCGCGGGGCGCGGTGCGCAGGGTGCCGGGTCGGGCATGCTCTGTTCGAACCGATGTGACTCACATGACAACGACCGGAGAGGACGTGGCCGCATATGGGGCGTATGAGCCGAAGAGGGTTCACGGTGGCCGCCGCGACCGCGATGACGGCGATGCTGGCGAGCGGTGAGGCGGCCGCGCTCGGCGCCCCGGAGGGGAGCGGACGTACGGCGCCGCGGCGGGAGTTCCGCGGGATGTGGGCGGCGACGGTCGTCAACGTCGACTGGCCCTCCAGTCCCGGCCTGCCGCCCGAACGACAACGGGCCGAGCTGCTGGCCCTGTTCGACGCGGCGGTGGCCCGGCGGCTGAACGCGGTCCTGCTGCAGATCCGCCCGACGGCCGACGCCTTCTGGCCCTCGCGCTACGAGCCCTGGTCGGAGTACCTGACCGGCACTCAGGGCCGCTCGCCCGGCTGGGACCCGCTGGCCTTCGCGGTGCGCGAGGCGCACAAGCGCCGCCTGGAGCTGCACGGTTGGTTCAACCCGTACCGCATCGCCAACCACACCGACCCCAGCCGCCTGGTGCCCGCCCATCCGGCCCGGGTGCACCCCGAGTGGGTGGTGCGCTACGGCGGCAAGCTCTACTACAACCCCGGCCTGCCCGAGGTGCGCCGCTTCGTGCAGGACGCGATCCTCGACGCCGTGTGGCGCTACGACCTCGACGGCGTGCACTTCGACGACTACTTCTACCCCTATCCCGTGGCCGGGCAGACCTTCGACGACACCGCCGCCTGGCAGCGCTACGGCCACGGCTTCCCCGACCGGGCCGCCTGGCGCCGCGACAACATCGACCGCCTGATCCGGGAGACCGGCCGCCGCATCAAGCAGCGCAAGCGGCACGTGCGCTTCGGTGTCAGCCCCTTCGCCGTCTGGCGCAACCGCACCACCGACCCGCGCGGCTCGGACACCCGGGCGGGCGTGCAGACCTACGACGACCTGCATGCGGACACGCGCACCTGGGTCCGCGAGGGCTGGATCGACTACATCGTGCCCCAGTGCTACTGGCACATCGGCTTTCCGGCCGCCGACTACGCCCGCCTCGTGCCGTGGTGGGCCGAGACGGTGCGCGGCACCGGCGTGCAGCTGTACATCGGCGAGGCGCTGTACCGGGCGGGCGATCCGGCGCAGCCGGCCCCCTGGCAGGACGCGGCCGAGCTCTCCCGGCACCTGACGCTGGCCCGCAAGCACCCCGAGGTGCTCGGCAACGTCTACTTCTCCGCCAAGAACGTGGTCGCGGACCCCATCGGCGCGATGGCGCGCGTGGTGCGGGACCACTACCCGCACCGCGCGCGGCCACCGCGCTGAGCGGCTGCCCGTGCGGCCGCTACTTCTCGGAGTGCTTGCGGTGGTCCACCACGCAGTCGGGTCCCGGCGTCATGATCGTCTCGTGCCCGTTCTCCGCGCGGACGCGGTAGGGCGGATTGCCGTTGGTGCCCAGCACCTCGACGACCTCCACGATGTGGTCGTGCTCGCCGACCACCCTGCCGTGCCTGACCAACCGGTCGCCCTTGCTCGCATGCATCGGCGGTGCCCCTTCCGTGAGACACGTCCTCTCGGTCTCTCCCCAGCCTAGGGCGACCGGCGGTGCGCGGCGCGTCCGCGGACGGGCGCAATCCTCACGAATCCGCGCGCTGGGTCACCACGATGCACACCAGCACCGCCACCGCGGCCAGCGGCGCGGCCGGCGTCAGATGCTCGCCCAGCAGGGTGACGGACCACAGCAGGGTCAGCAGCGGCTGGGCCAGCTGCAGCTGCCCCGCCCGGGCCACCCCGATCATGGCCATGCCGCGGTACCAGACGGCCATGCCCAGCAGCGTGGAGCCGCCGACGGCCCACAGCAGCCCGGCCACGCTGCGCCCGGTCAGGTGCACCGGCTCGGTCCACAGCGCCGCACCCGCGCCCACGGCGGCCAGGGGCAGGCAGGCCGCCGCCGCCCAGCACACCACCTGCCAGCCCGGCATCGTCCGGGCCAGCCGCCCGCCCTCGGCGTAGCCGGCCGCGCACACCACCAGGGCCAGCAGGAGGTAGAGGTCGGCGGTGCTGGGCGCGCCGCCGCTCTGCTGCAGGGCGAAGCCGGCCACGACGGCGGCCCCCGCCAGGGCCGCCGCCCAGAACGTCCGCGAGTGCCGGGTGCGAAAGCGCACCGCCGCGTACGCCGCCGTGGTCAGCGGCAGCAGGCCCACCACCACGGCCGCGTGCGCGGTGGAGGAGGTGTGCAGCGCGAGCGAGGTCAGCAGGGGATAGCCGAGGAACACCCCGCCGGCGACCACCGCGAACGGCCCCCACAGCCGGCGGTCGGGCACCGGCGGGCGGGTGACGAGCAGGACGACGGCCGAGGCCGCGCCGGCCAGCGCGGCGCGCCAGGCCGCCGCCGACCAGGGGCCGAGGCCCTCCATGGCCCAGGAGATGGAGGGGAAGGTGAAGGAGAACGCGACCACGCCGAGCGCGGCCAGCAGCGTGCCGGCCCGCACTCCGGGGGCGGCGGGGCTGCGCACCGCTATCGCATCGGGGAGAGTAGCGCTATCTTGTGCTGTCATGCGAGACAGTAGCACCGTGGCGGAGCTGGCAGACATCCTGCGAAAAGAGCTCGACCGCTACTCGGTGGGCGAGAAGCTTCCGTCCAGCCGGGCCCTCGTCGAACGCTTCCGGGCGAGCCCGGTCACCGTCTCCCGGGCCCTGGCCGTCCTCGCCGGCGAGGGCCTGGTCGTCACCCGCCCCGGCGCCGGGGCC
This sequence comes from Streptomyces sp. PKA51, assembly GCF_057552455.1. Classification (NCBI taxonomy): domain Bacteria; kingdom Bacillati; phylum Actinomycetota; class Actinomycetes; order Kitasatosporales; family Streptomycetaceae; genus Streptomyces; species Streptomyces sp. PKA51. The sequence continues at coordinate 218,045 of NZ_BAAJPZ010000003.1, forward strand.
TTCCGCGCCGCACCCCGCCCGGCCGCCGTGCGCCCCGCCGACACCCAGTGGCAGCATGTCGCCCTCAGCGCCGAGCCGGGGGAGGAGGTGGTGCCGCGGTCCGTGGACTCCTCCGGGGTCCGGCCCTTCCTCGCCGAACCGCCGGCCGGCGTCATCGAGCTCAGCGGCGGCTACCTCCACCCCGGCCTGCAGCCCGAGCGCGAGCTGGCCGCCGCCCTCGCCCGCGCCGGCCGCCGCCCCGGCGCCTGGGGCCGCCCGCCCCTGGAGGGCCTGCACGACCTGCGGGCCTGGTTCGCCCGCGAGATCGGTGGCCCCGGCGGCACCCTCGCCCCCTCCGACGTACTGATCACCGCCGGCGGCCAGAGCGCCCTCACCGTCGCCCTGCGCGCCCTCGCCCCACCCGGCGCCCCCGTCCTGGTGGAGTCGCCCACCTACCCCGGCATGCTCGCCGCCGCCCGCGCCTTCGGACTGCGCCCGGTGCCCGTGCCCACGGACGGCCACGGGGTGCGCCCCGACCTGCTCGACGAGGCGTTCCGCGCCAGCGGCGCCCGGGTCTTCGTCTGCCAGCCCCTCTACCAGAACCCCACCGGCACCGTGCTCGCCGCCGACCGCCGCCGCGAGGTCCTGCGCATCGCCCGCGCCGCGGGCGCCTTCGTCGTCGAGGACGACTTCGCCCGCCGCCTCGCCCACGAGGACGCCCCGCCGCTGCCCGCACCGCTGGCCGCCGAGGACCCCGAGGGCGTCGTCGTCCACGTCTGCTCGCTGACCAAGTTCACCTCGCCCAGCCTGCGCGTCGGCGCCCTCGCCGCCCGCGGGCCGGTCCTGGAGCGCCTGAAGGCCATCCAGGTCGTCGACAGCTTCTTCGTCGCCCGCCCCCTGCAGGAGGCCGCCCTCGAACTCGTCGGCTCGCCCTCCTGGGCCCGGCACCGGCGCGCCCTCGCCACCGAACTGCGCTCCCGCCGGGAGACACTGCTCGCCGAACTGGCCCGGCAGCTCCCTGCTTTCACGCCCGAATTCGTGCCACCGGGCGGCTTCCACGTCTGGATCCGGCTGCCCGACGGCACCGACGAGGTCGCCCTGGCCGCCGCCGCGCTGCGCGCCGGCGTCGCCGTCACGGCGGGCCGCCCCTTCTACGCCGCCGAATCCCCCGCCCCCCACCTGCGCCTGTGCTTCGCGGCGGCGGCGGGCGCCGCCGAACTGGTGGAGGGGGTACGCCGGCTGGCGCTGGCCCACGCGGGCCGGTGACACCCGGCCGGTGCCGCCCGACCCCGTACCCGTAGTACCAGGGAGCCACCCGCAAGATGGCTCCCCGGCGGGGCGCCGGCCGCACGGCCTGCTTCCTACCTTCCGTACCGCACTCGAACGTCCGGTACGGAAAGGACCCCGCCGTGCACGCACTCGTCCGGCACATCGACGCCGCCACCCCGCCCGGCCGCGACCGGGCCCTGGACGCCGTGCGCGCGTGGGGCATCCTCGGCGTGGTGCTCGGCCACTGGCTGGTCACCGCCCTGGTCGCCGACGGCGGCACGCTGCACGGCGCCAGCCCCCTGCAACACCAGCCGTACCTGGTGCCGCTCTCCTGGATCTTCCAGACCCTCGCCCTGTTCTTCCTCGTCAGCGGCCAGGTCGCCGCGACCGGACACGCCCGCGCCCGCGAGCGCGGCCTGTCCTACCGGCAGTGGCTGGGAGCCCGCACGGCCCGCCTGGCGCGGCCGGTCGGCGTGCTGGCGGCGGTCTGGGGCGTCGCCGCGGCGGCCATGACGGCCGGCGGGGTGGATGCGGAGACCCTACGGACCCTGCTGCAGCTGGTCCTCTCGCCGCTGTGGTTCCTACTGGTTCTGACGGGCCTGACCGCGGCGACGCCCCTGGTGGCCCGGCTGCACCCGGTGTGGCCCCTGCTCGTCGTGGCACTCGTGGACCTGGTGCGGTTCGGGCTCGGTGGCCCGGCGTGGCCCGGCTGGCTCACCGTGGCGGCCGGCTGGCTCGTGCCGTACTGCCTGGGCGCCGCCCGCGCCCGGGGCCGGCTGTCCGGGCGGGCGACCGGCTGGACGCTGCTGATCGGCGGCACCGCCACCACCGTGGCGCTGGTGCTGTGGGCCGGCTACCCGGCCTCCATGGTGGGCGTGCCGGGCGCGGCCGTCTCCAACCTCAACCCGCCCACCCTGGCGGCCGTCGCCTTCGGTGCGGCCCAGTGCGGGGCCGCCCTGCTGCTGCTCGGCCCGCTGCGCCGCGCCCTGCGCCGGCCCGCCGTCTGGGCGGCGGTGGCCCTGCCCAATCTGCGCGCGATGACGATCTTCCTGTGGCATCAGACGGCCATGATGGCCGTCACCCTCCTCGGCCTCCTCGCCGCCGGGCCGCTGCCCGGACTGCACACCGCGCCGGACGGCGCCGCCTGGGTGCTCGCCCGTCTGCTCTGGCTGCCGGTGTTCGCCCTCGCCCTGCTGGCCTGCTGGGCCGTCTTCCGTTCGTACGAGGTCCGCGGCGCCCTGCGCGGCCTCCGTTTGTGGCGGCGCCGGGTGGGTTCCGAAAAGCTGATTGCATAGATCTGCTGCTACTTGTATATTCATGCCATCACGGAGGAGGACACCGATGACGGCGATACGGGCGGCAGTGGCCGGTGCGAGCGGATACGCGGGCGGCGAGGTGCTGCGCCTGCTGCTGGGACACCCCCGGGTCCGCATCGGCGCGCTCACCGGCAACTCCCAGGCCGGCCAGGCGCTCGGCACGCTCCAGCCCCACCTGCCGGCGCTCGCCGACCGGATCCTGGAGCCGACCGACACCGCGGCGCTCGCCGGGCACGACGTCGTCTTCCTCGCCCTCCCGCACGGCCACTCCGCGGCCGTCGCCGCCGAACTCGGCGACGACGTGCTCGTCGTCGACTGCGGCGCGGACTTCCGGCTGAAGGACGCCGGCCAGTGGGAGCGCTTCTACGGCACCCCGCACGCCGGCACCTGGCCCTACGGGCTGCCCGAGCTGCCCGGCGCGCGCGCCGCCCTGCGCGGCGCCCGGCGCATCGCCGTGCCCGGCTGCTACCCCACCGCCGTCACCCTCGCGCTCTTTCCCGCGTACGCCGCCGGCCTCGCCGAGCCCGAGGCCGTGATCGTCGCCGCGTCCGGCACCTCCGGAGCCGGCAAGGCCGCCAAGACGCACCTGCTCGGCAGCGAGGTCATGGGCTCCATGAGCCCCTACGGCGTCGGCGGGGGCCACCGCCACACCCCGGAGATGGGCCAGAACCTCACCGCCGTCGCCGGCGAGGAGGTCACCGTCTCCTTCACCCCCACCCTGGCCCCCATGTCCCGCGGCATCCTCGCCACCTGCAGCGCCAAGGCCCGGCCCGGCGTGAGCGCCGACGACGTACGGCAGGCGTACGCCAAGGCGTACGGGGACGAGCCGTTCGTCCACCTGCTGCCCGAGGGCCGCTGGCCCGCCACCGCCGCCGTCCAGGGCGCCAACACCGCCCTGGTCCAGGTGGCGCTCGACGAGGCCGCCGGCCGCATCGTCGCCGTCAGCGCCATCGACAACCTCACCAAGGGCACCGCCGGCGGCGCGGTGCAGAGCATGAACATCGCCCTCGGCCTCCCGGAGGAGCTGGGACTGCCGGCGAACGGGGTGGCGCCATGACCGTGCGCCGGGCACTCGCCACCCTCCTGGCACGGCTCGCGCCGTGCCCGGCCCCCCAGGACACGACGACGGACAAGGAGCATCACCAGTGAGCGTCACGGCAGCCAAGGGCTTCACGGCGGCGGGCATCGCCGCCGGGATCAAGGACAGCGGCAGCCCCGACCTGGCCCTCGTGGTCAACCAGGGCCCCCGCCTGGCCGCCGCGGGCGTCTTCACCGCCAACCGCGTCAAGGCCGCGCCCGTCCTGTGGTCCCAGCAGGTGCTCAAGGGGGGCCGGGTCTCCGCCGTCGTCCTCAACTCCGGCGGCGCCAACGCCTGCACCGGCCCCGCGGGCTTCCAGGACACCCACGCCACCGCCGAGAAGGCCGCGGCCGTCCTGGGGCACAGCGCCGCGGAGATCGCCGTCGCCTCCACCGGACTGATCGGCGTCCGGCTGCCCATGGACGCCCTCCTGCCCGGCATCGAGAAGGCCGCCGCCGAACTGTCCGCCCACGGCGGCGAGAAGGCCGCCATCGCCATCAAGACCACCGACACCGTGCACAAGACCGCCGTCGCCGAGGGCGAGGGATGGACGGTCGGCGGCATGGCCAAGGGCGCGGGCATGCTCGCACCGGGCCTCGCCACCATGCTCGTCGTCCTGACCACCGACGCCGACGTCGATGCCGCCGGACTGGACACCGCCCTGCGCGCCGCCACCCGCACCACCTTCGACCGCGTCGACTCCGACGGCTGCATGTCCACCAACGACACCGTCCTGCTGCTGGCCTCCGGCGCCTCCGGCGTCGCCCCCGAGCCCGGCGCCTTCGCCGAGGCCGTACGCACCGTGTGCGACGACCTGGCCCGCCAGCTGATCGGCGACGCCGAGGGCGCCACCAAGGACATCCGCATCGAGGTCGTCGGCGCCGCCACCGAGGACGACGCGGTCGAGGTCGGCCGCTCCATCGCCCGCAACAACCTCCTCAAGTGCGCCCTGCACGGCGAGGACCCCAACTGGGGCCGGGTGCTGTCCGCCATCGGCACCACCTCCGCCGCGTTCGACCCCGACAAGCTCAACGTCGCCATCAACGGCGTGTGGGTCTGCCGCGACGGCGCCGCCGGTGAGGACCGCGACCTGGTCGACATGCGCTACCGGGAAGTGCGCATCACCGCCGACCTGGCCGAGGGCACCGAGTCCGCCGTCATCTGGGCCAACGACCTGACCGCCGACTACGTCCACGAGAACAGCGCCTACTCCTCATGACCACGACCGACGCGACCACGACCGACGCGACCCCCACCGACGCGGCGGGCACGACCCGCAAGCACACCGCCCTGCCCAAGGCGCGCACCCTCGTCGAGGCCCTGCCCTGGCTCACCCGGCACCACGGCAAGACCGTCGTCATCAAGTTCGGCGGCAACGCCATGGTCGACGAGGAGCTCAAGGCCGCCTTCGCCCAGGACGTCGTCTTCCTGCGGCATGCCGGCCTCAAGCCCGTCGTCGTGCACGGCGGCGGCCCCCAGATCAGCGCCCACCTCGACCGGCTGGGCATCCCCTCCGAGTTCAAGGCCGGGCTGCGGGTGACCACACCCGAGGCGATGGACGCCGTGCGCATGGTGCTCGCCGGCCAGGTGCAGCGCGAACTCGTCGGACTGCTCAACCGGCACGGCCCCCTCGCCGTCGGTCTCACCGGCGAGGACGCCCAGCTGATGACGGCCGTCCAGCACTACGCCCACGTCGACGGCGAACGCGTCGACATCGGGCGGGTCGGCGAGATCAGCGCCATCGACACCGGAGCGGTCACCGCGCTCCTCGACGACGGCCGCATCCCCGTCATCTCCTCCATCGCGGGCGGCGCCGACGGCGTCTACAACGTCAACGCCGACACCGCCGCCGCCGCGCTCGCCGCCGCCCTCGGCGCCGAGACCCTCATGGTCCTCACCGACGTCGAGGGCCTGTACGCCGACTGGCCGCACAGCGACGAGGTCATCAGCCAGCTCACCGCCGGCGAACTCGAGCGGCTGCTGCCCGAGCTGTCCAGCGGCATGGTGCCCAAGATGCAGGGCTGCCTGCACGCCGTACGCAACGGCGTCACCACCGCGCGCGTGATAGACGGACGGGTCCAGCACGCGATCCTTCTGGAGATCTTCACCGACGAAGGAATCGGCACGATGGTCGTGCCGGACCCGAAGCCGGACCCGCAGAAGCCGGACCCGGAAAAGGGGGACGCATGAACAACGCCGACCTGACCGCGCGCTGGCAGGGCGCGCTCATGGACAACTACGGCACCCCGCGCCTCCCGCTCGTGCGAGGCGAGGGCAGCACCGTGTGGGACGCCGACGGCAAGCGCTACCTCGACTTCGTCGGCGGCATCGCCGTCAACGCCCTCGGCCACGCCCACCCCGCGATCGTCCGGGCCGTCTCCGACCAGATCGCCACCCTCGGCCACGTCTCCAACCTCTTCTCCGCCGAACCCACCGTCCGCCTCGCCGAACGCCTGCTGGAACTCGCCGGCCGCCCCGGCCGCGTCTACTTCGCCAACTCCGGCGCCGAGGCGATCGAGGCCGCCTTCAAGATCGGCCGGCGCACGGGCCGCACCCACATGGTGGCCGCGAGCGGCGGCTTCCACGGCCGTACGCTCGGCGCCCTCGCCCTGACCGGCCAGCCCGCCAAGCAGGAGCCCTTCCTGCCGCTGCCCGGCGACGTCACTCACGTGCCGTACGGCGACGCCGACGCGCTGCGCGCCGCCGTCACCACCGACACCGCGCTGGTCGTCCTGGAACCGGTGCAGGGCGAGAACGGCGTCGTCGTCCCCCCGGCGGGCTACCTGGCCGCCGCCCGCGAGATCACCACGCGGACGGGGACGCTGCTGGTCCTGGACGAGATCCAGACAGGTGTGGGCCGCACCGGACACTGGTTCGAACACCTCGCCCAGGGCGTGCAGCCCGACGTCGTCACCCTCGCCAAGGGCCTCGGCGGCGGCCTGCCCATCGGCGCCGCCCTCGCCTTCGGGCCCGCCGCCGACCTGCTGACGCCTGGTCAGCACGGGTCGACCTTCGGCGGCAACCCCGTCGCCTGCGCCGCCGCTCTCGCCGTCCTCGACACCCTCGCCGCCGACGGCGTCCTCGACCACGTCAAGCGCGTGGGCGCGCTCCTGCGTGACGGAATCACGGCCCTCGGCCACCCGCTGGTCGACCACGTCCGTGGTACGGGCCTGCTGCTGGGTATTGTCCTTGACGAGCCCCTCGCACCGCAGGTGCAGCAGGCGGCCCAGGAAGCCGGCCTGCTGGTGAACGCGGTCGCGCCCGACGTGGTGCGGCTGGCCCCGCCGCTGATCCTCACCGAGGACGAGGCGGAGACGTTCTGCCGGGCGCTGCCGGGCGTCCTGGACGCCGCCGGGGGAGGGGCACACGGGGAACGACGATCCGGAGACTGACGAAAAAGATGACCGAGGCGCAGGAGACCGAGCCGGTCCACGGCGGACAGGCCGTGCCGCAGACCCGCACCGCACGCCACCGCCGGATCGTGGACATCCTCGGCCGGCAGGCCGTCCGGTCGCAGAGCCAGCTCGCCCGGCTGCTCGCCGAGGACGGGCTGTCCGTCACCCAGGCCACCCTCTCCCGCGACCTCGACGAACTGGGCGCCGTCAAGATCCGCAACACCGGCGGCGAGCTGATCTACGCGGTCCCCTCCGAGGGCGGCGACCGCACCCCGCGCGCCCCCCTCGGCGAATCCGCCACCGAGGCCCGCATGGCCCGCCTGGCCGGCGAGCTCCTCATCTCCGCGGAGGCCTCGGCCAACCTCGTGGTCCTGCGCACGCCCCCGGGCGCCGCCCAGTTCTTCGCCTCGGCCATCGACCAGGCGGGCGTGCACGAGATCATCGGCACCATCGCCGGCGACGACACCGTCCTGCTCATCAGCCGCGACCCGGTCGGCGGCCAGGCCCTGGCGGACCACCTGCTGCGTCTGGCCCAGAAGGAACGCTGAACCCCACCGAGGGCTCCGGACCGCGAAGTGCGGACCGGAGCCCTCGGCGCATGGTCCCCGTCAACGGAAAGAAGCCCCTGACCTGTGGTTTCCCATAGGTCAGGGGCTTCTTTCGCACCGTGTCGGGACGGCGGGATTTGAACCCACGACCCCTTGACCCCCAGTCAAGTGCGCTACCAAGCTGCGCCACGTCCCGGTGCCGCGTCCCTCCGGGCGTTTCTTCCCGGTGGGGCGTGCAGGAAGAAAATATCCTGTCCGGCGCCGTGATCCAAATCGGGGGGTCCGGTGGGGGTCAGCTGCGGCGCTTGAAGGTGTCCGTCGGGATGGTGATCTCGCGACCGTTGGCCAGGTGGAGGGTGATGGTGTCGCCGTACTTGTACGTCTCGCGGGAGGCGTAGGCGTCGTTCCGGGGGTTGGTGAGCAGGTCGCACTCGCCGCGGAACGGGTCGATGATCAGGTAGAGGGGGACGCCGAAATGGGCGTACTGCCGCACCTTGATCGCATAGTCGTTCTTGTCGTTCTTCGACGAGACGATTTCGATCGCCGCCAGAAGGTCCTCGTAGGTGAACGGGTCCGTGGCGTCGTCCTCGACGATCGACACGTCCGGGCAACGGTCGGGTTCTCCGGGGAAGGCGAACTCCACGTCGGAGAAGACGCGGTCTCGCCGCACGCCGGACGCCACGGCGGCGTCGCGGACGTCGAAGATGGTCAGGCTCTGGACGCTGCTCTGCGGCGTCATGATGATCCGGTCCCCCACTGCTTCGATCTTGAAGCCCTTTATCACCGACGCCGCGCGGTCGATGGCGTTGTGCAGCCGTTCGGTCTGCGCGGTCATGGACAACCTCCCTGGCTGGGCCCATCGATAGTCGCATCGTAGTCCGGCCTGCCGCCATCCACTCCTGACCGATTCACTCTCACGCGCTATTGACGAAACATACGGCAGAGCGCATAGTCATACCCATCAGCGCATGACAGCACCAGCGCAGCGCACACGCACCGCACCGTGAGGAGAACCCCGTGACCGAGCGCGTCGTACTCGCCTACTCCGGCGGCCTTGACACCTCCGTCGCCATCGGCTGGATCGCCGAGGAGACGGGCGCCGAGGTCATCGCCGTCGCCGTGGACGTCGGCCAGGGCGGCGAGGACCTCGACGTCATCCGCAAGCGCGCGCTCGCCTGCGGTGCGGTCGAGGCCGAGGTCGCGGACGCCAAGGACGAGTTCGCCGAGGAGTACTGCCTGCCGGCGATCAAGGCCAACGCCCTGTACATGGACCGGTACCCGCTGGTCTCCGCCCTCTCGCGGCCCACCATCGTCAAGCACCTGGTCGCCGCCGCGCACAAGCACGGTGCGAGCACCGTGGCGCACGGCTGCACCGGCAAGGGCAACGACCAGGTGCGGTTCGAGGCGGGCATCTCCTCGCTGGCGCCGGAGCTGAAGTGCATCGCCCCCGTCCGGGACTACGCCATGACCCGGGACAAGGCGATCGCCTTCTGCGAGGCCAAGGGCCTGCCGATCGCCACGACCAAGAAGTCGCCGTACTCCATCGACCAGAACGTCTTCGGGCGGGCGGTGGAGACCGGCTTCCTGGAGGACATCTGGAACGCCCCGATCGAGGACGTCTACGACTACACCGCCAACCCCGCCACCCCCCGCGACCCCGACGAGGTGGTCATCACCTTCGACAAGGGCGTGCCCGTGGCGATCGACGGCAAGGCCGTCACCGTCCTGCAGGCCATCCAGCAGCTCAACGACCGGGCCGGTGCCCAGGGCGTCGGGCGGATCGACATGGTCGAGGACCGGCTGGTGGGCATCAAGTCCCGGGAGATCTACGAGGCGCCCGGCGCCATCGCGCTGATCACCGCGCACCAGGAGCTGGAGAGCGTCACGGTCGAGCGCGAGCTCGCCCGCTTCAAGCGGCAGGTCGAGCAGCGGTGGAGCGAGCTGGTCTACGACGGCCTGTGGTTCTCCCCGCTCAAGCGGGCCCTCGACGGCTTCATCGCCGAGGCCAACGAGCACGTCAGCGGTGACATCCGGATGACGCTGCACGGCGGCCGGGCCACGGTGACGGGCCGGAAGTCGGCGCAGTCGCTGTACGACTTCAACCTCGCCACCTACGACACGGGCGACACCTTCGACCAGTCCATGTCCAAGGGCTTCATCGAGATCTTCGGCCTGTCGTCGAAGATCGCGGCCAAGCGGGACCTGGCGTGAGCGAGCAGCAGGACGTACGCCTGTGGGGTGGCCGGTTCGCCGACGGGCCGGCCGAGGCCCTGGCGAAGCTGTCGGCCTCCGTCCACTTCGACTGGCGGCTCGCCCCGTACGACATCGCCGGCTCCCGGGCCCACGCCCGGGTGCTGCACAAGGCCGGGCTGCTGACGGACGACGAGCTCACCCGCATGATCGAGGGTCTGGGGCTGCTGGAGGCCGACGTGGCCGCCGGCACGTTCACCGGCACCGTCGCCGACGAGGACGTGCACACCGCCCTGGAGCGCGGTCTGCTGGAGCGGCTGGGCCCGGAGCTGGGCGGCAAGCTGCGGGCGGGGCGTTCGCGCAACGACCAGGTGGCCACGCTCTTCCGGATGTACCTGCGCGACCACGCCCGCATCATCGGCGGTCTGATCGCCGACCTGCAGGAGGCGCTGGTGGGCCTGGCCCAGGCGCACGCGGACGTGGCCATGCCCGGGCGCACGCACCTGCAGCACGCCCAGCCGGTCCTCTTCGCGCACCACGTGCTGGCGCACGTGCAGGCGCTGTCGCGGGACGCCGAGCGGCTGCGGCAGTGGGACGAGCGCACGGCGGTCTCGCCGTACGGCTCCGGTGCGCTGGCGGGCAGCAGCCTGGGCCTGGACCCGGAGGCGGTCGCCGCCGACCTCGGCTTCGAGCGCGGCAGCGCGGGCAACTCGATCGACGGCACGGCCGCGCGCGACTTCGTGGCCGAGTTCGCCTTCATCACGGCGATGATCGGCGTCGACCTGTCGCGGATCGCGGAGGAGGTCATCATCTGGAACACGAAGGAGTTCTCCTTCGTGACCCTGCACGACGCCTTCTCCACCGGCTCGTCGATCATGCCGCAGAAGAAGAACCCCGACATCGCCGAGCTGGCGCGCGGCAAGTCGGGCCGGCTGATCGGCAACCTCACCGGGCTGCTGGCCACCCTCAAGGCCCTGCCGCTGGCGTACAACCGGGACCTGCAGGAGGACAAGGAGCCGGTCTTCGACTCCTGCGACCAGCTGGAGGTCCTGCTGCCGGCCTTCACCGGGATGATGGCGACCCTCACCGTCCACCGCGAGCGCATGGAGGAGCTGGCCCCGGCCGGTTTCTCGCTGGCCACCGACATCGCCGAGTGGCTGGTGCGCCGGGGTGTGCCGTTCCGGGTGGCGCACGAGGTCGCCGGTGCCTGCGTCAAGGAGTGCGAGGCGCGCGGCATCGAGCTGGACGAGCTCACCGACGAGCAGTTCGCGGCGATCTCCCCGCACCTGACGCCCGAGGTCCGCTCCGTGCTGAACGTGCCGGGCGCGCTCGCCTCCCGCAGCGGCCGCGGCGGCACGGCGCCCTCGGCGGTGGCGGTGCAGCTGCAGGAGGTCAAGGCGGACCTCGCGGTGCAGCGCGCGTGGGCGGAGGCCCGCCGGGGCTGACCCCCGACCGTGTGACATCGATGACCCGTTTGAGACATTCGTGTCTCATTCGGGTTATCGTTGTTGCATGAGCCTCGACAGAGCACGCGTACTGAAGGAGGCTGCCGCCCTGCTCAGCCGCAAGGGCACCGCCTCCATGGACGAGATCGCCAAGGCGGCCGGAATCAGCCGGGCCACCCTCCACCGCCACTTCGCCGGGCGCGACGCGCTCGTACGGGCCCTGGAGCAGCTGGGCATCGAGCAGTTCGAGCAGGCCCTGGAGCGGGCGCGGCTGGAGGAGGGGGACGCCGCCGAGGCGCTGCGCCGCCTGGTGGTGTGCGCCGAGCCCGTCGCGGGGCTGCTGTCCTTCCTCTACACCGAGAACCAGCTCTTCGAGCTCGACGTCAACGAGGGCTGGAACCGCCTGGACGCCCGGGTCCAGGCGCTGTTCCTGCGCGGCCAGGAGGAGGGCGCCTTCCGGGTGGACCTCTCACCCGCCTGGCTCACCGACGCGCTGTACGGGCTGATCGCCTCGGGCGCGTGGGCCGTGCACGATGGGCGGGTGGCCGCCAAGGACCTCACGCGCGTGATCTGCGAGCTGCTGCTGGGCGGCGCTCGGCGGAGGGCGGAGCGATGAGCGGCGAGACCGGCACCGCCGCCCGCGGCGAGCGCCACGACGCCCCCGAGCGCCGGCCGGGGCGCTGGCTGGCCCTGGCCGTCCTGGCCCTGGCCGTGCTGCTGGTCGCGGTCGACGCCACCGTCCTGGGCCTGGCCACCCCCTTCCTCAGCGAGGACCTGCGCCCCTCGGGCACGCAGCTGCTGTGGATCGGCGACGTGTACTCCTTCGTGATCGCCGGTCTGCTGGTCTCCATGGGCAGCCTCGGCGACCGCATCGGCCGCAAGCGGCTGCTGCTGTGCGGCGCGGTGGCCTTCGGCGCGGTCTCCGTGCTGAACGCCTACGCCTCCAGCCCCGAGATGATGATCGCCGCCCGGGCCCTGCTGGGCGTGGCGGGCGCGACGCTGATGCCCTCGACCCTGGCCCTGATCCGCAACATCTTCACCGACCCGCAGGAGCGCAGCCTCGCCATCGGCATCTGGGGCGCCATGGCCTCCGCGGGCGCGGCTGTCGGCCCGGTGGTGGGCGGCTTCCTGCTGGAGAACTTCTGGTGGGGCTCGGTCTTCCTGATCAACCTGCCGGTGATGGCCGTGCTCGTCCTCGTCGGCATCAAGCTCCTGCCGGAGTCGAAGGACCCCGCGCCGGGGCCGTGGGACCTGCCGAGCGTGCTGCTGTCCATGACCGGCATCGTGGCCGTGGTCTACGCGATCAAGGAGGGTGCCACGCACGGGGTGTCGTGGCAGGTCGCCGGCACGGCCGCGTGCGGCGTGCTGGCCCTGACCGGCTTCGTCCGCCGGCAGCTCTCGCTGGACGCGCCGCTGCTGGACATGCGGCTCTTCCACCACCGGGGCTTCTCCGCCGCGGTCCTGGCGGACCTGCTGACGGTGCTGGGGCTGTCCGGGATGGTCTTCTTCCTCTCCCAGTTCCTGCAGCTCGTGCAGGACCGCAGTCCGCTGGAGGCCGGCCTGGCCGAGCTGCCGGCGGCCATCGGCGCGGTGACGGCCGGCCTGCTCGCGGGCCAGGCCGCCCGCCGGTGGTCGGTGCGCTCGGTGGTGGCCGGCGGGCTGGGCGCGATCGGGCTGGCGCTGGCGGCGCTGATGTGGCTGAGCGCGGACACCGACTACCCGGTGCTCGGGGCGGTGCTGCTCGTCGTCGGCGTCGGGGCGGGCCTGTCGTTCACCGTCACCGCCGACGTCATCCTCTCCAGCGTGCCCAAGCAGCAGGCCGGTTCGGCCGCGGCGGTCTCCGAGACGGCGTACGAGCTGGGCGCGGCGCTCGGCATCGCGGTGCTCGGCTCGATCGTCACCGGGGTGTACCGGGACTTCACGGTGCCCGCCGGCATCCCGTCGGCCTCGGCCGCCGAGGCCCGCGAGTCCCTGGGCGGCGCCGTGGAGTCGGCGGGCGCCCTGCCGGCCGACCTGGGCGACGCACTGCTGGGCTCGGCGCGCGACGCCTTCGTCGACGGCCTGCAGATCGCCTCCGGCGTGGGCGCGCTGGTGCTGCTGGCGACGGCCGTCGCGGCCTGGTTCCTGCTGCGTGGGCAGCGGCTGGAGGAAGGGTACGGCGGCTGAGCCGACCGCGATGAGCGGCGCTCGGCTCAGCTGAGCAAACACCACAGGGGCCGGGGTGGGCAACCCCCGGTCCCTGTGACGTTTACCAGCCGGTAACTCTCTTGACGCGATCCTGACGACCCGGAGAGCATCACGTCCACCGGTCGACAATGTCGAACGCGGTTCGTGACCACTCGTCCCCACTCGTGGCCCGTCCACGCGCCCGAAGGAATCCCCCATGCGTCTGCGCACCACAGCCCGGCTCCTGGTCGCCGCGGCGGCGGCCGCCGCCCTGAGCCTGCTGGGCCCCACCGCCGCCCCCGCCTCCGCCTCCGTCCTGGACGTGCCGCCCTCGGGCGCCAACGACTGGTCCTGCAAGCCCGACTCCGCGCACCCGCAGCCCGTCGTCCTGGTCAACGGCACCTTCAAGCTCATGGCCGAGAACTGGGCGAAGCTCTCCCCGAAGCTCAAGGAGGCGGGCTACTGCGTCTTCGCCTTCAACTACGGCCACCTGGAGACCGACCCCGTCCCGCAGTCCGCCGCCGAACTGCGCGACTTCGTCGAGGCCGTGCGCGGCGCGACCGGCGCCGCGAAGGTCGACATCGTCGGCCACAGCCAGGGCGGCATGATGCCCCGCTACTACGTGAAGTTCCTCGGCGGCGCCGACAAGGTCGACGACCTCATCGGCATCGTGCCCTCCAACCACGGCACCAAGAATCCGCTGGCCGTCCCCACCGGCTACACCTTCTGCCCCGCCTGCCTCGACCAGCGCTGGGGCTCGGGCCTGCTCGCCGAGCTCAACGAGGGCACCGAGACGCCGGCCGGCCCCGACTACACCGTCGTCACCACCCGCCACGACGAGGTCGTCATCCCCTACACCAGCGCCCTGCTGACCGGTCCCGCCGAGCACCTGACCAACGTCGTGCTCCAGGACGCCTGCCCGCTCGACCCCTTCATGCACGACCAGGCCACCAAGGACCCGGTCGTCGCCCAGTGGGTCCTCCACGCTCTCGGACGCAAGGGCCCCGCCGACCCGGGCTTTCGGCCTCGGTGCTTCGGCGGGGCGTGACGCGGACTGCCGCGCGGCGCGTCAGGCGGCCTTGGCCTGGCGCGCCTTGGTGGCGTACATGTCGACGTACTCCTGACCCGACAGGCGCATGACCTCGCTCATCACCTCGTCGGTGACGGCCCGCAGCACGTAGCGGTCGCGGTCCATGCCCTCGTAGCGGGCGAAGTCCAGCGGCTCGCCGAAGCGCACCGTCACCGGCGCGATGCGCGGCACGCCCTTGCCCGAGGGCTGCACCTTGTCGGTGCCGATCATCGCGAACGGCACCACGGGCGCCCCCGTCATCAGCGCCAGGCGCGCGATGCCCGTCCGGCCGCGGTACAGACGGCCGTCGGGGGAGCGGGTGCCCTCCGGGTAGATGCCGAAGACCTTGCCCTCCTCCAGCACCCGGCGGCCCGTCATGAGCGCGGCCACACCGCCGCTGCCGCCGTCCCGGTCGACCGGGATCATGCCGGAGGTCGTGAAGAACCAGGCCATCAGCCGGCCCTTGAGGCCCGTGCCCTTGACGTACTCGTCCTTGCCGATGAAGTACACCTGCCGCTCGACGATGAGCGAGAGGAACAGCGAGTCGATGAACGTCGTGTGGTTGCCCGCGAGGATGACCGGCCCGCTGCCGGGGATGTGCCGGGCCCCCTCCACCGTGGGGCGGTACAGGACGCGCATCAGCAGTCCGAGGAAAGCCTTGAGCAGGATGCGGGACAACGGACCCTCCGGTCGTGGTGTTCGGTCGGGCGCACACGGGCGCGGTCGAAGACGATACTCGCGGGTACCGTCGGTGCGCACACCTGGTTGACCGACTTGAAACGCAGTGTTGACGTGAGTTTTCACTCCGTTCCGTTTCTCGTCCCCTGAGAAGAAGCCGTACGTACATACGATCAGCCGGCGATGGCAACGGCTGGACAAGGAGAGTTCATGCATCAGGAGCAGCGGCCGGGCAGGCGCACGGTGCTGGGGGCCGCGGCGGCCCTGGGCGCGGGAGCGATGACCCTGGGCGGCGGGGTGGCCCCGGCAGCGGCAGCGGCGCCGGCCCCGGCGTCCACAGGCGGTGGCGGTTCGTACAAGGACCTGCCCGTGCCCACCGTCATCGGCCATCGCGGCGCCTGCGGCTACCGGCCCGAGCACACCCTCGGCTCGTACGAGTACGCCCTCGCCATGGGGGCCGACGTCATAGAACAGGACGTCGTGCCCACCAAGGACGGGCACCTCGTCTGCCGCCACGAGAACGACATCACCGCCACCACCGACGTCGCCTCCCGCCCGGAATTCGCCTCCCGCAAGACCACCAAGACCGTGGACGGCGAGCAGCACACCGGCTGGTTCACCGAGGACTTCACGCTCGCCGAGCTCAAGACGCTCCGGGCCAAGGAGCGCATTCCCGGCAACCGGCAGCACAACACCCTCTACGACGGGTACTGGCAGGTACCCACGTTCGAAGAGGTGCTGAAGTGGGCCGAGGAACAGGGCCGCAGGCGCGGCCGCCGCATCTGGCTGCACGTCGAGACCAAGCACCCCACCTACTTCCGCAAGGCCGGCCTCGGCCTCGAGGAGCGCCTCGCCAAGCTGCTGCGCCGCTACAACCGCTCCGGCCGGGGCGGCTACACCTTCCTGCAGTCCTTCGAGCCCAGCAGCCTCCAGCGCCTGGGCCGGCTCGGCATCGACTGCCCCAAGATCCTCCTCCTCGACGACCTGCCCACCCGCCCCTGGGACTTCGTCGAGTCCAAGGACCCGCGCACCGTGGCCGACCTCGTCACCCCCGCCGGCCTGAAGTGGGTCTCCGGCTTCGCCCAGGGCATCGGCCCCTGGCTCAACCTCGTCATCCCGCGCGACGCGGCCGGCAAGCTCACCAAGCCCACCACCCTGGTGCGCGACGCCCACGCGGCGGGGCTGATCCTCCACCCGTACACGATGCGCAACGAGAACTCCTTCCTCCCGGCGGACTTCCGGCGCGGAACGGACCCCAACGCGTACGGCGATGCGTTCGGGGCGTTCACGACGTACTTCGCGACGGGCATCGACGGCATCTTCTCCGACAACCCCGACACGGCGGCACTGGCGCGCGACGCGCACCGGCGCGGCTGAGCAGCCGGGGGTGCCCCTTCGGTTCGGCACCCCGAACGGGTGAACCCGGTGGCCGGTGGAAACCGGCCACCGGCCGGCCGCGTCACCGCCCCCGTGAACGCCCAAGATCTTCTGACCCGCTACGGCCCGCTGCTCAAGGCGGAGTGCGCCGCCGAAGCCCCCGCGGCCGGCGTCGACGCCGCCGACCTGGAGCACGACGTCTGGGTGCGGCTCCTGGACGCGAAGGCCGCCGTCTCGGCGCACGGTTTACGGGCCACCGTCCGCGCCGTCGCCCGCCGCGCCCGGCGCCGGGCACGGCGCGAGGTGCCGTATCCCGTTCCCGATGCCGCCGCGCCCGGGGTGGAGCAGGCGGTGCTGGACGCCGAGTCCGGCCGGGAGCTGCGGGCGGCCGTGCGCCGGCTGCCCGGCCGCTGTGCGGGTTTGCTGTCTGCGATGTTGTCCCGGAAGGACCCGACCTACCGCGAAATCGCAGGGAAGTTGGGAATCTCACAAGGCTCTTTGGGGCCCATCCGTTCCCGTTGCCTGGGATGCCTGCGCAGAATGCTCATCGCGGAGATTGCCGCTCCTGGCCCTTGGGGAAAGGAGCGTTAACGAACCGAAACAGGGGAGGCAGGCGCACATGGGCATGAGCGTGACCATCTCGGCCGCGGCCGAGGCCGATGCCGAGCGGATCCTCAAACTCCAGTACTTGTGCTACCAGAGCGAGGCGGAGCTCTACGGGGACTATTCGATCGAGCCCCTGACCCAGTCCCTCGACGACCTGCGCGCCGAACTGGGCCGCGGCTGCGTGCTCGTGGCCCGGCTCGGCGAGGAGGTCGTCGGTTCGGTGCGTGCCTCGGTGGGCGCGGACGGCACCGCGGACATCACCGGTCTCATCGTGCACCCGCGGATGCAGCGGCACGGCCTGGGCGGCCGGCTGCTGTCGGCGATCGAGGAGCGGCTGGCGGGGGAGTGGTCCGCCAAGCGCTACCGCCTGGCCACGGGGCAGCGCAGCGAGGGCCATCTGCGGCTGTACCGCCGGTGGGGTTACGAGCGCACCGGCGCCGAGCAGGTCTCCGGGGCGCTGACGCGCATCACCCTGGAGAAGGACGCCCCGGCCGCCCTTGCCACCACGGCCTGATCCTCAGCGCGGCGCCCGGCGCAGCCAGATCATGGCGGTCACCGGCAGGATGACGGGGATGAAGAGGTACCCCATGCCGTAGTCGGACCAGACGGTGGCGTCGGGGAAGGACGCGGGGGCCAGCAGGGTCCACGTCCCCACGATCAGCACTCCGGCCAGCTCGGCGGCGCAGCACACCAGCGCCGCCCTGCGGGCCCGCCGTCCGCCGCGCACCAGCGAGTAGGTGATGAAGGCGTAGACGACGGCGGCCGCCGCCGACAGGACGTAGGCCAGCGGCGCCCGCCCGAAGTCCAGGATCATCTGGACGACGGAGCGGGAGGCGGCCGCCACGGTGAAGACGCCGTAGAGCCAGACCAGCAGCCGGCCGGGGCCGTGCCCGAGGTCGAATCCGGTGTTCTCGGCGGCCTCGCCGGCGCGTACGGGCTCTGCCATGTCAGCCTCCCCAGATGTCGTAGAGCCGCACTTCGAGCACGGCGAGGACCACGGCGCCCGCGGCCACGGTGGCCGAGCCCCAGCGGGTGCGCTCGGCGAGCGACATGAAGCCGGCGGCCGGTACGGCGGCGGCCGCGCCCAGCAGGTAGGCCACGAAGATCGTGGTGCCCTGGGCCGGCCGGTCGCCGCCGGCGAGGCGGACGACGCCTATGACGAGCTGCACCAGGGCGAGCACGGCCACCACGGCCATGCCGATGAAGTGCCAGTCCTTGGTGGGTTCGTCGCGCGCGAAGGCGAAGCCGCACCAGGCGGCCAGTGCGAGGGCGGCCAGGCCGGCCGCGAGAGTCAGCGCGTCGATCACCGCGGCCCCCCGGCGGCGCGGGCGTGCGAATGGGGCATGACAGGCATGGGACGACTGTAATGGCCCGGTGCGCCCGGTCCGCGCGCGGGCCCGCGCGTGCCCGTGGTGTTCAGGAGGTGAGCAGTGTGGTGTCCATGAGGTGAGCAGTACTGTCCGGTATTCGGACAGGCGTGGCCTGTTCGCACACGCTTCTGTTTTACTTGCCCGCATGACCGCGACGAGCACCCGCATGATTGCGACCGAGGCGAAGACGACGCCCGGCGCTGCGCGTCGCATGTGTCGAATGTGTGACTGCTGAGGGCCCCTGTGCCTCGCGCCCCGAAGCGAGACCCCGTCGATCCCGCCCGGCGACACCCCGGACCCGGATCGCACCGCCCCGCGTCACACGGACCCCCGAGCCCGCGCCCCCGGCGCCCGCAGGGACCGCCCGATGTCGCGTTCCGCAATGCATGCCCGTGCCGGCGCCGTCGTCGCCGCGCACTCGAACAGTGACGGAATCCCTCTGTGATCACCACACAAGGCCTGAGCAAGGTCTACCGCTCACGCGGCCGCGAGGTCACCGCCCTCGACGGCGTCGACCTCCACGTGCGCGAGGGCGAGGTGTACGGCGTCATCGGCCAGAGCGGCGCCGGCAAGTCGACCCTCATCCGCTGCGTCAACCTCCTGGAGCGCCCCACCTCCGGCACGGTCACCGTCGCCGGCCAGGACCTCACCGCGCTCGCCGGCCGCGGCCAGCGCGCCAACGCCGCACTGCGCACGGCCCGCAGCCGCATCGGCATGGTCTTCCAGCACTTCAACCTGCTCTCCTCGCGCACCGTGCAGGCCAACGTCGAGCTGCCGCTGGAGATCCTCGGCCTCGACCGCCGCGAGCGCGAGCGCAAGGCCGTGGAGCTGCTCGACCTCGTCGGCCTCGCCGACAAGGCCCGGGCCTACCCCGGCCAGCTCTCCGGCGGCCAGAAGCAGCGCGTCGGCATCGCCCGCGCCCTGGCCGGCGACCCCAAGGTGCTGCTCTCCGACGAGTCGACCTCCGCGCTCGACCCGGAGACCACCCGCTCCATCCTCCAGCTGCTGCGCGACCTCAACCAGCAGCTCGGCCTGACGATCATGCTCATCACCCACGAGATGGACGTCGTCAAGACGATCTGCGACTCCGCCGCCCTGATGAAGGCCGGCCGCGTCGTGGAGTCGGGCACCGTCTCCGAGCTGCTCGCCACCCCCGGCTCCGAGCTCGCCGCCGAGCTGTTCCCCGTCGGCGGCGAGCCCTCCGGGCCCGACCGCACCGTCGTGGACGTCACCTTCCACGGCGAGGCCGCCACCCAGCCGGTCATCTCCCAGCTGTCCCGCACGTACAACATCGACATCTCGATCCTGGGCGCCGCGATGGACACCGTCGCCGGCAAGCAGATCGGCCGGATGCGCATCGAGCTGCCCGGCCGCTTCGAGGAGAACGTCGTCCCCATCGGCTTCCTGCGCGAGCAGGGCCTGCAGGTGGACGTGGCGGACGTGCAGAGCCCGCCCCCCGCCGCCCCGCTCCTGAAGGAAGGTGCCAAGTGACCTGGGCCGAGATGCAGCCCCTGCTGCGCGACGCATGTCTGGACACCCTCTTCATGGTGGGGTGGTCCACCGTCTACGCCGTCATCGGCGGCCTGCCCCTGGGCCTGCTGCTCGTGCTGACCGACCGGGGCGCGCTGCTGCAGAACGCCGCCGTCAACAAGGTGCTCGGCGCGATCCTCAACCTCGGGCGCTCGCTGCCGTTCATCATCCTCATCGTCTGGCTGATCCCCTTCAGCCGGCTGGTCGTCGGCACCTCCATCGGCCCCAGCGCCGCCGTGGTCGCCCTCGCCATCGGCGCGATCCCCTTCTTCGCCCGCCTGGTCGAGACCGCGGTCCGCGAGGTCGACCACGGACTGGTCGAGGCCGTCCAGTCGATGGGCGGCGGCACCTGGACGATCATCTTCAAGGTGCTGCTCCCGCAGGCCCTGCCCTCCCTGATCGCCGGCCTGACCACCACCGTCATCACCCTCATCGGCTACTCGGCCATGGCCGGCGCCGTCGGCGGCGGCGGCCTGGGCAACCTCGCCATCACCTACGGCTACCAGCGCCGCGAGGACGCCCTGATGAACATCACCATCGTGCTGCTCATCGTCATCGTCACCGTCGTCCAGATCGCCGGCGACCTCGCCGTACGCCGCCTGGCCTCCCGCGGCGGCCGTCAGGCCGCCCCCGTGGGCCTGCGCCGGCTGCTGCCCGCCCAGCGCACGGCGACGACCACCCCGGACCAGGCCGCCCCCGAGGCCGCGACCGCCCCCACCGAGGCGGCCTGACCGGACCCACCCCCCACAGACCCGCGAGAGCCCGGACCCTTTGCCGGGCGCACACACCTCCGGAACACCAGAAACACCAGCAAGGAAGGCACTCTTCGTGCGTACCACCGCCAAGCTCACCGCCGCCCTCGCGGCCGCCGCCGCCCTCACCCTGGGCGTCACCGCCTGCAGCGCCCCCTCCGACACCTCCTCCGGCTCGTCCAAGAAGGGCAAGGACGCCGACCCCGCGGCCAAGCTCGTCGTGGCCGCCAGCCCCACCCCGCACGGCGACATCCTCAACTTCGTCCGCGACCACCTCGCCGCGAAGGCCGGCCTCAAGCTGGAGGTCAAGGAGTTCAACGACTACGTCCTGCCGAACACCGCCACGCAGAACGGCGAGGTCGACGCGAACTTCTTCCAGCACAAGCCGTACCTCGACGACTTCAACAAGAAGAACAAGACGGACATCGTGCCCGTCGTCAACGTCGAGATCGAGCCGCTCGGCCTGTACTCCAAGAAGGGGAAGAAGGTCGCCGACCTCGGCTCCGGCTCCACCATCGCCGTCCCCAACGACGCCACCAACGAGGGACGCGCCCTGAAGCTCCTCGCCGACAACGGCGTCATCAAGCTCAAGGACGGCGTTGGCGCCGCGGCCCGGCTCTCCGACGTCGAGGACAAGAAGGGCGTCGAGTTCACCGAGCTCGAAGCCGCCCAGATCCCCTCCCGCCTCGCCGACGTGGACGCCGCCGTCATCAACGGCAACTTCGCCATCGGCGCCAAGCTCAGCCCCGCCAAGGACGCCATCGCCCTGGAGAAGGCCGACGGCAACCCCTACGCCAACTTCCTCGCCGTGAAGAAGGGCAACGAGGCCGACCCCCGCATCGCCAAGCTCGCCCAGCTGCTGAACTCCGACGAGGTGAAGAAGTTCATCCAGGAGAAGTTCAGCAACGGCGCCGTCATCCCCGCCTTCGGCCCCGTCAAGAGCTGACACCTTGTAACCTCGGCCCTCCGTACGGTCGTAAGGCCCCGCGCACACAACACCCCGTGCGCGGGGCCCTGCGCTTGGCGCACCCGCCCGCCGATGCTGCATGCTGGTGCACCCGGGCCCCACCCGTACACCCCGAGCCCACCCGCCCCCGGCGTTGGAGCAGCGCATGACATCCACCTTTCCGGACATCTCCATCAGTACGGACCGGCTGGTGCTGCGCCCGTTCGAGGCAGGCGACGTCCCCGCGCTCGCCGAGATGATGAACGACGAGCTCATCACCGCCTGGACCGCCGCCCCCCACCCCTACACCACCGCCGACGCCCGCGACTGGGCCCTGCGCCGCGCCCCCGCCGAACGCTCCACCGGGCGCGGAATCGTCTTTGCGGTCACCGAGTTCCTCACCCACCGCCTCGTGGGCACCCTCCACCTGCGCAACACCGACTGGCGCACCCTGACCACCGAGGTCTCCTACGTCACCGCCCCCTGGGCCCGCGGCGAGGGCTACGCCTGCGAATCCCTCCTCGCCGTCGCCGAATGGCTCTTCCGCGACCAGCGCTTCCAGCGCCTGGAACTGCGCACCGCCGCCGACAACACCGCCGCCCAGCAGGTCGCCCAGAAGGCCGGCTGCGTCAGCGAGGGCGTCCTGCGCAACGCCTGGATAGGCCGCAGCCGCACCGAGGGTGCCGGCTGGACCGAGATCCGCACCGACCTCATCCTGTGGAGCCTGCTGCCGGAGGACCTCGACGACGGCGAGGACCACCACCCCGCCGACTGGGACCGCTCCGGCCACCCCTCCCACGCCGCACCCGCCTTCCCCGTCTGGCGCTGACCGGCACCCACGCCGCGCAGCCCCGGCCGCCACCGGCCGGGGTACGCTCGGTGCTGCCCGCCCCCACGGGGGCCCGACCTGCGACAAGCCCAGGAGACAGACGACGATGGCCGACCGGGTCACGGTGATCGGCTGGGACGGCTCACCGCTGACGGCCGGGGCCCGTTCGGCCCTCGCCGCCGCCACCCTCGTCGCCGGCGCACCCCACCACCTGGCCCTGCCCGAGGTGCCCGCCGACGCCGAGCGCATCCGCCTCGGCAGCCTCGACCTCGCCGCCCGCCGCATCGCCGCCCACCGCGGCTCCGCCGTCGTCCTCGCCGACGGCGACCCCGGCTTCTTCGGCGTCGTGCGCACCCTGCGCGCCCCCGACTACGGCCTGGAGATCGAGGTCGTCCCCGCCGTCTCCTCCGTCGCCACCGCCTTCGCCCGGGCCGGCATGCCCTGGGACGACGCCCAGGTCGTCGTCGCCCACGCCCGCGACCTGCGCCGCGCCGTCAACGTCTGCCGCGCCCACCCCAAGGTCGCCGTCCTCACCTCCCCCGGCGCCGGCCCCGCCGAACTCGCCCTGCTGCTCGGCGACGTCCACCGCACCTTCGTCATCTGCGAGGAACTGGGCACCGCCCGCGAACAGGTCACCGTCGTCACCTCCGACCGGGCCGCCGACCACGCCTGGCGCGACCCCAACGTCGTCATCGTCATCGGCGGCTCCGGCACCCCCCTCGGCCGCGGCGGCACCTGGATCGCCGGCCGCGACCCCGGCCAGCCCCCGGCCGTACGCGGCTGGGCCCTGCCCGCCGCCGCCTACGACACCACCCTCGGCGAGGGCGAGAGCACCGAACTGCGCGCCGCCCAACTCGCACGCCTCGGCCCCCGCGTCGGCGACCTCGTCTGGGACATCGGCTCCGGCAGCGGCGCCGCCGCCGTCGAGGCCGCCCGCTTCGGCGCCGCCGTCATCGCCGTCGACCGCGACCCCGACGCCTGCCGCCGCGCCGCCTCCCTCGCCCGCCGCTACGGCACCCAGCTGCACGTCGTCCACGGCACCGCCCCGCAGATCCTGGAGGAACTCCCCGAACCCGACGTCGTCCGCGTCGGAGGCGGCGGCCCCGACGTCGTCGCCGCCTGCGCCGACCGCCGCCCCGAACGCATCGTCACCCACGCCGCCACGCGCGACGACGCCGAAGCCGTCGGCCGCGTCCTCGCCGAAGGCGGCTACACGGTGCACTGCACACTGCTCCAGGCAGTGGACTTGGACACAGGCGACTGGACGGAGCGCGAGCGCGCCGTAGCCTTCCTCCTGAGTGGCCGTCGCACCCACCCCTGAGGGCCCCCGGGCCCGGTCGGGGTAGGCTGGCGGATCGTTGTGCCGCCGGTCAGCGGTGTCCGACACCACACCCGTCAATGCCCCGAACGCCTCACCCTTTTGGCGCGTACAGGGCAGGGTGGCATCGGTGGCACACAACGTGCCGCGAGGCATGGACGCTCGTTGTTGTCTGTGGGCGGCAGCGGTTGGAAGGAGCACTACCGATGGGCGAGGGGTACGCATGACCGACACCGGCCGGTTCCCGGGCGAGGGACAGCCGGAGAACGCAGGCGCACTGCCCGGGCACACCGCAGACCCTGCCGACACCGCAGCCCCAGGCCCCTACGCCTACCTCGACACGGACGCCACGGACGAGGACGACCTGCTGCTCATGCCCGGCGCCCAGGGCGCCTGGAGCGAACAGCCCCCCGCCCAGGGCGGCACCCACGAGACCGGCGGCCGCGACACCGGCTCCGTCGACTTCACCGAGGTCCGCACCCCCCCGGCCGCCGCCCCGCCGCGCCGCCCCCTCCACATGGGCCCGCCCGTCCCGGAGCCCAACAGCGGCGTCGTCCGCTCCCTCGCCGACCGCGGCCCCGCCGCCCCGCAGCAGCCCGTCGGCACCCCCGCCCCGCCCGTCGGCGGCGTCGAGTACGCCGAGCCCGGCGCGGAGGCGTTCGTACCGCCGCAGCACGCGGGCGACACGCCCGGCGCCCCCGCCGACGCCACGGCCGGAGCCGGCCTGCCCGCCCAGCGCGCCGCCGAGGTCCCCACCGTCGCCCCGGGCGCCGCCCAGGCCCTCGTCGACCGCGTCCTGCCCACGGTGGCCCAAGCCGCACCCGCCCCCGGGCCGGATGACGCCCCGTCGGCCGACACCTTCGCCGCCCCCGCCGAACCGGCCGCAGCCCTGCCCCAGGAGGACCCCACCCCGGCGGCGCCCCCCGCCGCCTCCGTCGCCCGGGGCATGGGCGTGGGCGCCTTCCTGGACGACCCCGTCGAGCCCGCGGCTGTGCACGCTGCGCCCCCTGCGGAGGCTGTCGCCGCCCCGACCCCCGCCCCGACCCCGGCCGAGCCCGCCGTTGTTACGGCCGCCGAACCCCAGGCCGCAGCCGCGCCGCAAACCGAGCCCGTCGCCGTCGAGGCCGCTCAGCCGGCCGAGCCGCAGGCGCCGGCCGAGCCCGTCGAGCCGCAGGCAGCGGCCCCCGCGCCGGCGGAGGCGCAGCCGGCAGCGCCGGTACCGGCACCGGCCGAGCCGGTTGAGTCCGTTGCCGCGGAGCCGCAGGCGGTGGCCCCGGCCGAGGCGCAGGCTGCAGTCCCGGCTCCGGCGGAGCCGGTCGACTCCGTCGCGTCCGCCGAGGCGCAGGCTGCGGTTCCGGCTCCGGCCGAACCGCAGGCCGCGGCCCCGGCCGAGGCCCAGGCTGCCGTCGCGGCCCCGGCCGAGCCCGTCGAGGTTGCTGCCGTTGCTGCGGCGGAGCCGCAGACCGCTGCCGCCGCCGCGCCCGTCGAGCCGCAGGCCGTGGCCCAGGCCGAGGGCACTGTCGCCGAGCCGCAGGTCGCGGCCGCTGCGGAGGCCCCTGTCGCACCCGCCGTGTCCGACCCGGCGTCGGCAGACGCTGCCCCGGCGGACGTGCCCGCCCCGGTCGCCGCTCCCGCCCCGGCGGAGGTGCCTGCCCCGGACGCTGTTGCCGCACCGGCGGACGCGTCTACCCCGGTCACCGACCCCGCGTCGGCAGACGCGGGTGTCCCGGCGGACGTGCCCGCCCCGGAGGCCGTTCCCGCAACGGCGGAGGCGCCCGCGCCGGTCACCGACCTGGCGTCGGCAGACGCAGTTGTGCCGGCGGAGGTGCCCGCCCCGGACGCTGTTGCCGCACCGGCGGAGGCGCCCGCGCCGGTCACCATCCCCGCGTCGGCGGACGCAGCCGTACCGGCGGAGGTACCCGCCGCGGACGCCGCTCCCGCACCGGTTGCCGAGGCCACCCCGGCCATTGACACTGCGTCGGCAGAGGCACCCGTGCCGGCCGAGGCGCCCGCGCTGGTCGCCGAGGACGCTCCGGTCACCGACCCCGCGTCGGCAGACGCAGCTGCCCCGGCCGCCGAGGCTCCGGCCGACGTGCCCGCCACGGGTGCCGCTCCCGCCCCGGCGGAGGCGTCCGCACCGGTCGTCGAGGCCGCTCCGGCCTCCGACCTTGCGTCGGCAGACGCACCTGCCCCGGCCGCCGAGGCCCCGGCCGACGCGCCCGCCCCGGCCGCCATGCCCGCCCCCGCCACTGACCTCGCGTCGGCAGACGCCTCCGCACCGGTCGCCGAGGCCGCGGTCGATGTGCCTGCCGCGGCTGTCGAGCCCGCCCCGGCCGTCGTCCCCGCGTCGGCAGACGCCCCCGCTCCGGCCGCCGAGGCCGCGGTCGATGTGCCTGCCGCGGCTGTCGAGCCCGTCCCGGCCGTCGACCCCGCGTCGGCAGACGCCCCCGCCCCCGGGGCCGAGCCGTCCATGCCGGCCGCCGAAGGCCCCCGCGTGCGGCTCATCGACGAGCCGGACGCCGACGTCACCGCCCAAGCCGGGCCGGAGGCCACAGCC
Source organism: Streptomyces sp. PKA51 (assembly GCF_057552455.1). Lineage (NCBI taxonomy): Bacteria > Bacillati > Actinomycetota > Actinomycetes > Kitasatosporales > Streptomycetaceae > Streptomyces > Streptomyces sp. PKA51. The sequence goes on from NZ_BAAJPZ010000003.1 coordinate 244,463, forward strand.
GCCGAACCCGCGCCGGAGGCGGCACCGCCTGCCGGCCCGCCGGCCGAAGGGTTCGGGGACGCCGAGCGTGCGGCCGTGCACCGGGTGATGCGCGAGCGGCGCGACATCCGCAACGGCTTCCGTCCCGACCCCATCCCGCACGAGGTGCTGCTGCGGGTGCTGGAGGCCGCGCACACCGCGCCCAGCGTCGGGCACTCCCAGCCGTGGGACTTCGTCGTCATCCGTTCGGCGGAGACCCGCCGGGCGATGCACGAGCTGGCGACCCGTCAGCGCGAGGCGTACGCCAAGTCGCTGCCCAAGGGCCGGGCCAAGCAGTTCAAGGAAATGAAGATCGAGGCGATCCTCGAGACGCCCGTCAACATCGTCGTCACCGCCGACCCCACCCGGGGCGGCCGGCACACGCTGGGCCGGCACACCCAGCCGCAGATGGCGCCGTACTCCTCCGCGCTGGCCGTCGAGAATCTGTGGCTCGCCGCCCGTGCCGAGGGCCTCGGCGTGGGGTGGGTCAGCTTCTTCGACGAGCGCGAGATGGTGCGCGCCCTCGGTCTGCCCGAGCATCTGGAGGTCGTCGCCTACCTGTGCGTCGGGTACGTCGACGAGTTCCCCGACGAGCCGGAGCTGATGCAGGCCGGCTGGTCGAAGCGGCGCCCGCTGTCGTGGGTGGTGCACGAGGAGGAGTACGGGCGCCGGGCCCTGCCCGGCGAGGAGCCGCACGACCTGCTGGCCGAGACCCTGCGCGGCATCCGTCCGCTGGACGCCAAGGCGCTCGGCGAGGCGTGGGAGCGGCAGAAGCGCATGACGAAGCCGTCGGGCGCGCTCGGCATGCTGGAGATCATTTCGGCGCAGCTGTGCGGCCTGTCCCGCAAGTGCCCGCCGCCGATCCCCGAGCCCGCGGCCGTCGCGATCTTCGCCGGTGACCACGGCGTGCACCACCAGGGCGTCACGGCCTGGCCGCAGGAGGTCACCTCGCAGATGGTGGCCAACTTCCTGGGCGGCGGCGCGGTGTGCAACGCCTTCGCCAACCAGGTGGGGGCCGAGGTGTGCGTGGTCGACGTCGGTGTCGCCTCGGAGCTGCCGACGACGCCGGGGCTGCTGCCGCGCAAGGTCCGGGCCGGTACGAACGACTTCACCACCGGCCCCGCGATGACCCGCGAGGAGGCGCTGCGCGCGGTCGAGGTGGGCATCGAGACCGCCCGCGACCTCGTCACGGCCGGCAACAAGGCGCTGCTCACCGGTGAGATGGGCATTGCCAACACCACGGTGTCCGCCGCGCTCATCTCCGTCTACACGGGCGCCGACCCGGCGGAGATCACCGGGCGGGGCACCGGCATCAACGACGAGATGCACGCCCGCAAGATCGACGTGGTGCGCCGGGCCCTGGAGCTGCACCGGCCCGACCCGGCGGACCCCATCGGCGTCCTCGCGGCCATCGGCGGCCTGGAGCACGCGGCGCTGGTCGGCCTCATCCTCGGCGGCGCGTCGCTGCGTACGCCGGTGATCCTCGACGGCGTCAGCGCCGGTGCCGCGGCCCTCGTGGCGCGGGCCGTCGCGCCGGAGGCGCTGGCCGCGTGCATCGCGGGCCACCGCAGTGCGGAGCCGGGGCACGTGGCGGCGCTGACGAAGCTGGGCCTGCGCCCGCTGGTGGACCTGGACCTGCGCCTCGGCGAGGGAACGGGTGCGCTGCTGGCGCTGCCGGTCGTGCAGAGCGCTGCGCGGGCGATGCACGAGGTGGCGACGTTCGACAAGGCCGGGGTCAGCGAGAAGGGCTGACGCCGGGGCACCGGCCGGTGGGCGGTCGTTCTGTCGTGCCGTTCCGGCACACGGAACGATTGCCCACCAGCGCGCCGGGCCCTTTAGGGTGTCCCCACCAGCGCATTTGTCAGAGGAGCCCGCACCATGGCAGAGCCTTTGCCCTATCCCGTCGGACTGCGTCTCGCCGGTCGCCGCGTCGTCGTGCTCGGCGGCGGTCAGGTCGCCCAGCGCAGGGTGCCGGGCCTGGTGGCCGCCGGAGCCGACGTGCTCCTCGTCTCGCCCTCCGTCACCCCCTCCGTCGAGGCCATGGTCACGGCGGGCGAGGTGCGTTGGGAGCGCCGCCGGTACCGCGAGGGCGACCTGGACGGCGCCTGGTACGCGCTGATCAGCACCGACGACGCCGACGCCAACGCGGCGGCCTCCGCCGAGGCCGAGGCCCGCCGGGTGTGGGCCGTGCGCAGCGACGACGCCGAGGCGGCCACGGCCTGGACGCCCGCCACCGGGCGCGCCGCCGGGGTCACCGTCGCCGTCCTCACCGGGCAGGACCCGCGCCGTTCCGCCGCCGTGCGGGACGCCGTCGTCGAGGGCCTGCGCGACGGAACGCTCGCCGCCCCGCACCACCGGGCCCGGGCCAAGGGTGTCGCCCTGGTCGGCGGCGGTCCCGGCGACCCCGACCTGATCACCGTGCGCGGCCGCCGGCTGCTGGCGGAGGCGGATGTCGTCATCGCCGACCGGCTCGGCCCGCGCGACCTGCTCGACGAACTGCCCCCGCACGTCCTGGTCATCGACGCCGCCAAGATCCCCTACGGCCGCTCCATGGCCCAGGAGGCCATCAACGAGGCGCTGATCGAGCACGCCAAGGCGGGCAAGGCCGTGGTGCGCCTCAAGGGCGGCGACCCGTTCGTCTTCGGCCGCGGCATGGAAGAGGTGCAGGCGCTCGCCGAGCACGGCATCCCCTGCACCGTCGTGCCCGGCATCTCCAGCTCCATCAGCGTGCCCGCCGCGGCCGGGATCTCCGTCACGCACCGGGGCCTGGCGCAGGAGTTCACCGTGGTCAGCGGCCACGTGGCCCCCGACGACCCGCGCTCGCGCGTGGACTGGGCCGCGCTGGCCCGGCTCACGGGCACGCTCGTGCTGCTGATGTCCGTCGAGAACATCCCCGCCATCGCCGACACCCTCATCGGCCACGGCCGCCCCGCCGGCACGCCCGTCGCCGTCGTCCAGGAAGGCACCACCGCCGCCCAGCGCCGGGTGGACGCCACCCTCGCGACGGTGGGGGAGCGGGTACGGACCGAGGGCATACGCCCGCCCGCCGTCATCGTCATCGGCGAGGTGACGGCGGTCGGCCCGGACGGACCGCACAGCTGATCTCCCCCCATCACCCCACGGACAGACCGGGAAAGCACCACAGCATGGCCGAGCTCATCACCATCGACGACCCCGACGACCCCCGCCTGCACGACTACACCGGCCTGACCGACGTCGAACTGCGCCGCCGCCGCGAGCCCGCCGAGGGCCTGTTCATCGCCGAGGGCGAGAAGGTCGTCCGGCGCGCCCTGCAGGCGGGGTACGCCATGCGGTCGATGCTGCTGTCGGCCAAGTGGGTCGAGGTGATGCAGGACGTCATCGAGGAGTCCGAGGCCCCGGTCTACGTCGTCACGCCCCGGCTGGCCGAGCAGGTGACGGGCTATCACGTCCATCGCGGTGCCCTGGCCTCGATGCAGCGCAGGACCCTGCCGGCCGCCGGCGACCTGCTCACCACCGCGCGCCGCGTGGTGGTGATGGAACGCGTCAACGACCACACCAACATCGGCGCCATCTTCCGCAGCGCCGCAGCCCTCGGCATGGACGCCGTGCTGCTCTCCCCGGACTGCGCCGACCCCCTCTACCGGCGCTCGGTGAAGGTCTCCATGGGCGCCGTCTTCTCCGTCCCCTACGCCCGGCTGGAGGACTGGCCGCGCGACCTGGAGGCCGTGCGCGAGGCGGGCTTCAAGGTCCTGGCCCTGACCCCCGACGAGCGGGCCACCTCCATGGACGACGCCGCCCCGCACCGCCTGGAGCGGGTGGCCCTGATGCTGGGCGCCGAGGGCGACGGCCTGACCCCCCGCGCGCTGCGCGCGGCGGACGAATGGGTGCGCATCCCGATGGCCCACGGCGTGGACTCCCTCAACGTGGGCGCCGCGGCGGCGGTGGCCTTCTACGCGGTCACAGCGGGCCGCGCCCCGGCCTGACGGCGCCCGTAGGGGCGCGGGGAACTGCGCGATCGGCCACGGACGGCCTGCAGCCGACACCGCACCTGCGGGAGCGTCGTGGCTTGTCGCGCCCACGCGGCGGTAGCCGCAGATCGATACCGCCCCGCGCCCCTGACGGGGCGCCCCGCATGACGGAGGTCCGCCGGAAGGCGCGGGCTACGGCGTGCCGGCGACCGCCGTCCGGTGGGGCTTGCCCTGGGAGTGGGAGGGGCCCTGGCAGCCCTGGGCCGCCGCGATGCCCAGCGCCACCAGCAGTGTGACCACCACGAAGACGATCAGCCGCTGGCGCAGCAGGCCCCGGTCCGGGCCCGGGCGGCGGGGCCCCGCGCCCGTCCGGGATCCGGCGCGGTCGGCGCCGCGGCGCGGCATGGGGCGCGTGGGTACCGGCCGGCCGCGGCCGGCCGGGGCCGCCTGCGGTGCCGGGCGGCCCGCCGCCGGGCCGGGGCGGGGCGTCGGCGAGCTGCCGGGGCGGCGCTCGGTGCGCTGGCGCTCGTAATCCGCCGCCCGGCGGGCCGAGGGCCGGTCGGGTTCGCGGCGCGGCGACGGCGGCCGGCCCTCGCCGATGCCGTGCGCCTCGCGGGCGGCGATCTCCTTCAGCCGCAGGGACAGCTGCAGTGTGCTCGGCCGCTCCTCGGGGTCCTTGGCCAGGCAGGCGTGGATGAGCGGGGCGAGCGCGTCGGGGACGGCCATGAGCTGGGGTTCCTCGTGGACCACCCGGTAGAGCATGACCTCGGAACTGCCCTGCCCGAAGGGGGAGTCGGCGGTCGCCGCGTAGGCGAGCGTGGCGCCCAGGGCGAAGACGTCGGTGGCCGGGGTCACCGCGGCGCCCCGGACCTGCTCGGGCGCGAGGAAGCCCGGCGAGCCGACCGCCGTGCCCACGTGCGTGAGCGTGCTGGCCCCGGTGGCCCAGGCGATGCCGAAGTCGATGATCCGCGGGCCCTTGGGGGACAGCAGGATGTTGGAGGGCTTGAGGTCGCGGTGGACGACGCCCGCGTCGTGCACGGCCAGCAGTCCCTCGGCCAACGCGGCGCCGATGGAGGCGGTCTGAGCGGCCGACAGGGGCCCCTCCTCGTTGACCTTGTCGTGCAGCGAGGGCCCGGGCACGTACTGCGTCGCGAACCACGGACGGTCGGCCTCCAGATCCGCGGCCACCAGCCGCGCCGTGCAGCCGCCGCGAATCCGCCGGGCGGCGGAGACCTCGCGGGCGAAGCGGGAGCGGAACTCCTGGTCCTCCGCCAGGTCGGGGCGGATCACCTTCAGCGCCACGCGCTGTCCGCGCCGGTCGGATCCCAGGTAGACCACGCCCATGCCGCCCGCGCCGAGCCGGCGGTGCAGCCGGAAATTGCCGACGACACGCGGGTCCTCGCGCCGGAGCCGCATCATCGTCATCTTCGTCCCCTACCTCCGGTGGGGCTGCCCCACACAGCTGCCCGGCCTCTGACGTGGCACAGCTTACGGATTGACGGACGGTCGTGCTGCGAGGCCGCGCATGCGTCGGCGACCGGATTGCCCGCCACCGGCCGGTGGCGGCCACGGCCGCGCCCGGCCCCGTCCGGGTCGTCGCGCCGGGAACGGCCGGGCCGGGGCGGTCCGGTGTTCAAGCGCCCGGCGGGCCAAGGGTTTTGGCCGGTTCCGGCCCCTGCGCGGGGCCGTCCGGCCGGGCGGCCGGCCGGGGGAGTCGAACGTATGACGCGAGCAGGTACGGGCCCGGCCCGGCACCACCGCACGGGCGGCCGCCGGTGCGGCCGGGAAGTGATCGAATTCACCGGGGGAGGGGCCTCTCCACCCCTGGGAGTACCTCGCCGGGCCGCTGTCATCCTCTCGGAGAACGCCGAGGGGTACGCGGGCATGACGCCGGGCCGGGGCGCTCGCGCCTAGGGTGAGGGCAAGCGACGGGCACGCACACTCGTCCCCCGAGGTCAGGTGCCCGTCGCCCCACACGACGTACGGGAGACGGAAGGAGCGGAGGATGCCGGACGTGGCGGGGCGCGGGAGCGCCCGGGCGCACGGCCAGCGGGCCGTGGACGCCCTCGGCGACGGCTTCCCCCCGCCTTCCGCCCCGACCCGGCACCCGCTCGTCGCGGCCGCCATGGTGCTGCCGCTCGCGGCACTGCTCGCGGTCGTCTTCGGCGGCTGGGACGCCGTGGTCGCACAGGCGTCGTCCGTGGCCGGATTGCTGGGGCGCTGAGCGCCCCGCGGCCCGGGAAGAGCGGCCCGGGCCGGGCAATGCGGCCGGACCCCGTGGGGACGGGGGTGCGGCGGACGGCACGACGGGCCGGGTACCTGGGGAGGTACCCGGCCGTCGAGTTTCCATGGGCTCATCGGATACGCAAAAGGCCCGGGCCGGAGCATGGATGCTCCGGCCCGGGCCGAGGATGGTGCGCGATACTGGGATTGAACCAGTGACCTCTTCCGTGTCAGGGAAGCGCTCTCCCGCTGAGCTAATCGCGCGGGGAGGCCGGTGAGGGCCTCGGTGGACGATACTGGGATTGAACCAGTGACCTCTTCCGTGTCAGGGAAGCGCTCTCCCGCTGAGCTAATCGTCCGGGATGCTGCTGGTGCCGCGTGCGCGATACTGGGATTGAACCAGTGACCTCTTCCGTGTCAGGGAAGCGCTCTCCCGCTGAGCTAATCGCGCGGGTAGATCCATTACGGACCTGGTGGACGATACTGGGATTGAACCAGTGACCTCTTCCGTGTCAGGGAAGCGCTCTCCCGCTGAGCTAATCGTCCTTGGAGGTGGAGACGGGATTTGAACCCGTGTAGACGGCTTTGCAGGCCGTTGCCTCGCCTCTCGGCCACTCCACCAACGGAGTGGGGGTTCGGGAAGATCCCCCACATCGAGCGGACAACGAGACTCGAACTCGCGACATCCACCTTGGCAAGGTGGTGCTCTACCAACTGAGCTATGTCCGCAGGTCTTGCATCTCCGGAGCGCTTCCGCGTCCCGGCGACGTGTTGAACTTTAGCGGATTCCGGCGCCAGCTCAAATTCCGTTTGCCCAGCATGCTGCGCTGATCCTTCCCGGAACGCTCCCCACGGCCCCCGCGCTGCGCCGCCCGGACCCGCCCCAGGGGTGCCCCATAGACTCGATGACGTGCACAGCCTCCCTACTGCGCTCTCCCAGGCGGCCTCCCCGATGGCCCGCTTCGGCGGCCTGCTCGCCACCGATCTGCGCGACGTCACCAGCGACCCGGCGGCCCTGGAATCCAGCGGCTGGTGGGCCGTGGTCGCCGACTTCGAGGGCGGACTGCGCTGCGCCCGCTTCGGCGACGTGCGCCCCGCCCCGCCCCTGCCCGACGCGCGGGCCTGGCACGGACCCGCGCCCGAGCAGTGGACCAGCTCCCTGGACCGGGACGGCTACGTCGCGGGCGTCCGCCGCATCCGCGAGCACATAGCCGCCGGCGAGGTCTACCAGGCCAACCTCTGCCGCGTGCTGAGCGCGCCCCTGCCCGACCCCGACCGCGCCGACGTCGACGCCCTGACCGCGCTCCTGGCCCACGGCAACCCCGCCCCGTACGCGGGCACCGTGCGGCTGCCCGCCCACGGCATCGAGATCGCCACCGCCTCGCCCGAGCTGTACCTGCGCCGCACCGGCCGCACGGTGGAGTCCGGCCCCATCAAGGGCACCGGTCGCACCGCCGCGGACCTGCTGGAGAAGGACCACGCCGAGAACGTGATGATCGTCGACCTGGTCCGCAACGACCTCGGCCGCGTCTGCGCCACCGGCTCGGTGACCGTGCCCGAGCTGTGCGCCGTCGAACCGCACCCGGGCCTGGTCCACCTCGTCTCCACCGTCCGCGGCGAGCTCGCCGACGGCGCCGGCTGGCCCGAGCTGCTGGCCGGCACCTTCCCGCCCGGCTCCGTCACCGGCGCACCCAAGGCCAGCGCCCTCGACATCATCGAGGCCCTGGAGACCGCCCCCCGCGGCCCCTACTGCGGCGGCATCGGCTGGGTCGACGCCGACCGGGGCACCGGCGAGCTGGCGGTGGGCATCCGCACCTTCTGGATCGAGCGCACCGCCCCCGGCGGCCCCGTCCTGCGCTTCGGCACCGGCGCCGGCATCACCTGGGGCTCCGACCCCGAGCGCGAGTGGGCCGAGACGGAGCTGAAGGCCGCCCGCCTGCTCGCGATAGCGTCGGGCCGACACCAGCCGGCAGGAGGGACGACACGGTGATGATCTGGTACGACGGCCAGCTCCGCGACGCGGACAGCGCCCATGTCTCGGTCTTCGACCACGGGCTCACGGTGGGCGACGGCGTCTTCGAGACGCTCAAGGCCACCGACGGCCGCGCTTTCGCGATGACCCGCCACCTCGACCGGCTCGCCGCCTCGGCCCGGCTGCTGGGCCTGCCCGAGCCCGACCGCGACGAGATCCGCCGGGCCGCCGACGCCGTCCTCGCCGCCAACCCCATGCCGCTCGGCCGGCTGCGGATCACCTACACCGGCGGCGTCGCCCCGCTCGGCTCCGACCGCGGCACCCTGCGCCCCACCCTCGTCGTCGCCCTCGCCGAGCACACCCCCCGGCCGGGCAGCACCGCGGTCGTCACCGTCCCCTGGACCCGCAACGAGCGCGGCGCCCTGGCGGGGGCCAAGTCCACCTCGTACGCCGAGAACGTCGTCGCCCTGGCCCAGGCCCACCGGCACGCCGCCAGCGAGGCCCTGTTCGCCAACACCGTCGGCGCCCTGTGCGAGGGCACCGGCTCCAACGTCTTCGTCGTCCTCGACGGCGAGCTGCACACCCCGCCGCTGTCCTCCGGCTGCCTGCCCGGCATCACCCGCGCCCTGCTGCTGGAGTGGACCGGCGCCAAGGAGACCGACCTGCCCTTCGACGTCCTGGAGCGGGCCGAGGAGATCCTGCTGACCTCCTCCCTGCGCGACGTCCAGGCCGTGCACACCGTCGACGGCCGCCACCTGCCCGGCACTCCGGGGCCGGTGACCGCCAAGGCCGTGCGGACCTTCGCCGAACGCTCGGCCGCGGACATCGATCCGTAAATCCCCATGACGCGCAGCCCCCGGGCCGGTACAACACCAGCGTGACCACCACGCTGCGCCCCACCGCCCCGGAACTGCGCACCGAGGACGGCGGCAGGTCCCGCCCCTACGAGGTGTGCGTCAACAGCCGGCCCGTCGGCAGCCTCACCATCGCCACCGACCCGTGCTTCGGCCCCCGCTTCGGCCGCATAACGGGGCTCGTCATCGACGAGCGCGACCGGCACCGGGGGCGCGGCACCGTCGCCGCGCTGGCCGCGGAGGAGGTGCTGCGCGGCTGGGGCTGCACCCAGATCTCGATCGACGTCCCGGCGCCCGCCACCACCGCCCTGGGCCTGGCGGGCGCCCTCGGCTACGTCGAGCGCAGCCGCTCGCTGAACAAGCCGCTCGCCGCCCCGCCCGCCCTGCCGCCCGGCAGCACCGCCCGGCCCCTGGCCGAGGAGGAGTTCGCCGCCTGGCAGGCGGCGGGCCGGGCGCAGTGCGCGGCGGAGTGGGCCGGGCGCGGGGTGCCCGCGGAGCAGGCCGCGGCCAAGGCCGAGCGCGAGCAGGCGCTGCTCCTGCCGCACGGGAGCACCACGCCCGGCGTCGTCCTGCGCGTCCTGCGCCACGAGGGCACCGACGTGGGCACGCTGTGGCTGGCCCTGCGGGAGGAGGAGGCGTACGTCCACGAGGTCCGGGTGCCCGCGGAGCACCGCGGCCGGGGTCACGGGCGCACGCTGATGCACCTCGCCGAGCGCGAGGCCCTGGCGGCGGGCGGCCGTGCGATCGCGCTCAGCGTCTTCGCCGGCAACACCCCGGCCCTGCGGCTGTACGAGTCGCTCGGCTACCGGGCGACCCGGTTCCACCTGTACAAGATCCTGCACTGACGGCCCGGGGCCGCCTGGGGCTCAGCCCTGCGCCAGCAGCCGGTCGGCGATCTCCTCGACGCGCTCGCGCAGGCCATCCTGGCTCTGCCCGCCGTCCAGCCGCTCGTCGCCGATGACGTACGTCGGCGTCCCCGTCACCCCGATCGCCTTGCCCTCGGCGTGGTCGGCGTCCACGGTCAGCGTGTGCCGGCCGTCGATCAGCGCCGTGTCGATCTCCTCGGCGTCCAGGCCCAGCTCCCGGGCCACCTCCAGCAGCACCTTCTCGCCGTGCGAGGCCAGGTCGGCGGTGCGGGCCAGCACCGCCTCCGCGTACGCCCAGCCCTTGCCCTGCTCGGCCGCCTCCTCCGCGGCCTGCGCGGCGGCGTAGGAGTGCTTGTGCTTCTCCAGCGGGAAGTGCCGCAGCCGGATCTCCAGCCGGTCGCCGTAGCGGGCGCGCAGCGCGCGGATGTCCTCCAGGGCCTGGTGGCAGTCGGGGCACTGCAGCTCGCACCAGACGTCCAGGACGACGGGGGAGGTGTGGGTTTCGCTCATGGGGCCAGTCTTCCAGCCCCCACCGGCCGTCGCCGCCGCGGCCTGCGCGGCCGCTCGGCCCCGGTGCGCCCCTTAAGGGTCCGACGGATATTTCCCCGGCTCGCCCGCGCATCGTGGCCCCCCGGCCGGCGGCAGGTGCACGATGGAAGGACAGCGCCCCCGGGCAGGAGGAGAGACGATGCTGACCTCGACCGTATGCGCCGCGATCTCCGCGGCCGGCCTGGGCATCGCCCTGCTGACCGCCTACCGCCGGCGCTTCCTGGCCGCCACCCGCATCGCGGCCTGGGCCCTGATCCCCGTCGGGCTCGTGCTGACCGGGATCACCGACTGGCTCACCGACCTGGTGCTCAAGCCGACCGTCTGGGCCGGCTTCGGCGTCCTCGCGCTGTCGGCCGCGCTGTTCGCGATCAGCCGGGCCGCAGGTCGCCGGCGCTCCCGCCGGGCCGCGGCCACCGGTGCGCAGCCGCCCGCCGTACCGCCCGCCGCCTCCGCGCCCGCCGTCTCCGCACCCCGCGGCACACGGCAGTCCGGGGCCGCTCCCGCCGAGGACTTCTCGGACATCGAAGCGATCCTCAAGAAGCACGGAATCTGACGAACTCCTCCTCACGAGTGACACGTTGGGCCTGCGCCCGACGTGGCTGCGTCATGATCTGGCGGCGATGAACGACGACCCCGCACCGATCGACGACCCTGCACAGCACCTCACCGACGAGCCCCGCGGCTGCCTGTTCGCCCTCTCCCAGCCACCGCTGATGTTCTTCCTGACCTTCATCGCGACGCTGATCCTGCTGACCGCCGTGCACGACCTCTACCGCTGGTGACGCCGACCCGCCCGGGCTTCAGTCCCGGCCGGCCTCGCGGCGGCGCGCCCGGTAGGCGGCCACGTGCAGGCGGTTGCCGCAGGTGCGGCCGTCGCAGTAGCGGCGCGAGCGGTTGCGCGAGAAGTCGACGAAGGCCCGCCCGCAGCCCGGGGCCACGCACCGCCGCAGCCGCTCCCGCTCGCCCTCCACCAGCAGGAACGCCAGCGCCATGCCGCCGTCCGCCGCCAGGTGCTCGGCGAGCGAGGCGCCGGGGGCGAAGTAGTGCACGTGCCAGGGGTGACCGTCGTGGTCGGTGAGCCGGGGGGTGGTGCCCGCCCCGGCCACCAGGGCGTTGAGCTGCTCGGCCACCGCGGCGTCGTCCGGCGCGTCGAACGCGCGGGCGAAGCGTTCCTGCACGGCCCGTACGGCCGCCAGCTCCGCCTCGCCGAACGCGTCGATGCCGTCGATCCCGTGCCGGGCGACGAACTCCCGCAGCACGGCCGGGCTGTCCGGGCCGGGGCCGGGCTCCGCACCGAGGTCGGTGTTGAGCAGGTCGACGACGCAGTCGAGCGTGCGCCGGGTGTCGTGGTTGACGATCACGGATCGTTCGCTCCCCTGGCCGGTCCGAGACGGGGCGGCAAATGTTCGACCGCGGGGAGCAGACTCTAGCGGCTCCACAGCGCCACGGCGCCGCCCTCACGCTCTTCGCGTGACGACGGCGCCGTGGCGGGCCGTGAAGCGATGTCCTCCGGCGGAATCCGCCGGCTTCCTCTCACGTCCTGCGCGCGGCCTCCCCGAGTGGGCCGGCGCGCCCTCGATCAGCTCCTGCCCGGCATCAGCTCTCGGCCAGGATGTGCGAGAGCTCGGTGTCCAGGTCGAAGTGACGGTGCTCGGTGCCCGGCGGGACGGCGGCGTCGGTCCGCTTCAGGAACGACTCCAGGGCCCGCGCCGGGGCTTCCAGGAGCGCCTCGCCCTCCGGGGAGCTCAGCGCGATGCAGACGACGCCCTGGCCGTGGCTGCGGGACGGCCAGACCCGGACGTCTCCGGTGCCCGTGGGCCGGTGCAGGCCCTCCGCGAGGAGGTCCCGGGCGAAGACCCACTCGACGGTCTCCTCGGCTCCGGTGTGGAAGGTGGCGTGCACGGCATACGGATCGGCCGTGTCGTACCGCAGGCCTGCGGGGACAGGCAGTGACGATTCGCTCGACACAACGAGGCGCAGGTGCAGCTCGCAGCTGACCGTGGTGTTCATAAGCGCCATGGCCTTTCGCTCAGTGTGCGCTCGGGGATTCGCACGTCGGCGAAATCGACATGCCACCTACGGTGCCGTTGTAAACCCCTCTGACCGTTTTGAGGCTGTTCGGATACCTCGGACGGCCCAGTCGCCGCGACGCCGGTACCGCCGATCCGGTGAGATCCGGCACGTCCGGGTACGTTGGGCGCCATGAACGCGGAGAGTGACCAGCATCAGGCCCCCGCCCCCGAGGGCCCCGGGGAGCCCGCCCGGGGGCTCGGCTCCCGTGCCCCGCACTTCGTCAGGAGTTCCCGGCCCCTGCACCTGAGCTGGCAGGTCGGCGTCTTCGTCGTCGGCCTCGCCGTCGTCGTCGCCGGCGTGATCATGCTGCCGCTGCCGGGCCCCGGCTGGCTGGTGATCTTCGCCGGCATGGCCATCTGGGCGACCGAGTTCGTCTGGGCCCAGCTCGTGCTGCGCTGGACCAAGCGCAAGGTCACCGAGGCGGCCCAGCGCGCCCTCGACCCCCGGGTGCGCCGCCGCAACATCATCCTGACCGTCTGCGGCCTGGTCGTCGTCGGCGTCCTGGCCGGCTTCTACATCGCCGCCTACGGCCTGCAGCCGCCCTGGCGCGCGATGCGCTGACCGCGCAGGGGCGGTTCTGTGCACCCTCTGACATGCGGTAATGTTTGCGGTGCGCCCGGGCGATTAGCTCAGCGGGAGAGCGCTTCGTTCACACCGAAGAGGTCACTGGTTCGATCCCAGTATCGCCCACCACCGACCGAGGGTCCGCAAGGGGAAGACACCCCCTTGCGGACCCTCGGTCCATTGGTGTGCCCTGGCGTCATGCCGCCCCCGCGCCGCCTGCCCTCACCCCACCACTACCGCTTCCGCGGCCGGTGGATCCTGCCCGCACCCCCCGACGCGGTCTACGCCGCCCTCGAAGACGCCGACGGCTACCCCGCCTGGTGGCCCCAGGTCCGCGAGGTCCGCCGCCTCGACGCCGTCACCGGCATCCTGCGCATCCGCTCCGTCCTGCCCTACGACCTCGTCCTCACCGCCCGCGAGACCCGCCGCGACCCCGGCGAGCGCGCCCTGGAGATCGTCATGTGCGGCGACCTCGACGGCTGGGCCGCCTGGAGCGTCGTCCCGCACGGCACCGGCGGCAGCGCCGCCCGCTTCGAGGAGGACGTCGAGGTGCGCAAACCCTCGCTGCGCCGCCTCGCCGTGCCCTGCCGCCCCCTGTTCACCGCCAATCACGCCTGGATGATGCGCGCCGGACACCGCGGCCTGCGCGCCCTGCTGGCGGGCCCGGGCCGGGGGATTTGATGATCGGCCGCCGCGACCTGTATTGTTCACTGCGTTGCCGGGGGAGACCACGGCAGCGGATCCCGGGCGATTAGCTCAGCGGGAGAGCGCTTCGTTCACACCGAAGAGGTCACTGGTTCGATCCCAGTATCGCCCACCGCCACAAGGCCGGTCCGTCAACCGACGGACCGGCCTTGCGCGTTGTCCCACTCCACAAGATCTGCTCCGGGCAGCCCCGCTCAGGCCGCGGCCGGCATCAGCGGACGCAGCGGCCACGCCGGATCGCACTCCTCCTCCGAACCGTTGCGGGCGAACCACGCCTGCAGCCCCCGCGCCTGCGCCGCATGCCACACCGCCTGCCGCGCGTGCAGCTCCGCCGGGCTCAGCCGCTCCAGCCGTGAGGCGAAGCGCCGCCCCACCGTCCGCACCACCTCCAGCGCGGCCAGCGCGTCGGCCGCCGCGTCGTGCGCCCCGTGCAGCTCCACCCCGTAATGGGCGCACAGATCCGTCAGCGTACGGCGGCCCTTGCGGTAGCGGTCCAGGTGGCGGTCCAGCACCCACGGGTCCAGCACGCACAGCGGCGCACCCCCCAGATACCCCGCCAGCGACGACGCCCGGTGCCGGCGCAACTCCCGGTCCAGCAGCGTCAGGTCGAACGGCGCGTTCATCACCACCAGGGGTATGCCCCGGGCCGCGTGCGCCGCCAGCCCCCGGGCGACCTCCTCCATCACCGGCGCCGGCCAGCGCCCGTGGTGCTGCAGGTGCTCCTCGCTCAACCCGTGTATCGCCGTGGCCTCCTCCGGCACCGGCACCCCCGGGTTCACCAGCCACCGCGTGGTCACCGGAGCGGCCCCGGCCTGCGACTGCGTGACGAACGCCGCCGAGACGATCCGGTCCCGTTCCACGTCCACACCGGTCGTCTCGGTGTCGAAGGCGGCGAGCGGCCCCTCGAACCAGCACGGCATGACCCAACTCCTCGCATCTGTACCGAACATGGCGTGATTCCCCCTCCCCGCCAGGTGATACCCGGCCGCCACGCCCGGCGAACCGCCGCCGTTTGCCGGGGAGTTCGTCTGGAGACAACACAGATGTACGACCTGCACGAGACAAGGACCGGCGAGCCCGGAAGGCTTTTCGGACATGGCGCTCGCTCAGCCCGACCCCGCCCCCGACCGGGCGGCCCCCGGGCACCCCGACGTCCCCCGCGGCAGCCTCGCCACCACCGCCTGCATGGAGATCCTCCAGGTCGGCTACCTGCACGCCGTGGCGGCCGCCGCCGGCTGCTCACTCGCCCAGCCCTACCCCGACAACGGCATCGACTGGCACGTCAGCCACAGCGCCCCCGGGCACACCACCGACGACGAGGTCACCATCAAGGTGCAGCTCAAGAGCACCTACCAGGTGCCGCCCCGGCCCGGCCGCACCTTCCCGCTGACCCTGGACAACGACCACCTGGCCAAGCTCGCCCGCACCCCGGTCTCCGTCCACAAGATCCTCGTCGTGATGATCGTGCCCCGCGCCCGCCACGACTGGCTGCACGCCGGCCACGACCACCTCGAACTGCGCCACTGCTGCTACTGGATCAACCTCGCCGGCCACCCCGTCACCGGCCGGCGCAGGACCACCGTGCGGATCCCGACCACGCGCGTCTTCGACGACCGCGCCCTGTGCGAGATCATGACCCGGGTCGGGGCGGGAGGGAGACCCTGATGCGCCCCAGCGACGACGCCCGTCCCCGCCCCCCGGACCCCGCGGTCCTCGCCGCCCTCCTCGCCCGGCACGGCTGGCACCGGCGCGGCGGGCAGCCCGGGCGCTACACCCGCTGGACGCCGCCCGCCGGACCCGGCGCCGGCACCAGCCTCCTCGTACCGGACGGCCGCGCCTACCCCGACAGCGCCGACCTGCTCACCGAGGCCCTGGCCGCCCTGGAGCACAGCGCCGCACCCTCCGCCCGCGCCGTCCTCGCCGCCCTGCACCGCACCGCCGACGAGATCCACTGGTGGCGCGAGATCCCCGGGACCCGCGCCCCCGCCACGGCCTGGAGCGCCCAGGAGGAGCTGCGCACCGGCGCCCGCGCCCTGCTGCTCGCCGCGGCCCGCACCGCCGCCGCCCGCGCCGCCGGCACCCGCACCGGCTTCCACGGCGCCCGCCACCGCCGCCGCGCCGAGGCCGTCCTCGCCGGCCTGCTGACCGGCCCCGTCGACGACGGCCGCGAGCTCGTCGTCCACGTCCCCCTCGCCGACGCCCCGCCCGAGGGCGGCCGGACCCTGGCCACCACCGTGCTGCGCGCCCTGCAGGCCGCCCGGGACGCCACCGACTACCGCCGCGCCACCGGCCGCGGCGACGCCTTCGACGCCGCCGTCGAGGCGGGCGTGTGCCGCGAGCTCACCGACGCTCTCGTCACCCTGGTCAGCGGCACCCAGGGGGTGCGCATCGCCGTCGAGTGGGCCCCGGCCGCCGGCCCGCCCCCCGGCTTCGCCGCCCGCCCCGAACCCGTCGAGTTCTCCCCCGGCGACCTGCCCGCCCTGCGCGAGGCCGGCGCCCGCTACGTCCGCGCCGAACCCCCGCTGCCCGTCCACCTGACCGCCGCGGTCGTCAGGCTGCGCCGGGAGGGCCCGGACGGCGCCGGCACCGTACGCCTGCGCGTCCTGGCCGGCGCCGAGGTCGACCGGGTGCGGGCCACCCTCGGCGAGGACGACTACCGCCTCGCCGGCCACGCCCACCTCGCCGGGGTCCCCATCACCGTCCGCGGCCGCCTGGAGAGCCGCGGCGGCTTCCGCCGCCTGGCCGACGCCCACGACCTGCTGCCCGCCCGGGTCGACGCGGCCGAGCGGGACCGGCTGCTGAAGTCCCTGCACTCCCTCCACGACAACCTCGACGCCGACTGACCCCGCGGATCCCCGCCGGGCCACCCCGTAACCGTTTAGCGACCACGGCGCCGGGCTCGGTACGATTCAGGCGCGCAGCGACCGCTGCCGCGCCTCATACGTCAGGAGAGTCCGGTGTCAGACGTCCGTGTGATCATCCAACGCGATTCCGAGCGGGAAGAGCGCGTGGTGACGACGGGCACTACGGCCGCCGACCTCTTCGCCGGCGAGCGCACCGTCGTGGCCGCGCGGGTCGCGGGCGAGCTGAAGGACCTCACCTACGTCGTCGCCGACGGCGAGGAGGTCGAGCCCGTCGAGGTCTCCTCCGAGGACGGCCTGAACATCCTGCGCCACTCGACCGCCCACGTCATGGCCCAGGCCGTGCAGGAGCTCTTCCCCGAGGCCAAGCTGGGCATCGGCCCGCCGGTCAAGGACGGCTTCTACTACGACTTCGACGTCGAGAAGCCCTTCACCCCCGACGATCTCAAGCTCATCGAGAAGAAGATGCAGGAGATCGTCAAGCGCGGCCAGAAGTTCGCCCGCCGCGCCGTGACCGACGAGGCCGCCCGCGAGGAGCTGGCCGACGAGCCGTACAAGCTGGAGCTGATCGGCCTCAAGGGCTCCGCCGCCCAGGAAGAGGGCGCGAACGTCGAGGTGGGCGCCGGCGAGCTCACCATCTACGACAACCTCGACCCGAAGACGGGCGAGCTGTGCTGGAAGGACCTCTGCCGCGGTCCGCACCTGCCCACCACCCGCCTGATCCCGGCGTTCAAGCTGATGCGCAACGCCGCCGCGTACTGGCGCGGCAGCGAGAAGAACCCGATGCTCCAGCGCATCTACGGCACCGCCTGGCCGTCGAAGGACGAGCTCAAGGCGTACCTGGAGTTCCTCGCCGAGGCCGAGAAGCGCGACCACCGCAAGCTCGGCTCCGAGCTCGACCTCTTCTCCGTCCCCGAGCAGATCGGCTCGGGCCTCGCGGTCTTCCACCCCAAGGGCGGCATCGTCCGCCGGGTCATGGAGGACTACAGCCGCAAGCGGCACGAGGAGGAGGGCTACGAGTTCGTCTACACCCCGCACGCGACCAAGGGCGCGCTGTTCGAGACCTCGGGCCACCTGGACTGGTACGCCGACGGCATGTACCCGCCCATGCAGCTCGACGAGGGCGTGGACTACTACCTCAAGCCCATGAACTGCCCCATGCACAACCTGATCTTCGACGCGCGGGGGCGTTCGTACCGTGAGCTGCCGCTGCGGTTCTTCGAGTTCGGCACGGTCTACCGGTACGAGAAGTCGGGCGTCGTGCACGGCCTGACCCGGGCCCGCGGCTTCACCCAGGACGACGCGCACATCTACTGCACCCGCGAGCAGATGGGCGAGGAGCTCGACCGCACCCTCACCTTCGTGCTGGACCTGCTGCGCGACTACGGCCTGAACGACTTCTACCTGGAGCTGTCCACCAAGGACCCGGAGAAGTTCGTCGGCTCGGACGAGGCGTGGGAGGAAGCCACCGAGACGCTGCGCAAGGTGGCCGAGAAGCAGGGCCTGGAGCTCGTCGCCGACCCGGGCGGCGCGGCGTTCTACGGCCCGAAGATCTCGGTGCAGGCGAAGGACGCCATCGGCCGCACCTGGCAGATGTCGACCATCCAGCTCGACTTCAACCTCCCCGAGCGCTTCGACCTGGAGTACACGGCGGCGGACGGCAGCAAGCAGCGGCCGGTCATGATCCACCGCGCGCTGTTCGGCTCGATCGAGCGCTTCTTCGCGGTGCTCCTGGAGCACTACGCGGGCGCCTTCCCGGCATGGCTGGCCCCGGTGCAGGCGATGGGCATCCCGGTCGGCGACGCCCACGTCGAGTACCTGCAGGAGTTCGCCGCCGAGGCGAAGAAGCAGGGCCTG
Source organism: Streptomyces sp. PKA51 (assembly GCF_057552455.1). Classification (NCBI taxonomy): domain Bacteria; kingdom Bacillati; phylum Actinomycetota; class Actinomycetes; order Kitasatosporales; family Streptomycetaceae; genus Streptomyces; species Streptomyces sp. PKA51. The sequence continues at coordinate 262,955 of NZ_BAAJPZ010000003.1, forward strand.
CGCGTGGAGGTCGACGCGTCCTCGGATCGCATGCAGAAGAAGATCAGGAACGCGCAGAAGTCCAAGGTGCCGTTCATGATCATCGTCGGTGACGACGACATGAACGCGGGCACGGTCTCCTTCCGCTACCGCGACGGTTCGCAGGAGAACGGCGTCCCGCGTGACCAGGCGCTGGCGAAGCTTGTCGACGTGGTGGAGCGTCGCACGCAGGTGTGACCCGATCCCCGCGCCCGCGGGGCTCTGAGGGGCGGTCCATTCGGGCCGCCCCTCGCCGCTGTGCGCCCGCCGCCGGGGCATATGCTTCCCCCATGACGAGTGAGCCGGAGCAGCAGTTCGGAGTCGGGGCGCCCGATGCGTTCCAGCGCCTGTGGACCCCCCACCGGATGGCGTACATCCAAGGGGAGAACAAGCCCACCGGTCCCGGCGCCGGGGACGGATGCCCGTTCTGCTCGATCCCGGCCAAGAGCGACGAGGACGGGCTCGTCGTCGCCCGTGGCGAGCGCGTCTACGCGGTGCTCAACCTCTACCCGTACAACGGCGGGCACATGATGATCGTGCCGTTCCGTCATGTCGCCGACTACACCGAGCTGGACGACGACGAGACCGTCGAGCTCGCCGACTTCACCAAGCGCGCGATGCAGGCGCTCCGAACGGCTTCCGGGGCCCACGGCTTCAACATCGGCATGAACCAGGGGACGACCGCCGGCGCCGGCATCGCCGCCCACCTCCACCAGCACATCGTTCCCCGTTGGGGCGGCGACACCAATTTCATGCCCGTCGTCGGCCACACCAAGGTGCTGCCCCAGCTCCTCGCCGACACCCGCAAGATGCTCGCCGACGTCTGGCCGAGCGCGTAGACGGGCAGGAATCGGTCATGGCCCCGACGGGACAGGACACGCCCTACCCAAAAACGGGCAAATCGCACTGATTATTTTTAAAAGGGCTCTAATGGGACGGTGACCTTCCTCCACCGTCGCACCGTGCTGCGCGCGGCCATGGGCAGTGCCCTGGCCGGGGCCGCCGGGGCCGCTGCCGCGGGATGCGGCGGTGACCGTCCGGCCGCCGGCCACCGGCCGGGCGTGCCGGCGCCCTCCGGTTCGAAGGCCGGCGGCACGGGGGCCGCCGCGCTGCCGGGAGCGCCGCTGACGCTGCCCCGGCTGCCGCCGGGGCTGCCCGCGCAGATCGACCATGGCCCGCGCGGGGCGCGGGCCGTGGCGCTCACCTTCCACGGTGCGGGTGACGCGAAGGCGGCGACGGCCGTGCTGTCGGAGGTCGAACGGGCCGGCGCGCGGATCACCGTGCTGGCCGTGGGCACCTGGCTCGACGCCGAACCGCAGCTGGCCCGGCGGGTGCTGGACGGTGGGCACGAGCTCGGCAACCACACCATGCGCCACCTGAGCATCTGTTCGATGTCGGAGAAGGCCGCCTACGCCGAGATCACCGAGTGCGCCGAGCGGCTGCGCAGGCTCACGGGGGGCATCGGCCGCTGGTTCCGGCCGTCGCGCGCCCGGCGGGCGACCGATCAGGTGGTCCGGCTGGCCCGCCGGGCCGGGTATTCGCACGTCCTGTCGTACGACGTGGACTCGCTCGACTTCACCGACCCGGGCGCCGAGGCGGTCCGGCGTACCGTGTTGAACGCGGTGCGGCCGGGTTCGGTGGTCAGTCTGCACTTCGGGCACGCCGGCACCCTCGCCGCACTGCCCGCGATCCTCGACGGCCTGCACCGCCGCGGCCTGCGTGCGGTGACGACTACGGAGCTGCTGACCCGATGATCCAGTTCTCGCATCACCGCACAGGACGCCTCCGTCCCGGTTACTCTTCCCGCTCCCGCCGCGTCCGCGGGGCCGTGCTGCTCGCGACCGTGTGCGCCCTCCTGGCGGCGGGCTGCGGCAGCGGGGACGACGGGCCGCCGGCGGGGGAGCGGCGGGGCTCGCGCGGCCAGGGCGCGGCCCGGGGCGTCGCCCAGGGGCTGCCGGGCATGCCGCCGCTGCTCGACCCCAACGACCTGTACGCGGCGGACCGGCCGAATGCGCTGTCGCCCGTGGTGAAGGACTTCCCGTCGCGGGTGTACGTGCCGAACACCGAGTCCGACACGGTCAGCGTCATCGACCCCAAGACGTACAAGGTCATCGAGACGATCCCGGTGGGCAACCAGCCGCAGCACGTGGTGCCCTCGTGGGACCTGAAGACGCTGTGGGTCAACAACGACCGGGGCCACACGCTCACGCCGATCGATCCGGCCACCGGCAAGGCGGGCAAGACGGTCGAGGTGCACGACCCGTACAACCTCTACTTCACTCCCGACGGGAAGTACGCCGTGGTGATGGCGTCGATGGACCGGGAGCTGGTCTTCCGCGACGCGCACACCATGAAGCGGGTCCGCACGGAACACGTCAACTGCCTCGGGGTCAACCACGCGGACTTCTCGCCCGACGGGCGGTACTTCATCGTCTCCTGCGAGTTCTCCGGTGAACTCCTGAAGGTCGACACGGCGAAGATGAAGGTGATCGACCAGCAGAAGCTGCCCTTCGACGGGGCCATGCCGCAGGACGTGAAGATCTCGTCCGACGGAAAGACCTGGTACATCGCGGACATGATGGCCGACGGGGTCTGGGTGCTGGACGGGGACAAGTTCGGCGAGCCGTGGCTGATGCCCACCGGCAAGGGCGCGCACGGGCTGTACGTCAGCCGCGACTCGAAGTCGATGTACATCTCCAACCGCGGCGAGGGCTCCATCTCGGTGCTCGACCTGCCCAGCCGCAAGCTGGTGAAGAAGTGGGAGCTGCCGGACGGCGGCAGCCCCGACATGGGCGGCGTCTCCGCGGACGGCAAGGTGCTGTGGCTGTCGGGCCGTTACAACAGCGAGGTGTACGCCATCGACACCACCGACGGGCATCAGATCGCCCGCATCAAGGTGGGCGACGGCCCGCACGGCCTTGCCGTCTATCCGCAGCCGGGCCGCTATTCGCTCGGCCACACGGGCATCTTCCGCTAGCCGTACGCCCGTTGCGGGCTCGCCCCTTACGGGGCGCTACGCGTTGTAGACGTCCGCCCGGCGCGGCGTCGGGTCCTGGACGGCGCCGCTGAGCGTGCCGGCGCGGTTGACGAAGCGCTCGGTGTTCACGCCGTGGTCGGCCAGGACGCGCAGCGCCGCCTGGTGCACGACGCGCAGGACGGGGGTGGCGGCGCGCAGCGCGTCGTCGGCCATGAAGCGGTGCCGCCAGGGCTGGTCCGCCCAGGCGTGGCGCAGCCCGAACGGCTCGGGCAGCACCAGCTTGCCGCCCCAGTACTCCAGCAGCGGCGGGTACCAGGTGAGGGGGGCGCGGGCGGCGAGCCGTACGACTTCCTTGGGCGGGACGACGGCGAGCGTGCGGGTGCGGCTCTCCCAGAACTTCAGCACCTTGCGGTAGGTCTGGGTGCGGTTCTTGGGCCCGCTGTTGAAGAGCGAGTGGGTGGGGCCGAGGGCGTGGCCGGTGACCTCGATGCGCAGCGTCTTGTGCAGGACGGTGACGTTGACCAGCAGGGTGATGACGAGCTGGCCGTCCCACAGGACGAACTGCACGCCCAGGTAGTGCCGGTCGCCGCTGCCGAAGTGCTGCTTGTCGCAGATGTCCTGCAGCTGGGTGCCGCGTATCTGGTAGGCGGCGTCGGTGCCGGCGGGCCGGGAGACGGCGCCGGCGCCCTCGCCGATGGGGACGACGACCCAGTGCTCGACCTGCGGGGCGGTCAGGCCGCCGCTGTTGATGGGGGTGCGCTCCAGGAGCTTGAGGTCGTCGTGGACGGCGCGGACGATGTCCCAGCTGCGGAAGGGGGTGATGTCCTTGCCGGGGGTGGCGGGGACGAGGTCCTCGGCGAGCTGCCAGCTGCCCCAGCGGGTGCCCATGCCGAGGATGCCCTTGGGGCCGGCGTAGAAGGCGACGTTGCTGCGCTGTTCGGCGGAGAGCTTGACCAGGTTCTGGCGCAGGGTCTCGGCGGTGCTGTGGCCGGGGTCGCGGGGCACGGCCTCGGGGATCTTGGCGGCGACGGCGCTGCCGCCGACGAGGCCGCTCCAGCGGTCGCGCAGGTCCCTGGCGGTGCGCTCGCACACCGTCTTGGCCAGGTAGCCGCCGATGACGGGCACGATCACCATGGCGCGTACGTACAGGTTGAGCAGGCCCCCGAAGGGCAGCTTGATCAGCAGGACTGCGACGACGATGCCCAGCAGGGTGAGCACGGCGGTGCCCAGCGCGCCGGCGCGCTTGTCCTGGGCGCCGGCGAGGCTGCGGCGCAGCTGGAAGGCGCCGAGCCAGAGCAGGACGCCGGGCAGGAAGAGCAGCCCGCAGACGACCATGATGATCGTCAGCCGGGTGTCGCGCTCCTTGCGGATGCGGTTGGCCGCCAGGCAGTGCTCGACGATGACCTGTGGCTCCAGTCCGAAGGACTGGATGAGCGGTTTCCGGCCGCCGCCCAGCATGCGGGTCTGCACGGCGCGGGCGAATGCCTCGCCGAAGTTGGGCTCGAAGAGGGAGATGCGGGCCTTCTTCACTTCCGAGGAGGCCCAGTCGGAGTTGGCCTTCAGCAGCTCGTCGACGGGGCCGTCGCGGTAGGCGGCCGAGGCCAGGGCGAAGGTCGCCGCGGTCTGGCCGGCCCCGCCGGACACCGGGACCTGTGCACCCGGGCTGAAGTCGAACGCGTCCCCTGCTGCCACTGCCGCCCCCAATACCGTGCGCTCCGGTTGCGCCGGTCTTCTCCCGACTGCGGCCCAGGTGTTGCGTCATGGGCCGCACGCTCAGCGTAACCGGGCCGGGCGGTGCGTGTCGTGGAGATCCCGAAGCAGTCCGGAAGCCGCCCGCCCCGACAGGGGAGTTGGAGCGGGCGGCCGGCGCCTTTCTCCGGTGGCGCCGGCGAACTACGCGCTGTCGTCGGCCTGTTCGCGCACGCGCTCGGCGACCTGCGGCGGCATGGGCTCGTGCCGGGCGTAGGAGCGGCTGAAACGGCCCGTGCCGTGCGACAGCGAGCGCAGGTCCACCGCGTACCGGCCGATCTCGATCTCGGGCACCTCGGCGCGTACCAGGGTGCGGCCGGAACCGGACTGCTCCGTGCCCACGACGCGGCCGCGGCGGCCCGACAGATCGCTCATGACCGGGCCGACGTACTCGTCCGCGACGAGGACCTGGAGCTCGGCGACGGGCTCCAGCAGGTGGATGCGTGCCTCGGCCGCCGCCTCGCGCAGCGCGAGCGCGCCCGCGGTCTGGAACGCGGCGTCGGAGGAGTCCACGGAGTGCGCCTTGCCGTCGAGGAGGGTGACGCGGACGTCGACCAGGGGGTAGCCGGCGGCCACGCCCTTGGCGGCCTGGGCGCGCACGCCCTTCTCGACGGAGGGGATGAACTGCCGGGGCACGGCCCCGCCGACGACCTTGTCGACGAACTCGATGCCGGAGCCGCCGGGCAGGGGCTCCACCTCGATCTCGCAGATCGCGTACTGGCCGTGGCCGCCGGACTGCTTGACGTGCCGGCCGCGGCCGGCCGCCTTGGTGGCGAAGGTCTCCCGCAGCGAGACCTTGTGCGCGACGACGTCGACCTGGACGCCGTAGCGCGAGCGCAGCCGCTCCAGGGCGACGTCGCGGTGCGCCTCGCCCAGGCACCACAGGACGACCTGGTGGGTGCCCGGGTTCTGCTCCAGCCGCATCGTGGGGTCCTCGGCGGCGAGGCGGGCCAGGCCCTGGGAGAGCTTGTCCTCGTCCGCCTTGCTGTGCGCCTGGATGGCGACGGGCAGCAGGGGGTCGGGCATCAGCCAGGGCTCCATCAGCAGCGGCTCGTCGCGGCCGGAGAGGGTGTCGCCGGTCTCGGCGCGGGTGAGCTTGGCGACGCAGGCGATGTCGCCGGCGACGGCCTGGCTCAGCTGGCGCTGCTGCTTGCCGAAGGGGGAGGACAGCGCGCCGACCCGCTCGTCGACGTCGTGGCTCTCGTGGCCGCGCTCCTCCAGGCCGTGGCCGGAGACGTGCACGGTCTCGTCGGGCCGCAGGGTGCCGGAGAAGACGCGCACGAGGGAGATGCGGCCGACGTAGGGGTCGGAGGCGGTCTTGACGACCTCGGCGGCCAGCGGGCCGGCCGGGTCGCAGGTCAGCCGCGGGCGCGCCCGGCCGTCGGGGGTGGTGACGTCGGGGGCGGTGCGCTCCAGGGGGGTGGGGAAGCCGCCGGTGATCAGCTCCAGCAGCTCGACGGTGCCCAGGCCGTGGCGGGCGCCCTCGGCGGCGGGGGCGGCGGCGAGCACGGGGTGGAAGCTGCCGCGGGCGACCGCGCGCTCCAGGTCCTCGATGAGCGTCTTGACGTCGATGTCCTCGCCGCCGAGGTAGCGGTCCATGAGGGTCTCGTCCTCGCTCTCGGCGATGATGCCCTCGATGAGCCGGTTGCGGGCCTCCTCGATGCGCGGCTGTTCCTCGGGGCCGGGCCCGGACTCGGTCCGGGTGCCGGTGGAGTAGTCGAAGACGCGGCCGGTCAGCAGCCCGATGAGGCCGGTGACCGGGCGGTGGCCGTCGGGGCCCTCGGGCCCGTGCACGGGCAGGTACAGCGGCAGCACGCTCTCGGCGGACTCGCCGCCGAACGCGGTGCGGCAGGCCTCGGTCATCTCCTCGAAGCCGGCGCGGGCCGTCTCCAGGTGGGTGACGACGATGGCGCGCGGCATGCCCACGGCCGCGCACTCCTCCCACACCATGCGGGTGGGGCCGGAGATGCCCTCGGTGCCCTCGGCGGCGGAGACCACGAAGAGGGCGGCGTCCGCCGCGCGCAGCCCGGCGCGCAGTTCGCCGACGAAGTCGGCGTAACCGGGCGTGTCCAGCAGGTTGATCTTGATGCCCTCCCACTCCACGGGCACCAGGGAGAGCTGTACCGAGCGCTGCTGACGGTGTTCGATCTCGTCGTAGTCGGAGAGCGCCGAGCCGTCCTCGACCCGGCCGGCCCGGTTGACCGCGCCGGTGGTCAGGGCCAGCGCCTCGACCAGTGTGGTCTTGCCGGAGCCACTGTGGCCGACCAGCACCACGTTGCGGATGCTGCCGGGCCGGTCGGCCGTCACCGCCCTGCCGGCGGCCCCTGGATGCGTACTCGTCTTCTCGCCCATGTGTCTCGCCTTCCGGTCGACACCTGCGGTCCTTCGAGCTTTCCACCGTGGTCACGCTGCGTCCATACGTCGCACGTGGCGCGGCAACCGGGTGTGCACCGGTGCGGTGTCCCGGGGGCGCGTGTGACCTGGGAGGAACGGCGGGGGAGCGACGTGTGCGCGGCGGGGACCGGCCTGCTGGCTACGATGGGCCAGCCGGTGGCCCTCAAGACCACTTGGCCCGCACACGACCCTCCGGGAAGGCCATGCTGAACAAGTACGCGCGTGCGTTCTTCACGCGTGTTCTCACGCCGTTCGCCGCACTGCTCATCCGCCTCGGCGTCAGCCCCGACGCGGTGACCCTCATCGGCACCGGTGGAGTGGTGGCGGGCGCGCTGGCGTTCTATCCCCGGGGCGAGTTCTTCTGGGGCACGGTCGTCATCACGCTGTTCGTCTTCTCCGACCTGGTCGACGGCAACATGGCCCGGCAGCTGGGCCGCTCCAGCCGGTGGGGCGCCTTCCTGGACTCGACCCTGGACCGGGTGGCCGACTCGGCCATCTTCGGCGGCCTGGCCCTGTGGTACGCCGGGCGCGGGGACAGCCTCACGCTGTGCGCGGTGGCGATCTTCTGCCTGGCCAGCGGACAGGTCGTGTCGTACACCAAGGCGCGCGGCGAGAGCATCGGTCTGCCGGTGAACGTCAACGGCCTGGTCGAGCGGGCCGAACGCCTGGTGATCTCCCTGGTGGCCTGCGGCTTCTCCGGTCTGCACGCGTTCGGCGTGCCCTACATCGACAAGCTGCTGCCCATCGCCCTGTGGATCGTGGCCGTCGGCAGCCTCGTCACGCTGATCCAGCGCGTGGTGACCGTGCGCCGCGAGTCCGCCGAGGCGGACGCCGTCACCGCGGCGGCCGGCGGGGGCGAGGGCGTGTGAAGGAGGAGCTGACCGACGCGCTGTACGGACTGGGCTGGGCGACGGTCAAACGGCTGCCCGAGCCGGCGGTCGCCGCCCTGGGCCGGCAGATCGCCGACACGGCCTGGCGTCGGCGCGGGCGGGGCGTGCTGCGCCTGGAGGCCAATCTGGCCCGGGTGGTCCCCGACGCGGGGCCCGAGCGGCTCGCCGAGCTCTCCCGGGCGGGCATGCGCTCGTACATGCGGTACTGGATGGAGTCCTTCCGGCTGCCGGTGTGGAGCCCCGAGCGCATCCGCGCCGGGATCTCCGTCCAGGGCGTCGAGCGGCTCGAAGAGGCCGTGGCCGCCGGCCGCGGCGTGGTGCTGGCCCTGCCGCACATGGGCAACTACGACCTCGCCGGGGCCTGGCTGACCACCGCCATGGGCATTCCCTTCACCACCGTCGCCGAGCGGCTCAAGCCCGAGAAGCTCTACGACCGCTTCGTGGCCTATCGCGAGGGCCTGGGCATGGAGGTCCTGCCGCACGCCGGGGCCGGGGCCTTCGGCACCCTGGCCCGGCGGCTGCGGGCGGGCGGGGCGGTGTGCCTGGTGGCCGACCGCGACCTGTCCTCCTCGGGCATCGAGGTCGACTTCTTCAAGGAGCGGGCGAAGATGCCGGCCGGACCGGCCGCCCTCGCCGTGCAGACCGGCGCCGTCCTGCTGCCAGTCACCCTCTGGTACGACCGCTCGCCGGTCATGCGCGCCCGGATACACGAGGCCGTCGAGGTGCCGGCCACGGGCGGCCGGGGCGAGAAGGTCGCCGCGATGACCCAGCGGCTGGCCGACGCCTTCGCCTCCGGTATCGCCGAGCACCCGCAGGACTGGCACATGCTCCAGCGGCTCTGGCTCGCCGACCTGGAGCCGCGCCCCCGCACCGACGAGAGCTCCGGAACGGAGAAGCCGTGAGGATCGGGATCGTCTGCCCCTACGCCTGGGACGTGCCCGGCGGCGTCCAGTTCCACATCCGCGACCTGGCCGAGCACCTGATCCGGCTCGGTCACGAGGTGTCGGTGCTGGCGCCCGCCGACGACGACACGCCCGTGCCCCCCTTCGTGGTGCCCGCCGGCCGTGCCGTGCCCGTGCCCTACAACGGCTCGGTGGCCCGCCTGAACTTCGGCTTCCTCTCCGCCGCCCGGGTGCGCCGCTGGCTGCACGAGGGCAACTTCGACGTCATCCACATCCACGAGCCCACCTCCCCCTCGCTGGGACTGCTGGCCTGCTGGGCCGCCCAGGGCCCCATCGTGGCGACCTTCCACACCTCCAACCCGCGCTCGCGCGCCATGATCGCGGCCTATCCCATCCTCCAGCCCGCCCTGGAAAAGATCAGCGCCCGGATCGCGGTGAGCGAGTACGCCCGCCGGACCCTGGTCGAGCACCTGGGCGGTGACGCGGTCGTCATCCCCAACGGCGTCGACGTCGACTTCTTCGCCCGGGCCGAGCCCCGCCCCGAGTGGCAGGGCGGGACGATCGGCTTCATCGGCCGCATCGACGAACCCCGCAAGGGCCTGCCCGTCCTCATGCGCGCCCTGCCGGCGATCCTCGCCGCCCGCCCCGGCACCCGGCTGCTGGTCGCCGGCCGCGGCGACGAGGAGGAGGCGGTCGCCGCCCTGCCCCCGCAGATGCGCGACAGCGTCGAGTTCCTCGGCATGGTCAGCGACGAGGACAAGGCCCGCCTGCTGCGCAGCGTCGATCTGTATGTCGCGCCCAACACCGGTGGCGAGTCCTTCGGCATCATCCTCGTCGAGGCGCTCTCGGCCGGGGCACCCGTCCTCGCCAGCGACCTGGACGCCTTCGCCCAGGTGCTCGACCACGGCTCGGCCGGGGAACTGTTCGCCAACGAGGACGCCCAGGCCCTGGCCGACGCCGCGGTGCGGCTGCTGGGCGACGCGGACCGGCGCGCCGAGCTGAGCGAGCGGGGCAGCCGGCACGTACGCCGCTTCGACTGGGCGACCGTGGGCGCCGACATCCTCGCCGTCTACGAGACGGTCACCGCCGGGGCGGCCTCCGTGGCCACCGACGAGCGCTCGACCCTGCGGTCCCGCTTCGGCCTGGCCCGCGACTAGCGCCCGCCGGCGGATCAGGCCGCGCCCCTGACGGGGCCCTAGCCGCTGGTGGTTGGGTGGGCGGCGAACAGGGATATCCCGTGCCGCGCCCGGAACGCCTTGCTGCTGCGCACGGTCACGACCACGACCACGGCCAGCAGCGTCAGCGACTGGAACCTGCCGATGACCGGCACCGCGTCCACGGGCAGGGTCAGCGCCTCCAGGGTGCTCAGCACCGCGTCCAGGAGCTGGCCCGCGGCCCACAGCAGCGTCAGCCGACGCAGCGCGGAACGGAACTCCGGGCGCTCCTGCCAGGCCAGCTCCGCGGCGCAGGCGCCGTCCGGCCCGCGCAACCGCTCCCCGAACCGGTAGGCGAAGGGGCGCGCCGCCCACAGGGTGCCCAGGATCCACAGGCCCAGCACGGCGGGCAGACCGGCGTCCTTCAGCAGCAGCACCCGTGGGCTGCCGCTGATCAGCGACGTGCCCGCGGAGACCAGCAGCAGGGCCACGATCAGCAGGTCGAAGACCTCCGCGCGGCGTGTGCGCACGGCCTGCGCCACCGCGTGCCCGGCCGGCACGACACTGCTGAGCAGCAGGGCCTGCCACTGGGCCATGCCGCCGGCGCGCAGGACGTAGTACAGGGCGAGCGGCAGCGCGATGCTGATCGCCAGCGGGGCGAGCAGCGGACGCAGCGTGCGCGTCAGGGAGCCCGGCGCCGCACCCGGCGAGGTGCCCGGGGCGGTGCGCGGCGCGGTGCCATCCGGCGTGGTGTCGTCCGGTGTGGTGCGGGGCGTGATGGGCGGTGACATGAGTGCCTCCCGGCGGTCCGGCGTCCTGCCCACGACGCTAGGTGCCGGGCGGGTGGAGCCGGATCGGCGCACGGGTGGAGCACAGGGTGGAGACCGCCGCCCCGCCCCTGTCCACCCCTCTCCGTCCCCGGGTGGAGCACCGCGCCCGGAGGGTAACGTGACCCGCCGTGACCACAATGATCTGGATCGCGGTGGCCCTCGTCGTCATCGGCATCTACCTGAGCTGGACCGCCGGCCGGCTCGACCGGCTGCACAGCCGTATCGACGCCGCGCGGGCCGCCCTGGACGCGCAGCTCCTGCGGCGTGCCTCGGTCGCCCAGGAGCTCGCCACCGCCGGCGTCCTCGATCCGGCCGCCTCCATCGTGCTCTACCAGGCCTCGCACGCCGCCCGGCAGGCCGAGGAGGAGCACCGCGAGGTCGCCGAGAGCGAGCTCAGCCAGGCCCTGCGCGCGGTGTTCGCCGAGGCCCAGCAGGTCGACGAGGTGCAGCGGACGCCCGGCGGCGACGAGTCGCTGCAGGAGCTGACGCAGGCGGTGCGCAGGGTGCCCATGGCCCGCCGGTTCCACAACGACGCGGTCCGCGCGGCCCGGGCGCTGCGCCGCCACCGCAAGGTCCGCTGGTTCCGCCTGGCCGGTCACGCGCCGTTCCCGATGGCCTTCGAGATGGACGACGAGCCGCCTCTGGCGCTGACCGACCGGACCGGTCGCTGAGCCGGGCCGGGCGCCCGGGGAGCCACCGACCTCGAATTGGCCCTTTTTCCCCGGTCGAGCAGGCCGCTTTCATGAGGCTGCAGCATTAACGGCCCTTGAGTAGCGAGGTCACATCGTGTCCACCACCAGCACGTCGTCCATTGCCCCCGGCGCCCCGGAGACCGGCACCGCGCGCGTCAAGCGCGGCATGGCCGAGCAGCTCAAGGGCGGCGTGATCATGGACGTCGTCACGCCGGAGCAGGCGAAGATCGCCGAGGACGCCGGCGCGGTCGCGGTCATGGCCCTGGAGCGGGTCCCCGCCGACATCCGCAAGGACGGCGGCGTCGCCCGCATGTCCGACCCGGACATGATCGAAGGCATCATCGACGCCGTCTCGATCCCGGTCATGGCCAAGTCCCGCATCGGCCACTTCGTCGAGGCCCAGGTCCTGCAGTCCCTCGGCGTCGACTACATCGACGAGTCCGAGGTCCTCACCCCGGCGGACGAGGTCAACCACTCCGACAAGTGGGCGTTCACCACCCCCTTCGTCTGCGGTGCCACCAACCTGGGCGAGGCCCTGCGCCGCATCGCCGAGGGCGCGGCCATGATCCGCTCCAAGGGCGAGGCCGGCACCGGCAACGTCGTCGAGGCCGTCCGCCACCTGCGCCAGATCAAGAACGAGATCGCCAAGCTGCGCGGCTTCGACAACCACGAGCTGTACGCGGCCGCCAAGGAGCTGCGCGCCCCCTACGAGCTCGTCAAGGAGGTCGCCGAGCTCGGCAAGCTGCCGGTCGTGCTGTTCTCCGCGGGCGGCGTGGCCACCCCGGCCGACGCGGCGCTGATGCGCCAGCTCGGTGCCGAGGGCGTCTTCGTCGGCTCCGGCATCTTCAAGTCCGGCGACCCGGCCAAGCGTGCCGCCGCCATCGTGAAGGCCACCACCTTCTACGACGACCCGAAGGTCATCGCGGACGCCTCCCGCAACCTGGGCGAGGCCATGGTCGGCATCAACTGCGACACCCTCCCCGAGGCCGAGCGGTACGCCAAGCGCGGCTGGTGACACAGCTCTTCCTCCGGTGGGCGGTCCGCGGCACGTCGCGGGCCGCCCACGGTCCGTACCACCGGCGCGTAGCCGTCCCCATGTGAGAGGTAGCCCCACCGTGTCCACCCCCACCATCGGTGTCCTCGCCCTGCAGGGCGACGTCCGCGAGCACCTGGTCGCCCTCGCCGCCGCCGACGCGGTGGCCCGGCCGGTGCGCCGTCCCGAGGAACTCGCCGAGGTCGACGGCCTGGTGATCCCCGGTGGCGAGTCCACCACGATGTCCAAGCTCGCCGTGATCTTCGGCATGCTCCAGCCGCTGCGCGAGCGGGTGCAGGCGGGCATGCCCGTCTACGGCACCTGCGCCGGCATGATCATGCTCGCCGACAAGATCCTCGACGGCCGCGAGGACCAGGAGACCCTCGGCGGCATCGACATGATCGTGCGCCGCAACGCCTTCGGCCGCCAGAACGAGTCCTTCGAGGCGTCCATCGAGATGGACGGCATCGAGGGCGGCCCCGTGGAGGGCGTCTTCATCCGCGCCCCCTGGGTCGAGTCCACCGGCGCCCGCACCGAGGTCCTCGCCACCTACGACGGCCACACCGTCGCCGTCCGGCAGGGAAACGTGCTGGCCACCTCCTTCCACCCGGAACTCACCGGCGACCACCGGGTGCACGGGCTCTTCGTGGAGATGGTGCGCGCGGCCCAGTCCTGAGATCCCGGTAGGATCTCTGTCATTCGTTACGCAATCGGTTACGCGAAGAAGGAGACAGGCGGATGTCCGGCCACTCTAAATGGGCTACGACGAAGCACAAGAAGGCCGTGATCGATGCCAAGCGCGGCAAGCTCTTCGCGAAGCTGATCAAGAACATCGAGGTCGCGGCCCGCATGGGCGGCGTCGACCTCGACGGCAACCCGACGCTCTACGACGCCGTCCAGAAGGCGAAGAAGCAGTCGGTCCCGAACAAGAACATCGACTCCGCGATCAAGCGCGGTGGCGGTCTCGAGGCCGGCGGCGCCGACTACGAGACGATCATGTACGAGGGTTACGGCCCCAACGGCGTCGCGGTGCTCATCGAGTGCCTCACCGACAACCGCAACCGCGCCGCCTCCGACGTGCGCGTCGCCATGACCCGCAACGGCGGTTCCATGGCCGACCCGGGCTCGGTCTCCTACCTGTTCAACCGCAAGGGCGTCATCATCGTCCCCAAGGGCGAGCTCACCGAGGACGACGTCCTCGGCGCCGTCCTCGACGCCGGTGCCGAGGAGGTCAACGACCTCGGCGAGAACTTCGAGATCCTCAGCGAGGCCACCGACCTCGTCGCGGTGCGCACCGCGCTGCAGGAGGCCGGCATCGACTACGACTCCGCCGAGGCCAACTTCGTCCCCACCATGCAGGTGGAGCTCGACGAGGACGCCGCGCGCAAGATCTTCAAGCTGATCGACGCGCTCGAGGACAGCGACGACGTCCAGAACGTCTTCGCCAACTTCGACGTCTCCGACGAGGTCATGGCGAAGGTCGACGCCTGATCCGGCCGACACGGCCGGCTGCGACGGGCCGACGGGACACCCCCGTCGGCCCGTCGCTTTGTCAGTGCCGGCCGATAGCCTGCTCCCGCAGGTGAACGGCCAATCGGAGGGAGGGGCACGATGAGGGTGCTGGGCGTGGACCCGGGCCTGACACGATGCGGCATCGGCGTCGTCGAGGGCACGGCCGGCCGGCCGCTGCGCATGCTCGGCGTCGGCGTCGTGCGCACCGACGCCGACGCGGACACCGCCGAGCGCCTCGTCCTCATCGAGCGCGGCATCGAGGAATGGCTCGATACCCACCGGCCCGAATACGTCGCCGTGGAGCGGGTCTTCAGCCAGCACAACGTCCGTACGGTCATGGGCACCGCCCAGGCCAGCGCGGTCGCCATGCTGTGCGCCGCCCGGCGCGGACTGCCCGTCGCCCTGCACACCCCCAGCGAGGTCAAGGCCGCCGTCACCGGCTCCGGCCGGGCCGACAAGGCCCAGGTCGGCTCCATGGTCACCCGCCTGCTGCGGCTCGACGCGCCCCCGAAGCCCGCCGACGCCGCCGACGCCCTGGCCCTGGCCATCTGCCACATCTGGCGGGCCCCCGCGGCCGGCCGCCTCCAGCAGCTCGCCGCCGCCCAGCGCCGCGCCGGCGCCCCCGTACGACTCCCGAAGGGCACCCGATGATCGCTTTCGTCACCGGGCCGGTCGCGGCCCTCGCCCCCGACACCGCCGTCGTCGAGGTCGGCGGCATCGGCATGGCCGTCCAGTGCACCCCCGGCACGCTCGCCCAGCTGCGCATCGGCGAACCGGCCCGGCTCGCCACGTCCCTCGTCGTCCGCGAGGACTCGCTGACGCTGTACGGCTTCGCCGACGACGACGAACGCCAGACGTTCGAGCTGCTGCAGACCGCGAGCGGGGTCGGGCCGCGGCTCGCGCAGGCCATGCTGGCCGTCCACAGCCCCGACGCACTGCGGCGCGCCGTGGCGAGCGGGGACGAGAAGGCGCTGACCGCTGTGCCGGGCATCGGGAAGAAGGGTGCGCAGAAGCTGCTGCTGGAGCTGAAGGACCGGCTGGGGGCGCCGGTGGGGACGGCGCCGTCCGCCGCTGCGGCGACCGCCGCGAGCGGTTGGCGGGAGCAGCTCCATGCGGCGCTCGTGGGCCTGGGTTACGCGGCGCGCGAGGCGGACGAGGCGGTGGACGCCGTGGCGCCGCAGGCGGAGGCGGCGCAGGGCACGCCGCAGGTGGGGCAGCTTCTGCGAGCGGCCCTTCAGACGCTGAACCGGGCGCGCTGACCGGGGCACCGGCCCACCGCAGGCGCACCCTCCGCCCACCCGCACCCGCACCCCTGACCAAGCAACCGTGAGGAACCTCGTGAACTGGGACGACGATCGTCTCGTCGGCACCGTCGCCGACGGGGAGGACCGGGCCGTCGAGGCCGCGCTGCGGCCGAAGGACCTGGGGGAGTTCGTCGGGCAGGAGCGCGTGCGCGAGCAGCTCGACCTGGTCCTCAAGGCCGCCCGAGCGCGCGGGGCCACTGCCGACCACGTCCTGCTCTCCGGCGCGCCGGGCCTGGGCAAGACCACCCTCTCCATGATCATTGCGGCCGAGATGGGGGCGCCCATCCGCATCACGTCCGGCCCCGCCATCCAGCACGCCGGCGATCTGGCCGCGATCCTGTCCTCGCTCACCGAGGGCGAGGTCCTCTTCCTGGACGAGATCCACCGCATGTCCCGGCCCGCCGAGGAGATGCTGTACATGGCCATGGAGGACTTCCGCGTCGACGTCATCGTGGGCAAGGGCCCGGGCGCCACGGCCATCCCCCTGGAGCTGCCGCCCTTCACCCTGGTGGGTGCCACCACGCGGGCCGGGCTGCTGCCGCCGCCGCTGCGGGACCGTTTCGGGTTCACCGGGCACATGGAGTTCTACGCTCCCGCCGAGCTGGAGCGCGTCGTGCACCGCTCGGCCCGGCTGCTGGACGTGGAGATAGAGGGTGAGGGCGCCGCCGAGATCGCCGGCCGCTCCCGCGGCACGCCCCGCATCGCCAACCGGCTGCTGCGCCGGGTGCGCGACTACGCCCAGGTCAAGGGCGACGGTGTGATCACGCAGCGGACGGCCGCCCAGGCGCTGGAGGTGTACGAGGTCGACGCCCGCGGTCTGGACCGGCTGGACCGTGCCGTGCTGACCGCGCTGCTCAAGCTGTTCGGCGGCGGCCCGGTGGGCCTGTCCACCCTGGCCGTGGCCGTGGGGGAGGAGCGCGAGACGGTGGAGGAGGTCGCCGAGCCGTTCCTGGTGCGGGAGGGGCTGCTGGCCCGTACGCCCCGTGGCCGCATCGCCACACCGGCGGCCTGGGAGCACATGGGGATGACGCCGCCGCAGCAGTCCGGCCCCGGCGGAGGCGGCGCGGGGCAGCAGGGCCTCTTCGGGGAGTGACGGCGCGGGGGCTGGTCCGGTCAGGAACCGGGGTGCCATGCTGGGCGTTGTTCCATTCGTGCGGACTCGCTTAGACTCCGCCGATGCCGTCCGAATGGGCACGGCATTACCACCCCCGTAGACCAGGCCGCACCCCCAAAGCGGTCGTGTGAAGGAAACCCCGTCCCGTGAATATCGTGAGTCTCCTGCCGTTCATCGTGCTCATCGGGGCCATGTTCCTGATGACCCGGTCGGCCAAGAACAAGCAGCGCCAGGCCCAGCAGATGCGCAACCAGATGCAGCCCGGCACCGGTGTCCGGACGATCGGCGGGATGTACGCCACCGTCAAGGAGATCCACGAGGACACCGTCCTCCTCGAGGTCGCCCCGGGCGTCCACGCCATCTACGCGAAGAACGCCATCGGCGCCGTCCTCGAGGACGCCGAGTACAACCGCATCGTCCACGGCCTGGAGCCGGAGGACACCCCGGTCGTGCCCGACGACGCCTCCTCGCTGACCGAGGCCGTCGAGACCGGCGAGCCCCAGGTCGAGGGGAAGATCGACCTGCACAAGGGCGCCGAGGAGAAGGCCGAGGGCAAGGCCGTCGAGAAGCCCGGCGACGCCGGCGAGGCGGAGAAGAAGGACACCAAGGGCGACGGCGACGCCAAGTAACCCCTTTCCGGAACCGCGGAGCACCTCCCCGACGGTGCGCCGCGGTTCCGTTACGGTCTAGGCTCCGGCGGGGGGCAGGTCCCCACAACATTTCGTGGCCGCCCGGCGAAACCCGACGCCGGGCGGTTGGACAGGGAGAAACGACAAGGTGGCAGCACCGAAGAAGGGCCGTAGGTCCCCGGGCGGCCAGGGCAGGCCGGGCAGAGTCCTGGCCTTCATCCTGATTGTCATGGTGGCGCTCACCGGGGGGATGTTCGCCTCCGGGCACACCACGCCGCGCCTGGGCATCGACCTGGCGGGTGGTACCAGCTTCACGCTGGAGGCCAAGAACCAGCCGGGCAAGCCCAACGCGATCAACGAGACCAACCTGAACACCGCCGTCGGCATCATCGAGCGGCGTGTCAACGGTCTCGGCGTCTCGGAGTCCGAGGTGCAGCGGCAGGGCAGCAAGCACATCATCGTGAACATCCCGCGAGGGACGAACGCGAAGCAGGCCCGTCAGCAGGTCGGCACCACCGCCCAGCTCGGCTTCCGGCCCGTGGTGACCACGGCCCCCGGCATCAAGGTGCCCACGCCCACGCCCAGCCCCAGCGCCTCCGGCAACGGCAAGGCCAAGGACAAGGCGGCCGACAAGACCGGCGACAAGGCGGCCGACAAGGCCGGTGACGACGCCGCGTCCGACGACAAGACCAAGTCGTCCGGCAAGCCCTCCGCCCCGGCGAGCCCGCAGGGCCGCCCCGTGACCGACGCCCTCAAGGCCGACGGCACCCCGTCGCCCAAGGTCACCGCCACCGCCACGGACGGCAAGAAGGCCGACGACGGCAAGAAGGCCGGCGACGCCCCGAAGGACGCCAAGCAGACCCCGGCGCCCACGCCCGCCCCGGCCACGGGTGACATGGCCACCCTGCAGAAGAAGCTCGACGCCCTGGACTGCTCCACCAAGGAGAGCCGCGCCCTGGCGAACGAGGCCGCTTCCGGTGCCAAGCCCACCGACTCGATCGTCGCCTGCCGCAAGGACGGCACCGTCAAGGAGATCCTCGGCCCGGTGGCCGTGGAGGGCGTCACCGTCGACAGCGCCAGCGCCGTCTTCGACAGCCAGAGCGGCAAGGGCTGGATCGTCCAGCTGAAGTTCAACTCCACCGGTGCCAAGAAGTTCGCGCAGGTCACCGGCCAGCTGGCCGCCAAGCCGGCGCCGCAGAACCAGTTCGCGATCGTCCTGGACGGCGAGGTCGTCTCCGACCCGTCCGTCAGCACCTCCATCGGTGGCGGCCAGGCCGAGATCTCCGGCGGCTTCACCCAGCAGAGCGCCCAGGACCTGGCCAACGTGCTGTCCTACGGTGCCCTGCCGCTGTCCTTCGACGTCGTCACCGAGACCACGGTCTCCCCGGCGCTCGGCGGCGAGCAGCTGCGCGCGGGCCTGATCGCCGGTGCGATCGGCCTCGCCCTGGTCATCGTCTACCTGGTGGCCTACTACCGCGGCCTGGCCATCGTGGCCCTGGCGAGCCTCGCGTGCTCCGCGGTGCTCACCTACACGATCATGGTCCTGCTGGGCTCGGCCATCGGCTTCGCGCTGAACCTGCCGGCCGTCTGCGGTGCCATCGTGGCCATCGGTATCACCGCCGACTCCTTCATCGTCTACTTCGAACGCATCCGGGACGAGATCCGCGAGGGCCGCACGCTGCGCCCGGCGGTGGAGCGGGGCTGGCCGCGCGCCCGCCGCACCATCCTGGTCTCCGACTTCGTCTCCTTCCTCGCCGCCGCGGTGCTCTTCATCGTCACCGTCGGCAAGGTGCAGGGCTTCGCGTTCACCCTCGGCCTGACCACGCTGCTCGACGTCGTCGTGGTCTTCCTCTTCACCAAGCCGCTCATGACGCTCCTCGCCCGCCGCAAGTTCTTCGCCAGCGGCCACCCCTGGTCCGGTCTCGACCCCAAGCGGCTCGGCGCCAAGCCGCCGCTGCGGGCCTCCCGCCGCCGCCCCTCCGCCACCGTCGACCCGAAGGAGGCGTGAGATGTCGCGACTCGGCACTCTCGGCGCCCGGCTGTACCGCGGCGAGGTCGGCTACGACTTCGTCGGCAAGCGGAAGATCTGGTACGGCATCTCGATCCTCATCACCATCACGGCCATCGTCGGCCTGGCGGTGCGCGGCCTGAACATGGGCATCGAGTTCTCCGGTGGCGCGGTCTTCACCACGCCCAAGACCTCGGTGAGCGAGGTCCAGGCCCGGCACACGGCGGAGGAGGCCTCCGGCCACACCGCGGTGGTCCAGAAGCTCGGCGACGGCACCCTGCGCGTCCAGGTCAGCGAGCTCAGCACCGACCAGTCGCGCAAGACCCAGGACGCCCTGGCCAAGAAGCTGGGCATCTCCACCAACAAGGTCAACACCGACATCGTCGGCCCCAGCTGGGGTGAGCAGATCGCCAACAAGGCCTGGTGGGGCCTGGGGATCTTCATGATCCTTGTGGTCGTCTACCTCGCCATCGCCTTCGAGTGGCGCATGGCGCTCGCCGCCCTGGTCGCCCTGATCCACGACCTCACCATCACCGTCGGCATCTACGCGCTCGTCGGCTTCGAGGTCACCCCGGGCACCGTGATCGGTCTGCTGACGATCCTCGGTTACTCGCTCTACGACACCGTCGTCGTCTTCGACGGCCTGAAGGAGAGCGCGAAGGACATCACCAAGCAGACCCGCTTCACCTACAGCGAGATCGCCAACCGCAGCCTCAACAGCACCCTGGTGCGCTCCATCAACACCACCGTGGTGGCGCTGCTGCCGGTCGCCGGCCTGCTGTTCATCGGCGGCGGCTTCCTCGGCGCGGGCATGCTCAACGACATCTCCCTCGCCCTCTTCGTCGGCCTCGCCGCCGGCGCCTACTCCTCGATCTTCATCGCCACCCCGCTGGTCGCCGACCTCAAGGAACGCGACCCGCAGATGAAGGCGCTCACCAAGCGCGTGCGCGCCCGCCGCGCCGCCGACGCCGCCAAGGCCGAGGCCGCTACGGGGAGTGCCGAGGGCGGCGAGGGCGGCGACGAGGAGCCGCAGGACGTCGCCGGCCTCGTCGGCCAGCGCCAGGACTCCGCCGGCCGGGGCCGCGGCGGTCGCGGTCGTCCGTCGGGCAAGCGCCGATGAGCGCCGCGCCCGCCGAGCAGGGCCTGCGGGAGCTGCTGCTCGGCCACATCCGCGACGTGCCCGACTACCCGAAGCCGGGCGTGGTCTTCAAGGACATCGCCCCGCTGCTCGCCGACGCCCCGGCCTTCGCCGCGCTCACCGACGCGCTCGCCGAGCTGTGCGAGCACTACGCGGTGGACAAGGTCATGGGCCTGGAGGCCCGCGGCTTCATCCTCGGCGCCCCCGTGGCCGTCCGCGCCGGCCGCGGCTTCGTGCCCGTCCGCAAGGCGGGCAAGCTGCCGGGCGAGACGCTGTCCCAGACCTACGACCTGGAGTACGGCAGCGCCGAGATCGAGATACAGGCCGACGCGCTGGCCGCCGGCGACCGGGTGCTGGTCATCGACGACGTGCTGGCCACCGGCGGCACCGCCGAGGCCTCGCTGGAGCTGATCCGCCGCGCCGGCGCCGAGGTGGCGGGCGTGGCCGTGCTGATGGAGCTCGGCTTCCTGGCCGGCCGGCAGCGGCTGGAGCGGTCCCTGGCCGGAGCCCCGCTGCACGCGCTGATCACGGTCTAGACCCGCACGCGCGGGCAGGTGTGCACGCCCAGGGCGGGCACCGGGAAACAACCGGTGCCCGCCCGGTGTTTTTCCGGGCAGACCCCTTGCGGTCCCCTGTCAGACCCCTTGCAGGAACCCGGCCGCAGCCCGGCGCGGAGCGCCGTGGTGGCCGGGATCGATACCATGGCAGTCCGGACCTGATCGGGGGGCCGGAACGCTTGAGGGAGTGCTCTTGCCAGACGAGGTCCAGCCGCTCACCGCCGCCCAGCCGGACAAGCCGAGCCCCGACGCCGCGGCGTCCGGCGGCACGCCCCCGGCCCGCCCGGACGCCGCCGCAGGCGGCACGGCCGCCCGGGGCGAGCACACGAGCGCGGGCACCCCGCAGTACCGGACCGCGCCGCAGCCGCCCGCCGGTGCCCCGGCCCGGCCCTCGGCCACGCCCGGCCCCGCGCCCCGCACCGGCTCCTCCAGCCGGGTGCGCGCCCGCCTCGCCCGCCTGGGCGTCCAGCGGCAGAGCCCGTACAACCCCGTCCTCGAGCCGCTGCTGCGCATCGTGCGCGGCAACGACCCCAAGGCGGACGCCGGCACGCTGCGCCAGATCGAGCGCGCCTACCAGGTCGCCGAGCGCTGGCACCGCGGCCAGAAGCGCAAGAGCGGCGACCCGTACATCACCCACCCGCTGGCCGTCACCACGATCCTCGCCGAGCTCGGCATGGACCCGGCCACCTTGATGGCCGGCCTGCTGCACGACACCGTCGAGGACACCGAGTACGGCCTGGAGGACCTGCGCCGCGACTTCGGCGACCAGGTCGCCCTGCTCGTCGACGGCGTCACCAAGCTGGACCGGGTGCAGTTCGGCGAGGCCGCCCAGGCCGAGACCGTGCGCAAGATGGTCGTCGCCATGGCCAAGGACCCGCGCGTCCTGGTCATCAAGCTCGCCGACCGCCTGCACAACATGCGCACCATGCGCTACCTCAAGCGGGAGAAGCAGGAGAAGAAGGCCCGCGAGACGCTGGAGATCTACGCCCCGCTGGCGCACCGGCTGGGCATGAACACCATCAAGTGGGAGCTGGAGGACCTCGCCTTCGCGATCCTCTACCCCAAGATGTACGACGAGATCGTGCGCCTGGTCGCCGAGCGGGCCCCCAAGCGCGACGAGTACCTCGCCACCGTCATCGACGAGGTCCAGGCCGACCTGCGCGCCGCCCGCATCAAGGCCACCGTCACCGGCCGGCCGAAGCACTACTACAGCGTCTACCAGAAGATGATCGTGCGGGGCCGCGACTTCGCCGAGATCTACGACCTGGTGGGCATCCGCGTCCTCGTCGACACCGTCCGCGACTGCTACGCGGCGCTGGGCACCGTCCACGCCCGGTGGAACCCGGTGCCCGGGCGGTTCAAGGACTACATCGCGATGCCCAAGTTCAACATGTACCAGTCGTTGCACACGACGGTCATAGGACCTTCGGGCAAGCCCGTCGAGCTGCAGATCCGCACCTTCGACATGCACCGCCGCGCCGAGTACGGCATCGCCGCGCACTGGAAGTACAAGCAGGAGGCCGTCGCCGGCGCCTCCAAGATCCGTACCGATGTGCCGCGCACGTCCGGCAAGGACAAGGACGCCATCAACGACATGGCGTGGCTGCGGCAGCTGCTGGACTGGCAGAAGGAGACCGAGGACCCGGGCGAGTTCCTGGAGTCGCTGCGCTTCGACCTCTCGCGCAACGAGGTCTTCGTCTTCACGCCCAAGGGTGACGTCATAGCGCTCCCCGCGGGTGCCACGCCCGTCGACTTCGCCTACGCCGTCCACACCGAGGTCGGCCACCGCACGATAGGCGCGCGGGTCAACGGCCGCCTCGTACCGCTGGAGTCGACCCTCGACAACGGCGACCTGGTGGAGGTCTTCACCTCCAAGGCCCCCGGCGCGGGCCCCTCCCGCGACTGGCTGGGCTTCGTGAAGTCCCCGCGGGCCCGCAACAAGATCCGTGCCTGGTTCTCCAAGGAACGCCGGGACGAGGCGATCGAGCAGGGCAAGGACGCCATCGCCCGGGCCATGCGCAAGCAGAACCTGCCGATCCAGCGCATCCTCACCGGCGACTCCCTGGTCACCCTCGCGCACGAGATGCGCTACCCCGACATCTCCTCCCTGTACGCCGCGATCGGCGAGGGGCACGTCGCGGCCCAGGGCGTGGTGCAAAAGCTCGTCCAGGCGCTCGGCGGCGAGGACGCGGCCACCGAGGACATCGAGGAGACCGCCCCCATCCGCGGCCGCTCCAAGCGGCGCACCAGCGCCGACCCGGGCGTGGTGGTCAAGGGCGTGGACGACGTGTGGGTCAAGCTGGCCCGCTGCTGCACCCCGGTGCCCGGGGATCCGATCATCGGCTTCGTCACCCGCGGCAACGGCATCTCGGTGCACCGCGCGGACTGCGTCAACGTCGACTCGCTCTCGCAGCAGCCGGAGCGGATCCTCGACGTGGAGTGGGCGCCCACCCAGTCGTCCGTGTTCCTGGTTGCCATCCAGGTCGAGGCCCTCGACCGCTCCCGGCTGCTGTCGGACGTCACCCGGGTCCTGTCCGACCAGCACGTCAACATCCTCTCGGCAGCCGTGCAGACCTCCCGCGACCGGGTGGCCACCTCGCGCTTCACCTTCGAGATGGGCGACCCCAAGCACCTCGGGCACGTGCTCAAGGCCGTGCGCGGCGTGGAGGGCGTCTACGACGTCTACCGCGTGACGTCGGCCCGCAGGCCGTAGCGCCGCAGCAGCGGGAACGAGTAAGGGGCTCCGGCTACTGCCGGAGCCCCTTACTCATGCGTGGCTTCTCAGCCGCCGAACTCCTCAAGACCCTTCAGGGCCTGGTCCAGCAGCGCCTTGCGGCCCTCCAGCTCCTGCGCGAGCTTGTTGGCCTTGGCCTCGTTGCCCGCCGCACGCGCCTTGTCGACCTGCTCCTGCAGCTTGTCGACGGCCGCCTGCAGCTGGCCCGTCAGCCCCGCCGCACGCGCCCGTGCCTCGGGGTTGGTGCGCCGCCACTCGGCCTCCTCGGCCTCCTGGATCGCACGCTCCACCGCGTGCATCCGGCCCTCGATCCGCGGCCGGGCGTCCCGCGGCACATGGCCGATGGCCTCCCAGCGCTCGTTGATCGACCGGAACGCCGCCCGCGCCGCCTTCAGGTCCGTCACCGGGAGCAGCTTCTCGGCCTCGACGACCAGCTCCTCCTTCAGCGACAGGTTGCCCTGCTGCTCGGCGTCCCGCTCGGCGAAGACCTTGCTGCGGGCCTGGAAGAAGACGTCCTGCGCGCCCCGGAAGCGGGCCCACAGCTCGTCCTCGGCCTCCCGCTGCGCCCGCCCGGCCGCCTTCCAGTCCGCCATCAGCTCGCGGTAGCGCGCGGCCGTCGGACCCCAGTCCGTCGAGCCGGAGAGCGCCTCGGCCTCGGCGACCAGCTTCTCCTTGATCTTGCGGGCGTCCTCGCGCTGCGCGTCCAGCGAGGCGAAGTGGGCCTTGCGGCGCTTGGAGAACGCCGAGCGGGCGTGCGAGAAGCGGTGCCACAGCTCGTCGTCGGTCTTGCGGTCCAGCCGCGGCAGGCCCTTCCACGTGTCGACCAGGGAGCGCAGCCGCTCGCCGGCCGACCGCCACTGCTCGCTCGCCGCCAGCTCCTCGGCCTCGGCGACCAGCGCCTCCTTGGCCGTACGGGCCTCCTCGGTCGCCTTGGCCTTGGCCGCCTTGCGCTCCTCGCGGCGCGACTCGACGGCGGCGACCAGCTTGTCCAGCCGCTCCCGCAGCGCGTCGAGGTCGCCCACCGCGTGGTGCTCGTCGACCTGGGTGCGCAGATGATCGATGGCGGTCATCGCGTCCTTGGACGACAGATCGGTGGTCCTGATCCGGCGCTCGAGGAGGCCGATCTCGACGACCAGGCCCTCGTACTTGCGCTCGAAGTAGGCCAACGCCTCCTCGGGAGACCCCGCCTGCCACGAGCCGACGACCTGCTCACCGTCGGCAGTACGCACGTACACGGTCCCCGTCTCGTCGACGCGGCCCCACGGGTCGCTGCTCACAGCGCCTCCTCCACATGATGCCGGGGCCGTGTGCGGCCCGCGCGCATCGTCCACAGTTGTTCCGGGCAGAGCCGCGCCCTGGCCGGTCCGACGGCTTGATCATCCGGGTGCGCAAAGGCCGTCGGAGCAGGCACCCTACACAACGCCAACATAGGCGAACGGCGGCCCGGCTGTCCGTATCCCGCGCGACCGAAATTTCGCCGTCCGGGCGTCAGCTTCTCGTCACCGTCGCCTTGTCGATCACCACGGTGGCGTTCGGCGCACCGTCACCGGCGCCCGAGTTCTCACCCGCGTCGGCGATCTTCTTCAGCGTCTTCATGCCCTCGGGGCCGATCGTGCCGAACGGCGTGTACTGCGGCGGCAGCTGGCTGTCCTGGTACACGAGGAAGAACTGGCTGCCACCGGTGTGCGGCTGGCCGGTGTTCGCCATCGCGACGGTGCCCGCGGGGTAGACGTTGCCCTTGAGCTTGGAGTCCTTGAGGTTCTCGTCCTCGATGGTGTAGCCCGGGCCGCCCATGCCGGTGCCCTTCGGGTCACCGCACTGCAGCACGTAGATGCCGGCCGTGGTCAGGCGGTGGCACTTGGAGTGGTCGAAGAAGCCCTCCTTCGCCAGGAAGTCGAAGGAGTTGACCGTATGCGGGGCGTTGGCGGCGTCCAGCTTGAGGTCGATCGTGCCGCAGGTCGTCTTCAGCTCCATCGCGTACGACGCGGACTTGTCGACCGTCATCTCCGGCTCCGACTTCCATGTCTTCGCCGACGGCGAACCCGGCGCCGGCTTGGCGCACGGGTCCGGGCCCTTCTTCGCGGACGGCAGGGCGTCGGGGGAGGCGTCGGCGGCCGTGTTCTTCTTGCCGTCGCCGGAGAACGCCCCGGCCGCGTACGCCCCCGCGCCCGCGGCCAGCACCGCGGCGAGTCCGCCGGCGATCACCGCGTTCCGGCGGCGGGCCTTGCGCCGCGCCGCCTCGCGGCGCTGCTGCTGCCGCTCGAACTTCTCCCGGGCGAGCTGGCGCCGCCGCTGCTCGTTAGTGACCACCGGGTCCTCTCCTCGTGCCGTCTCGTCGCATGTCATGAGCCGCGAATCGCGAGTGTCGCCCGTACCGTATACGGGTTCGCGGCGGCAGGAGTGCCGCCGGTAGGCTGCATCCACGACGATCCGGACCGATGGTCCCCGCGCACGGGGGCCGCGGACCGGACCACCGCCTGTCAGACTTGCCGATCATTAAGGACGAACGTGCTCATTGCCGGGTTCCCCGCCGGAGCCTGGGGGACCAACTGCTACCTGGTCGCCCCGGCCGCCGGCGAGGAGTGCGTGATCATCGACCCGGGCCACCAGGCGGCCCCCGGCGTCGAGGAAGCACTGAAGAAGCATCGGCTCAAGCCCGTCGCCGTCGTCCTCACCCACGGCCACATCGACCACGTCGCCTCGGTCGTCCCGGTGTGCGGCGCCCACGACGTCCCGGCCTGGATCCACCCCGACGACCGCTACATGATGAGCGACCCGGAGAAGGCCCTGGGCCGCGCCATCGGGCAGCCGCTCATGGGCGAGCTGACCGTCGGGGAGCCGGACGACCTCAGGGAGCTGTCCGACGGCAGCACGCTGCAGCTCGCCGGCATGGAGCTCACCGTCGCGCACGCGCCCGGCCATACCAAGGGGTCGGTGACCTTCAGGCTGCCGGAGACCTCCGAGATCCCCTCGGTGTTCTTCTCCGGCGACCTGCTGTTCGCCGGCTCCGTCGGACGCACCGACCTGCCCGGCGGTGACCACGGCGAGATGCTCCGGTCGCTGGCACGCGTGTGCCTGCCCCTGGACGACTCGACCGTGGTGCTGTCCGGCCACGGCCCCCAGACGACCATCGGCCGTGAGCGCGCCACCAACCCTTACCTGCGTGAGGTGGCCGCCGGCCTCGGAGCCGGATCCCCGGCTCCGCGACGAGGAATGTGACGAGACTTCCGTGAGCACCTTCAAGGCCCCCAAGGGCACCTACGACCTCCTTCCCCCCGACTCGGCGACCTACCTCGCCGTGCGCGAGGCGATCTCCGCGCCGCTCAAGCGGGCCGGCTACGGCTACGTGGAGACCCCCGGCTTCGAGCAGGTCGAGCTGTTCTCCCGCGGCGTCGGCGAGTCCACCGACATCGTGACCAAGGAGATGTACACCCTCACCACCCGCGGCGGCGACCAGCTCGCCCTGCGCCCCGAGGGCACCGCCTCCGTCCTGCGCGCCGCGCTGGAGGCCAACCTGCACAAGGCCGGCAACCTGCCGGTCAAGCTCTGGTACTCCGGCTCGTACTACCGCTACGAGCGCCCCCAGGCCGGCCGCTACCGCCACTTCTCCCAGGTCGGCGCGGAGGCCATCGGCGCGGAGGACCCCGCGCTCGACGCCGAGCTGATCATCCTGGCCGTCGACGCCTACCGCTCGCTCGGCCTGAAGAACTTCCGCCTGCTGCTGAACTCGCTCGGCGACAAGGAATGCCGCCCCGCCTACCGGACCGCCCTGCAGGACTTCCTGCGCGGCCTGGACCTGGACGAGGACACCCGCCGCCGCATCGACATCAACCCCCTGCGCGTCCTCGACGACAAGCGCGACGCCGTCCAGAAGCAGCTCGTCGGCGCCCCCATGCTGCGCGACCACCTGTGCGAGGCGTGCAAGGAGTACCACGAGCAGGTCCGCGAGCTGCTGACCGCCGCCGGTGTGGCCTTCGAGGACGACCCCAAGCTGGTCCGCGGCCTGGACTACTACACCCGTACCACCTTCGAGTTCGTCCACGACGGCCTCGGCTCGCAGTCCGCGGTCGGCGGCGGCGGCCGCTACGACGGCCTCTCCGAGATGATCGGCGGCCCCGCCCTGCCGTCCGTCGGCTGGGCGCTCGGCGTGGACCGCACGGTGCTGGCCCTCAAGGCCGAGGGCATCGAGCTCGAACTGCCCGCGGCCACGCAGGTCTTCGCCGTGCCGCTGGGCGAGGAGGCCCGCCGGGTGCTCTTCGGCACGGTCACCGAGCTGCGCCGGGCCGGCGTCGCCACCGACTTCGCCTTCGGCGGCAAGGGCCTGAAGAACGCCATGAAGTCCGCCAACCGCTCGGGTGCCCGCTTCGCGCTCGTCGCCGGCGAACGGGACCTGGCCGAGGGCGTGGTGCAGCTGAAGGACCTGGAGAGCGGCGAGCAGAAGGCCGTGCCCCTCGACACCGTTGTGAGTGAAGTCCTTTCGGCCCAAGGCTGATTCACAGGCTGCTGGTGCAGAATGGGCGGCAACGGCCTACTGATGGGATCGACAGCACTATGACCACTTCGGCACTCGACCGCTCCGACACCGACGACGCGGGGCCGGACGTCCCCGCCACCGGAGCGGTGGGCGCCAGCCGTGCGTTCGCGTGGTTGCTGGTGATCACCGGTGCCGCCGGGCTGCTGGCCTCGTGGGTCATCACGATCGACAAGCTCAAGATCCTCGAGGCCAAGGTCGCCGGCACCACCTTCACCCCCGGCTGCAGCCTCAACCCC
Source organism: Streptomyces sp. PKA51 (assembly GCF_057552455.1). Classification (NCBI taxonomy): domain Bacteria; kingdom Bacillati; phylum Actinomycetota; class Actinomycetes; order Kitasatosporales; family Streptomycetaceae; genus Streptomyces; species Streptomyces sp. PKA51. Next base: position 291,360 of record NZ_BAAJPZ010000003.1, read on the forward strand.
ATCGTCTCCTGCGGCAACATCATGGAGAGCGAGCAGGCCAAGGCGTTCGGCTTCCCGAACCCGATGATCGGCCTGGTCGCCTACTCCGTGATCATCGCGGTGGGCATGGGGCTGCTCGCCGGGGCCCGCTACCGCCGCTGGTACTGGCTGGGCATGGAGGCCGGCTGCCTCTTCGGCGTCGGCTTCGTCACATGGCTGCAGTACCAGTCGCTGTACGTCATCGGCTCGCTGTGCCTGTGGTGCTGCCTGGCCTGGGTCGCCACCATCGTCATGTTCTGGTACGTCACGCTGCAGAACGTCCGGCACCGCTTCATCCGGGTGCCCGAGGGCCTGCGCCGCGGCCTGCTGGAGTTCCACTGGGTCGTGCCGGTGCTGTGGATCGGCGTGATCGGCATGCTGATCCTCACCAAGTGGTGGTGGTTCTGGACGGGCGGCACCGCCTGATCCCCGGGCGCCCGACGCCGCCGAGCGGCGGTGTCACAGGCAGGGCTTAGGGTTTCGGTGTGGAGCCCGACCTGTTCACCGCAGCCGCAGAGGACCGCCAGGAGAAGGACCCGGCGGCCAGTCCGCTGGCCGTCCGCATGCGCCCCCGCAACCTCGACGAGGTCGTCGGGCAGGGGCATCTCCTGCGGCCCGGCTCGCCGCTGCGCCGCCTCGTCGGAGAGGGCGGCGGCGGGCCCGCAGGCCCCTCCTCGGTGATCCTGTGGGGCCCGCCCGGCACCGGCAAGACGACCCTGGCCTACGTCGTCAGCCAGGCCACCAACAAGCGCTTCGTGGAGCTCTCCGCGATCACCGCGGGCGTCAAGGAGGTCCGGGCCGTCATCGACGGCGCCCGCCGCGCCTCGGGCGGCTACGGCAAGGAGACCGTCCTCTTCCTCGACGAGATCCACCGCTTCAGCAAGGCCCAGCAGGATTCCCTGCTGCCGGCCGTGGAGAACCGCTGGGTCACCCTCATCGCGGCCACCACGGAGAACCCCTACTTCTCGATCATCTCGCCGCTGCTCTCGCGCTCCCTGCTGCTGACCCTGCAGGCCCTGACCGACGACGACCTGCGCCGCCTGATCCACCGCGCCCTGACCGACGAGCGGGGGCTGGGCGGGGCGGTCACGCTCCCCGAGGACACCGAGGCCCACCTGCTGCGCATCGCCGGCGGGGACGCGCGCCGGGCGCTGACCGCCCTGGAGGCGGGCGCCGGCTCGGCCCTCGCCCAGGGCGAGACGGTGATCACCCTGGAGACGCTGGAGGCCGCGGTCGACCGCGCGGCGGTGAAGTACGACCGCGCCGGTGACCAGCACTACGACGTGGCCAGCGCGCTGATCAAGTCCATCCGCGGCTCCGACGTCGACGCCACGCTGCACTACCTGGCACGCATGATCGAGGCGGGGGAGGACCCGCGGTTCATCGCCCGCCGGCTGATGATCTCCGCCAGCGAGGACATCGGGCTGGCCGACCCCACCGCGCTGCAGACGGCCGTCGCCGGGGCCCAGGCCGTGGCCATGATCGGCTTCCCAGAGGCGCGGATCACCCTGAGCCAGGTCGCGGTGGCGCTGGCCCTGGCCCCGAAGTCCAACGCCGCGTACCTGGCGATCGACGCGGCGCTGGCGGACGTACGGGCGGGCCTGGCCGGCCCCGTCCCCGCGCACCTGCGCGACAGCCACTACAAGGGCGCGCAGAAGCTGGGGCACGGGCAGGGGTACGTCTACCCGCACGACGTGCCGGGCGGGATCGCCGCCCAGCAGTACGCGCCGGATGCGGTGCACGGCAAGCGGTACTACGAGCCGACGCGGTACGGGGCGGAGGCGCGCTACGCGGACGTGGTGGAGCGGGTGCGCTCGCGCCTGCGGGGGGAGCCGCAGGGGGAGTAGCCCCCGCCCCGGCCGCCCCCGCCCCGCCCGCCGGCGTCCCTACAGGCCGGCGGAGGCGAAGAGGCGGTGCATCTCGGTGCGCAGGGCGCGGATGTCGCCCACCGGGTGGGGGAACTCGAAGCGGGCGTCCACGTGGCCGCTGCCGCCCGCGAAGGTGAAGCGCACCCGCAGGCCGAATCGGTCCAGCGCCAGCGGCACCGCCGAGGTGCACCCGGGCATGTCCAGCAGGACGGCCAGCGCCCGTACCTGGTCGTCGTGGCCCACGTGCAGGTGCTGCAGCAGTTCGGCCTCGTACGAGGCCAGCGGGTCGGCCGAGGCGCGGGCGAAGTCCTCGGGGGCGACGGACTGCGCACCCCACAGGTCGTCGACGTACGCTGCGGTCGGCTCCAGCCGCAGGACGCCGTCGGCGCGGGTGAGCCGGCCGGTGATGCGGGCCCGGCCGCGGATGCGGTCGCGTACGGCGACCGGGGCGACGTCGACGAGTTCGAGCACCGCGGTGGTCGCCTCGAGGTGGCCGCCGCCCAGCAGGATCTCGCCGTCCCGGCCCACCGAGCGCGGCTCCAGCACGTGCAGCGGCTCCGCCGCGGGGGCCCCTGGAATCAGCAGGGCCGCGGAGCATGTACTCTGTACGAGAGTTCGTGTGCGTTCGGCTGCTGACGGCATCCGGGCGATCTCAAGTCCGCTGGGACGCGGCTGACCACGATCTGATCGGACCTCCGTCACGTCGACGCCCTCTGGAGCGTCGGATCCCTCTGTGGATCCTTTCGTGCTGTCCGTGATGTGACTGGTGTTCCCCGGACGAGACATGCGATCTCCTTGAGTAAGGTAAGCCTAACCTAACTTATCAACGGAGGTCTGGAGAACGTGCCTAACCAGTCGCGTCCCAAGGTCAAGAAGTCTCGTGCGCTCGGCATTGCGCTGACCCCGAAGGCCGTCAAGTACTTCGAGGCCCGCCCCTACCCGCCGGGCGAGCACGGCCGTGGCCGCAAGCAGAACTCGGACTACAAGGTCCGTCTGCTCGAGAAGCAGCGTCTGCGCGCTCAGTACGACATCAGCGAGAAGCAGATGGCGCGCGCCTACGACCGTGCCAAGAAGGCCGAGGGCAAGACCGGCGAGGCGCTGGTCGTCGAGCTCGAGCGTCGTCTCGACGCCCTGGTCCTGCGTTCGGGCATCGCCCGCACCATCTACCAGGCCCGCCAGATGGTCGTCCACGGCCACCTCGAGGTCAACGGCAAGAAGGTCGACAAGCCGTCCTTCCGCGTCCGTCCGAACGACGTCGTGATGGTCCGCGAGCGCAGCCGCTCCAAGGCCCTCTTCGAGACGGCCCGCGCCGGTGGCTTCGCCGCCGACGGCGAGACCCCGCGCTACCTCCAGGTCAACCTGGCTGCGCTGGCCTTCCGCCTGGACCGCGAGCCGAACCGCAAGGAGATCCCGGTCATCTGCGACGAGCAGCTGGTCGTCGAGTACTACGCCCGCTGACGCGGACGTAGGGACTGCCTTCTTCGCCCTGCCCGCCGACTTCGCCCGCCCCTGTGGCGGCGAGCCGGCGGGCTTGCGCGTTCACGGAGCCGGACGCGTGCGTACGGCCCGGTAATGCGGTACGGGCCGGTGCGCCCGGCGCGATAAGGTCGGTACGACCAGTAGTGACGTGCAACAGCTAGGGAGCGGTGCAGCGTGTCCGGTGGAGAGGTGGCCGGGATCCTCGTGGCCGTCTTCTGGGCGATCCTGGTGTCGTTCATCGCGCTGGCCCTGGTGCGGCTCGCGCAGACGCTGAAGGCCGCCACCCGGCTGGTCTCCGACATCTCCGAGCAGGCCGTACCGCTGCTCGCCGACGCCTCCGCGACCGTCCGCTCGGCGAACCACCAGCTCGCCCGCGTCGACTCGATCACCGCGGACGTCCAGGAGGTCACCGCGAACGCCTCCGCGTTGTCCTCCACCGTCTCCACCGCCTTCGGCGGGCCCCTGGTCAAGGTCGCCGCGTTCAGCTACGGCGTGCGCCGCGCGATCGGCCGCAAGGCCGCGCCCCAGGCACAGCAGCAGAGCACCGTTGTCGCCGGCCGGACGCTCCCGTCCGCCCGGCGCGGCGGCCGCCGTACCCGTGGGAAGGGCTGACCCAGAAATGTTCCGCCGCGCCTTCTGGTTCACCACCGGTGTAGCAGCCGGTGTGTGGGCCACCACCAAGGTCAACCGCAAGCTGGCCAAGCTCACTCCGGAGAGCCTCGCCCTGCAGGCGGCGGACCGGGCGGTCGTCGCCGGCCGCAAGGTCAAGCTCTTCGCACTCGACGTGCGCGACGGCATGGCACACCGTGAAGAGGCGCTCAAGGAGGCGCTCGGCCTGAACGCCGCGCCCCCCGAGCCCCGTGCACTTCCCGAGCAGCGCCGCCTGGTCGCGCTCGAACCGCCCCACCCCCACCACACGCTCACCCGGAAAGAGGACCACTGATGGAGTCGGCTGAAATCCGCAGGCGCTGGCTGCGCTTCTTCGAGGAGCGCGGGCACACCGTCGTGCCGTCGGCGTCGCTCATCGCGGACGACCCGACCCTGCTGCTGGTCAACGCGGGCATGGTGCCCTTCAAGCCGTACTTCCTCGGCGAGGTGAAGCCCTCCTTCAGCCGCGCCACCAGCGTGCAGAAGTGCGTGCGCACGCCGGACATCGAGGAGGTCGGCAAGACCACCCGGCACGGCACGTTCTTCCAGATGTGCGGCAACTTCTCCTTCGGCGACTACTTCAAGGAAGGCGCGATCAAGTACGCCTGGGAGCTGCTGACGACTCCCGTGGCGGACGGCGGCTACGGGCTCGACCCCGAGCGCCTGTGGATCACCGTCTACCTGGACGACGACGAGGCCGAGCGCATCTGGCGCGACGTCGTCGGCGTGCCCGCCCAGCGCATCCAGCGCCTGGGCAAGAAGGAGAACTTCTGGTCCATGGGCGTGCCCGGCCCGTGCGGCCCGTGCTCCGAGATCAACTACGACCGGGGCCCGGAGTTCGGCATCGAGGGCGGCCCGGCCGTCAACGACGAGCGCTACGTGGAGATCTGGAACCTGGTCTTCATGCAGTACGAGCGCGGCGCCGGCGAGGGCAAGGAGGACTTCCCGATCCTCGGCGACCTGCCCGCCCAGAACATCGACACGGGCCTCGGCCTCGAGCGCCTGGCGATGATCCTGCAGGGCGTGCAGAACATGTACGAGACCGACACCCTGCGCGTCGTGATCGACAAGGCCACCGAGCTGACCGGCGTCCGCTACGGCGCCACCAAGGACACCGACGTCTCCCTGCGCGTGGTCGCCGACCACCTGCGCACCTCGACGATGCTCATCGGCGACGGCGTCACCCCCGGCAACGAGGGCCGCGGCTACGTGCTGCGCCGCATCATGCGCCGCGCCATCCGCAACATGCGCATGCTGGGCGCCACCGGCCCGGTCGTCGCCGAGCTGCTCGACGTCGTCATCCGCACGATGGGCCAGCAGTACCCGGAGCTGATCACCGACCGCTCGCGCATCGAGACCGTCGCGCTCGCGGAGGAGGCCGCCTTCCTCAAGACGCTGAAGGCCGGCACCAACATCCTCGACACCGCCGTCACCGAGACCAAGGCCGCCGGCGGCACGGTCCTCGCCGGCGACAAGGCGTTCCTGCTCCACGACACCTGGGGCTTCCCGATCGACCTCACCCTCGAGATGGCCGCCGAGCAGGGCCTGAAGGTGGACGAGGACGGCTTCCGCCGCCTGATGAAGGAGCAGCGGGAGCGGGCCAAGGCCGACGCCAAGGCCAAGAAGACCGGCCACGCCGACCTGTCCGCCTACCGTGAGGTGGCCGACACCGCCGGCGCCACCGACTTCACCGGCTACACCCTCACCGAGGGCGAGTCGACCGTCGTCGGGCTGCTCGTCGACGGCCTGCCCTCGCCGGCCGCCTCCGAGGGCGACGAGGTCGAGGTCGTCCTCGACCGCACCCCCTTCTACGCCGAGGGCGGCGGCCAGCTCGCCGACACCGGCCGCATCAAGCTGGACAACGGCGCCGTCATCGAGGTCCGCGACGTGCAGAAGCCCGTCCCGGGCGTCCACGTCCACAAGGGTGTCGTCCAGGTCGGCGAGGTCACCGTCGGTGCCTCCGCCCACGCCGCGATCGACGTCCGGCGTCGCCGCGCCATCGCCCGCGCCCACAGCGCCACCCACCTCACCCACCAGGCGCTGCGCGACGCGCTGGGCCCGACGGCCGCCCAGGCCGGTTCGGAGAACTCCCCGGGCCGCTTCCGCTTCGACTTCGGCTCGCCGACCGCCGTGCCCGGCAGCGTGCTGACCGACGTCGAGCAGCGCATCAACGAGGTCCTCTCCCGCGAGCTGGACGTCCAGGCCGAGGTGATGAGCCTGGAGGACGCCAAGAAGCAGGGCGCCATCGCCGAGTTCGGCGAGAAGTACGGCGAGCGCGTGCGCGTGGTGACCATCGGCGACTTCTCCAAGGAGCTGTGCGGCGGCACGCACGTGCACAACACCGCCCAGCTGGGTCTGGTCAAGCTGCTGGGCGAGTCCTCCATCGGCTCCGGCGTGCGCCGTGTCGAGGCCCTCGTCGGTGCCGACGCCTACAACTTCCTGGCCAAGGAGCACACGGTCGTCGCCCAGCTCACCGAGCTGGTCAAGGGCCGCCCGGAGGAGCTGCCGGAGAAGATCTCGGGCATGCTCGCCAAGCTCAAGGAGGCCGAGAAGGAGATCGAGCGCTTCCGCGCCGAGAAGGTCCTGCAGGCCGCGGCCGGCCTGGCCGAGGGCGCCAAGGACATCCACGGCATCGCCTTCGTCGCGGGCAGGGTGCCGGACGGCACGGGCGCCGACGACCTGCGCAAGCTGGTGCTGGACGTGCGCGGACGCATCACCGGCGGCCGCCCGGCCGTCGTGGCCCTGTTCACTGTGGCGAACGGCCGTCCGCTGACCGTCATCGCCACCAACGAGGTCGCTCGCGAGCGCGGCCTGAAGGCCGGCGAGCTGGTCCGCACCGCGGCCAAGACCCTCGGCGGCGGTGGCGGCGGCAAGCCGGACGTCGCCCAGGGCGGCGGTCAGAACCCCGAGGCCGTCGACGAGGCGATCGCCGCCGTCGAGCGCCTCGTCGCGGAAGCGGCCTGAGGCCGTGCGACGCGGCAGGCGCATCGCCGTGGACGTCGGGGACGCCCGGATCGGGGTCGCCTCGTGCGACCCCGACGGGATCCTCGCCACCCCGGTCGAGACCGTGCCCGGACGCGACATCCCGCAGGCCCACAAGCGGCTGGTGGCGATCGTCGCGGAGTACGAGCCCCTTGAGGTCGTCGTCGGTCTGCCCCGCTCCCTCAAGGGGGGAGAGGGGCCGGCCGCGGCCAAGGTCCGCACGTTCGCCAAGGAGATGGCCCGGCGCATCGCGCCGGTGCCCGTCCGGCTGGTCGACGAGCGGATGACGACGGTCACCGCGACCCAGGGGCTGCGTGCCTCGGGCGTCAGCTCGAAGAAGGGGCGCTCGGTCGTCGACCAGGCGGCCGCCGTGGTGATCCTGCAGAACGCCCTGGAGACCGAGAAGGTCTCCGGGCGTCCGCCGGGGGAGACCGTCGAAGTGGTCATCTGATCGCAATACGGTAACGTTCCGCGCGACATGGCAGCTGTTCGAATGTCTTCCGGGCAGGACCAGGCATCGGACTCTCGCGCTCACCGAGCGCTCAACGGCTGCCGCTGTGCGGCTCTAGGGGACAGATGACTGAGTACGGCCGGGGTTCCGGCTCCCAACCGTGGCACCCCGAGGATCCCCTGTACGGGGACCAGGGGTACCACGGGCAGCAGTACGGGCAGCAGCCGGCGCAGCCCCACCACCCCGGCCCGCAGCAGCAGTACGGCGGCTGGGACTCCTCGCACGGCGCGGGGGGTCCCTACCCCGCCGGCCACGGCGACCCGTACGCGAGCCACGGCGGCAACACCACCACCTACGGCGGCCAGCAGGGCGCCTATTACGACCAGGCGAACCCGGGCGGGCAGCCCGGCGGTTACCCCCAGCAGCACATGCCTCAGCAGCACATCCCCCAGCAGCCGCACGCCCCCCAGCAGGCCCACGCGCCCCAGCAGGGCCATGCGCCCCAGCAGCCGTACGCCGGGGAACAGCACGGCCCGCACGACACCGGGGCGCACCCGGCGCCGGTCCCGCCCGCGCAGGAGCCCTGGCACACCGAGCCCGGCGAGGAGCGGATCTCCCTCTTCGACGACCCCGTCGACGAGCCGGCGCCCGGCGACGAGCCGGAGCCCGCCGCCGAGGAGCGCGGCCGCGAGCGCCGCGGCAAGGGCAAGGGACGCGACAAGGGGCGCGAGAAGAAGAACAAGCGCCGCAGCGGTACCGCCTGCCTGCTGGTCGCCGTGGTCCTCGTCGGTGGCGTGGGCGGTGGCGGCTACCTCGCCTACGACTACTGGCAGACCCACTACGGCGCCGCGCCCGACTACGACGGCGAGGGCACCGGCCAGGTCCAGGTCGAGATCCCCAAGGGCGCCTCCCTGACCCAGATGGGCCAGGTCCTTCAGAAGGCCGGCGTGGTCAAGAGCGTCGGCGCCTTCACCGAGGCGGCGGCCAAGGCGTCCATCCAGCCGGGCACGTACAGCCTGCACAAGGAGATGTCCGGCAAGGCGGCCGTCGCGATGATGACGAACTCCGCCAACTTCCTCGTCATCGCCGAGGGCCTGCGCGCCGGCGAGGTCTACGCGACGATCGACAAGAAGCTGGGAATCCCGGCGGGCACCACCAAGAACGTCGCCCGCAGCCAGGCGAAGAACCTCGGCCTGCCCGACTGGGCGGGCAGCGGCGGCGAGTCCAGTATCAAGGACCCCCTGGAGGGCTTCCTCTTCCCCTCGCAGTACAGCGCGGGCAAGGGCACCAAGCCGGAGGACGTCCTGCGCCAGATGGTCGCCCGGGCCAAGGAGAACTACGACAAGCAGGACGTCGTCGGCAAGGCCCAGCAGCTCGGCCTGAAGTCGCCGCTGCAGGTGATCACCGTCGCCAGCCTCGTCCAGGCCGAGGGCCGCTACAAGCACGACTTCGACAAGGTCTCCCGCGTCATCTACAACCGGCTCAAGCCGGACAACAAGGAGACCTACGGCCTGCTCGACTTCGACTCCACGGTCAACTACGCCAAGAACACCAGCACGCTGGACACCGGCGCCGTCAGCGACCTGCGGAAGTTCAACGACCCGTACAACACGTACAAGATCAAGGGCCTGCCCCCCGGCCCCATCGACAACCCGGGCCTGGAGGCGCTGACGTCCGCCCTCAACCCGGCGGCCGGCCCCTGGTACTACTTCGTGTCGATCAACGAGAACGAGACGCTGTTCGCCGTGACCAACGAGGAGCACAACAAGAACCGGCAGCGCTACGAGCAGGAGAGCAAGCAGAAGAAGGCGGCCGGCCGATGACCGCCCGGCGCCGGGCCGCCGTTCTCGGCTCGCCCATCGCGCACTCGCTCTCGCCCGTGCTGCACCGCGCCGCCTACGCGGAGCTGGGCCTGACGCAGTGGACGTACGACCGGTTCGAGGTGGACGAGGCCGCCCTGCCCTGCTTCGTCGAGACGCTCGACGACAGCTGGGCCGGGCTGTCGCTGACCATGCCCCTCAAGCGGGCCGTCATCCCCCTGCTCGACGAGATCAGCCCCACCGCCGAGGCCGTCGAGGCGGTCAACACCCTGGTGCTGACCGGTGACGGCCGGCGTCTGGGCGAGAACACCGACATCCCCGGCCTGATCGCGGCCCTGCGCGAGCGGGGCGTGGAGAAGGTGGAGTCCGCCGCCGTCCTCGGCGCCGGCGCCACCGCCTCCTCCGCGCTCGCCGCCCTCGCCCGCATCTGCACCGGCGAGGTCACCGCGTACGTCCGCAGCCCCGAGCGCGCCGCCGAGATGCGGCACTGGGGCGAGCGGCTCGGCGTGCCCGTCCGCACGGCGGACTGGTCCCGCGCCGCCGAGGCCCTGGGCGCCCCGCTGGTCGTCTCCACCACGCCGGCCGGGGCCACCGACGCCCTGGCCGCGGCCGTGCCCGAGCGGCCCGGGACGCTCTTCGACGTGCTGTACGAGCCCTGGCCCACCCCGCTGGCCGCCGCCTGGAGCGCCCGCGGCGGCGCCGTCCTGGGCGGCCTGGACCTCCTGGTGCACCAGGCCGTGCTGCAGGTCGAGCTCATGACCGGCCGCGCCCCGGCCCCCCTGGCCGCCATGCGCGCCGCCGGCGAGGCGGCGCTGGCCGCCCGCGGGACCTGACGGATCCTGCTGCGGACGCCCGCATTCCGTACCGATCCGTCCGTACCGTGGACCTGTGCCGGGACCACCGGCGGCTCGTGGGAGGATCGGAGCGAGCATTTCGCATGGCCATGGCTACTGAGGAGCACCGTTGAGCAGGATGCGCTGGCTGACCGCGGGGGAGTCGCACGGCCCCGCACTGGTTGCGACGCTGGAGGGTCTGCCCGCCGGCGTGCCGATCACCACGGAGATGGTGGCGGACCACCTGGCGCGGCGGCGACTGGGCTATGGCCGCGGTGCCCGGATGAAGTTCGAGCGCGACGAGGTCACCTTCCTCGGCGGCGTCCGGCACGGCCTGTCCATGGGCTCGCCCGTCGCGGTCATGGTGGGCAACACCGAGTGGCCCAAGTGGGAACAGGTCATGGCCGCCGACCCGGTGGACCCGGCCGAGCTCGCCGAGCTCGCCCGCAACGCCCCGCTGACGCGCCCCCGCCCCGGCCACGCCGACCTCGCCGGCATGCAGAAGTACGGTTTCGACGAGGCCCGCCCCGTCCTGGAGCGCGCCTCCGCCCGGGAGACCGCCGCCCGCGTCGCGCTCGGCGCCGTGGCCCGCTCCTTCCTGAAGGAGACGGCCGGCATCGAGATCGTCTCCCACGTCGTCGAGCTCGCCTCCGCCAAGGCCCCCTACGGCGTGTACCCCACGCCCGCCGACGTCGAGCGGCTGGACGCCGACCCGGTGCGCTGCCTCGACCAGGACGCGAGCAAGGCGATGGTCGCCGAGATCGACCAGGCCCACAAGGACGGCGACACCCTCGGTGGCGTCGTCGAGGTCCTCGCCTACGGCGTCCCCGTGGGCCTGGGTTCGCACGTCCACTGGGACCGCCGCCTGGACGCGCGCCTCGCGGCCGCGCTGATGGGCATTCAGGCGATCAAGGGCGTCGAGGTCGGCGACGGCTTCGAGCTGGCCCGCGTGCCCGGGTCCAAGGCGCACGACGAGATCGTCCCCACCGAGGACGGCATCCGCCGCGCCTCCGGCCGCTCCGGCGGCACCGAGGGCGGTCTGACCACGGGCGAGCTGCTGCGCGTCCGCGCCGCCATGAAGCCCATCGCCACCGTCCCGCGCGCCCTGCGCACCGTGGACGTCACCACCGGCGAGCCGGCCGCGGCCCACCACCAGCGCTCCGACGTGTGCGCCGTGCCGGCCGCGGGCATCGTCGCCGAGGCCATGGTCGCGCTCGTCCTGGCCGACGCGGTGGTCGAGAAGTTCGGCGGCGACTCCGTCGCCGAGACCCGCCGCAACATCCGCGGCTACCTCGAGAACCTGGCCATCAAGTGACCCCGCCCCTCGTCGTCCTGGTGGGCCCGCCCGGCGCGGGCAAGTCCACCATCGGCGCCCTGCTCGCCGAGCGGCTGGGCACCGGCTACCGGGACACCGACGCCGACATCGAGGCAGCCGCGGGCAAGCCCATCCCGGAGATCTTCATCGACGAGGGCGAGCCGCACTTTCGCGCACTGGAGCGGCAGGCCGTGCGCGCCGCCGTGGCCGAGCACCCCGGCGTGCTCGCCCTCGGCGGCGGCGCCGTCATGGACGAGGGAACCCGGGCCCTGCTCAAGGGCCTGCCCGTGGTCTTCCTCGACGTCGACCTGGCCGACGCGGTGCGCCGCGTCGGCCTGGACGCGCCGCGCCCGCTGCTGGCCGTCAACCCGCGCAAGCGCTGGCGCGAGCTGATGGAGCAGCGCCGGCCGCTGTACACCGAGGTGGCCGCCGCCGTCGTCACCACCGGCGGCCGCACCCCGGACGAGGTCGCCGACGCCGTCACCGAGGCGCTGGCGCTGCGGCCCGCGCCCACCACCGACACCACTGACTCCCCGCAGTGAGGAACGCATGACCGACGCCCCCACCCGCATCCAGGTCGCCGGCAGCGCGGGCACCGACCCGTACGAGGTCCTGGTCGGCCACCAGCTCCTCGGTGAGCTGCCCGGGCTGATCGGGCCGCAGGCCAGGCGCGTGGCCGTGCTGCACCCCGAGGCCCTCGCCGCCACCGGCGAGGCGCTGCGCGAGGACCTTGCCGCGCAGGGCTACGAGACGATCGCGATCCAGCTGCCCAACGCCGAGGAGGCCAAGACCGCCGAGGTCGCCGCCTACTGCTGGAAGGCGCTGGGCCAGTCCACGTTCACCCGCACCGACGTCATCGTCGGCGTGGGCGGCGGCGCCACCACCGACCTCGCCGGCTTCGTGGCCGCCACCTGGCTGCGGGGCGTGCGCTGGATCGCGGTGCCGACGACCGTTCTGGGCATGGTCGACGCCGCCGTCGGCGGCAAGACCGGCATCAACACCGCCGAGGGCAAGAACCTCGTCGGCGCCTTCCACCCGCCCGCCGGCGTGCTGTGCGACCTGGCCGCGCTGGAGTCGCTGCCCGTCAACGACTACGTCAGCGGCCTCGCCGAGATCATCAAGGCCGGCTTCATCGCCGACCCGGTCATCCTCGACCTCGTCGAGGCCGACCCGCAGGCCGCCCGCACGCCGCACGGCCCGCACACCGCCGAGCTCATCGAGCGGGCGATCCGGGTCAAGGCCGAGGTCGTCTCGGGCGACCTCAAGGAGTCCGGCCGCCGCGAGATCCTCAACTACGGCCACACCCTCGCCCACGCCATCGAGAAGAACGAGCGCTACAACTGGCGCCACGGCGCAGCCGTGGCCGTCGGCATGGTCTTCGCCGCCGAACTCGGCCGCATCGCCGGGCGCCTGGACGACGCGACCGCCGACCGGCACCGGGCCGTCCTCGCATCCGTCGGCCTGCCGGTGACCTACCGCGGCGACCAGTGGCCCCGGCTGCTGGAGACCATGAAGGTCGACAAGAAGTCGCGCGGCGACCGCCTGCGCTTCATCGTCCTCGACGGCCTGGCCAAGCCCACCGTGCTGGAGGGGCCGGACCCGGCCATGCTGCTGGCCGCGCACGCGGAGATCGCGGCGTGAGCGCGCGCCGTGTTCTCGTCCTCAACGGCCCCAACCTCGGGCGCCTCGGCTCCCGCGAGCCGGACGTCTACGGCTCGACGTCCTACAAGGGACTGGTCGAGGAGTGCGCCCGGCTCGGCGCCGAGCTCGGCTTCGAGGTCGAGGTGCGCGAGACCAACGACGAGGGCGAGCTGGTGCGCTGGCTCCACGAGGCGGCCGACGGCCGCCTGCCGGTCGTCATCAACCCCGGGGCGTTCACGCACTATTCGTACGCGATGCGGGACGCCGCGGCGCAGCGCACGGCACCGCTGATCGAGGTGCACATCTCGAACCCCTACGCCCGGGAGGAGTTCCGTCACACGTCGGTGATCGCGGCGGTGGCGAGCGGTACGGTGGCGGGATTCGGGATCGGCTCCTACCGGCTCGCGCTGCGCGCGCTGGCGGAGGAACTCGCCGCCTGACGCACTCGTTGTCCTCGAACGCCGGACGGGCTGAATTCAGCACGTCCGGCGTTTTGAGGACCGGGTCCGGGGCGGAGCCCCGGGAAACGAACCACCCGCACGAAAACGGAGCGTGCCACAGAGATGCAGCAGCCCGTGGGGCCGCCGTTGCCTCCCGCCCATCCTCCGATGCCGGCCGTGCCGCCGGCGGACGCGACCACCGCCGCCGTGGCGGTGCTGCTCATCGGGCCCGCCGGAGCGGGCAAGACGACCGTCGCCCGGTACTGGGCGGACACCCGCCGGGTGCCGACGGCCCACATCAGCCTGGACGACGTCCGCGAGTGGGTGCGCTCCGGCTTCGCCGACCCGCAGTCGGGCTGGAACGAGCACTCCGAGGCGCAGTACCGCCTGGCCCGCCGCACCTGCGGCTTCGCCGCCCGCAATTTCCTCGCCAACGGCATCTCCTGCATCATCGACGACGCCGTCTTCCCCGACTGGCCGGCCGTCGGCCTCGGTGGCTGGAAGCGGCACGTGGGCCCGGGCCTGCTGCCGGTGGTGCTGCTGCCGGGTCTGGAGGTCGTGCTGGAGCGCAATGCGGAGCGCAGCGGCAATCGCCGCCTCGGCGACGAGGAGGTCGCCCGGATCCACGGCCGCATGGCCGGCTGGTACGGCTCGGGGCTGCCGATCATCGACAATTCGCAGCAGGACGTCGCCACCACGGCCCGGCTGATCGACGAGGTCGTGGCCCGGGCGCTGACCACCTGGTAACCGCTCGTCCGGAGGCGCTGGAGGAGCCGGAAGGCGCCGCCGAACGTACGCTCGGAGGCATGTCCGAGGTGTACGCGGCCCGGCGCGCCCGGCTGCGCGAGCGGTGTGCCGCGGGCGGCAGCGAGGCCGCCCTGGTCACCGGCGGCGCCAATGTCCGGTATCTGACGGGCGGCGCTCCGCCCGGTGCCGCGCTGCTCCTCGTTCCCGGCCACGACGTGCTGGTGTGCGCGGGGGACCCGTTCGCCGACGTCACGGGTGCCGGCAGGCCCGCCGACGACCTGCCCGTCCTGGTGCTGCCCTCGCCGGAGGGCGATCCGGCGGTGGCCGCCGCCGAGCGCGCGGTGGAGACCGGGGTGCGGTCGCTGGCCGTTGAGGAGCATCACCTGACCGTCTCCCGGCATCGCGCCGTGGTCTCCGTGGCGGCCCGGACGCGCCTGGTGGACCTGGGGCCGGCCGTGGAGCAGCAGCGGGTGGTCAAGGACGACGAGGAGATCTCCTCCCTGCGCATCGCGGCGGAGATCGCCGACCAGGCGCTCGGTGAGCTGCTGGAGTCGATCCTGGTGGGCCGCACGGAGCGGCACCTGGCCCTGGAGCTGGAGCGCCGGCTGATCGACCACGGTGCGGACGGGGCGGCCTTCGCCACCTCGGTGGGCAGCGGCCCGCACTCCGGGCGGTGCGGCCACGTGCCCACCGACCGCAGGGTGGAGGAGGGGGATTTCCTGAGCGTCTGCCTGGGGGCGGACTATCGTGGATACCGGAGCGAGATCGCTCGTACGTTCGTCATCGGCGCCTCGCCGGCGGACTGGCAGATCGAGCTGTACGAGCAGGTCTTCGCCGCCCAGCGCGCGGGCCGCGAGGCCCTGGTGCCGGGCGCGGCCTACCGGGATGTGGACCGCGCGGCGCGTACCGTGCTGGAGGCCGCGGGCCACGGGGAGCGCGTGGGGCCCCGCATCGGCCACGGCGTGGGACTCGAAAACGACGAGGACCCTCGGCTGGCACCGTCGGCCATGGGTAAACTGGACGCTTGCGTGCCGGTCACCGTAGATCCGGGAGTCCACCTCCCGGGGCGGGGCGGCGTCCGGATCGATGACACGCTCGTCGTCCGCCCCGAGGCGGACGGCGGACCCGAGCTACTCACCATCACGACCAAAGAGCTGCTCGCGCTCTAGCGGGGCGCACCGCACTTTCTGGTTCCACCAGTCCAGGAGATTCCGCAACCGTGGCATCCACGAACGACCTCAAGAACGGCATGGTGCTCAAGCTCGAAGGCGGCCAGCTCTGGTCCGTCGTCGAGTTCCAGCACGTCAAGCCCGGCAAGGGCCCCGCCTTCGTCCGTACGAAGCTGAAGAACGTGCTCTCCGGCAAGGTCGTCGACAAGACCTTCAACGCCGGCGTCAAGGTCGAGACGGCCAACGTCGACAAGCGCGGTATGCAGTTCTCGTACATGGACGGCGACTACTTCGTGTTCATGGACATGGACACGTACGACCAGCTGCACATCGACCGCAAGACCGTCGGTGACGCCGCCAACTTCCTGATCGAGGGCTTCGAGGCCGTCGTCGCGCAGAACGAGGGCTCCGTCCTCTACGTCGAGCTCCCCGCCGCGGTCGAGCTGACCATCCAGCACACCGAGCCGGGCGTCCAGGGCGACCGCTCCACCGGTGGCTCGAAGCCCGCCACGCTGGAGACCGGCTACGAGATCCAGGTTCCGCTCTTCATCACCACGGGTGAGAAGATCAAGGTCGACACCCGTACCGGTGATTACCTCGGCCGGGTGAACAGCTAACCGTGTCCGCCCGTAGCAAGGCCCGTAAGCGCGCCTTCCAGATCCTCTTCGAGGCCGACCAGCGGGGCAGCGCCGTGCGGGACGTCCTCGCGGACTGGATCCGGCACGCGCGGTCCGACGAGCGCCAGCCGCCGGTGAACCCGTACACGATGCAGCTGGTCGAGGGGTACGCCGAGCGCGCCGCCCGCATCGACGAGCTGATCGCCACCTACGCGATCGACTGGGACCTGGACCGGATGCCGGCCGCGGACCGCAGCATCGTGCGGCTCGGCGCGTACGAGCTGATCTGGGAGGACGAGACCCCGGACGCGGTGGCGATCGACGAGGCCGTGCAGCTCGCCAAGGAGTTCTCGACCGACGAATCGCCCGCCTTCGTCAACGGTCTCCTCGGCCGCTTCAAGGAGCTCAAGCCGAGCCTGCGGCGCGAGGGCAGCTGACCTTCGCGCGCACGTCGCACACAGACCAACGCCGTGGGGCGGGAAACCGGATGGTTTCCCGCCCCACGGCGTTGGTGTGTCCTATGAGAAGCCGGAAATCAGGCGTCCTCGTGCTGGACGGCGCGACGCGCGTCGGCGTCGAGCACACCCCAGCTGATCAGCTGCTCGGTGAGCACCGAGGGCGACTGGTCGTAGATCACGGCAAGGGTGCGCAGGTCGTCCTGGCGGATCGAGAGCACCTTGCCGTTGTAGTCGCCGCGCTGGCTCTGGATCGTGGCGGCGTAACGCTGCAGGGGGCCCGCCTTCTCGGCCGGGACGTGGGCGAGCCGCTCCAGGTCCAGGACCAGCTTCGGCGGGGGCTCGGCGGCGCCGCCGGGCGTGGTGCCGGGCAGCAGCTCCTGCACGGGCACGCCGTAGAAGTCGGCCAGCTCGGCAAGACGCTGCACGGTCACGGCACGGTCGCCGCGCTCGTACGAGCCCACTACCACGGCCTTCCAGCGACCCTGGGACTTCTCCTCGACGCCATGGAGGGAGAGGCCCTGCTGGGTGCGGATGGCGCGGAGCTTGGCCCCGAGCTGTTTGGCGTATTCGCTGGACATAAAGCTCCCCGGACGCTGTATCGACGAGCGGCGCATCCTCTGCGACTGCCGCGTGTCTGGTAACTCACTGTGAGGTTACGCAGCGTAATCTCGGTTCGTCAAGCCGAATGAGGCATACCCTCGGCCGTCAGGGGGTGGGTCGGTCGCCCGCCGCTACTCCTGGTACGGTGAATCCGTAAACCCGACGTCCTTTAAAGTCCGTCCCGTGAGGCGGAGAAGGAGGTCCGTTTCGCATGGACGCAATGAACAGCGCACGTCCCGTGCTGGAAGCACCGGACATCGCACGGGTCCTCACCCGTATCGCGCACGAGATCGTCGAACGCGCCAAGGGCGCCGACGACGTCGTACTCCTCGGCATTCCCACCCGCGGCGTCTCCCTCGCCCGCCGGCTGGCCGCCAAGCTCGAGGACATCACCGGATCCAAGATCCCGGTCGGCTCCCTCGACATCACCATGTACCGCGACGACCTGCGGCTGCGCCCCGCCCGTGCGCTCGCGCGCACCGAGATCCCCGGTGAGGGCATCGACGGCCGCCTGGTGATCCTCGTCGACGACGTGCTCTTCTCCGGACGCACCATCCGTGCCGCCCTCGACGCGATGAACGACATCGGCCGCCCCCGCGCGGTCCAGCTCGCCGTCCTCGTCGACCGCGGCCACCGCGAGCTGCCCATCCGTGCCGACTACGTCGGCAAGAACCTCCCCACCTCGCTGCGGGAGACGGTCAAGGTCCAGCTCACCGAGGAGGACGGCCGCGACAGCGTGCTCCTCGGCGCCGGCCCGGAACAGCCCGCCGACGGGCAGTGACGCCGCACCTCCACGGTCCCGTGCACCCCTGTGCCCGGGCCCGTCGCCGCGGCATGCCCGTCCGCACCCCCGCACACCTCCCCACCCACGGAGCACCCGGATGCAGCGCCATCTGACCTCGGCCGCCGACCTCACCCGTGACGACGCCGTCCTGATCCTCGACACCGCCGAGGAGATGGCCCGGGTCGCCGACCGGCCCATCAAGAAGCTGCCGACCCTGCGCGGCCGCACCGTCGTCAACCTCTTCTTCGAGGACTCCACCCGCACCCGCATCTCGTTCGAGGCGGCCGCCAAGCGGCTGTCCGCCGACGTCATCAACTTCTCCGCCAAGGGCTCCTCGGTCTCCAAGGGCGAGTCCCTGAAGGACACCGCCCTGACGCTGGAGGCCATGGGCGCCGACGCCGTCGTCATCCGCCACCACGACTCCGGCGCCCCGCACCGCCTGGCCACCTCCGGCTGGATCGGCGGCTCGGTCGTCAACGCCGGCGACGGCACCCACGAGCACCCCACCCAGGCCCTGCTGGACGCCTTCACCATGCGCCGCCGCCTGGTCGGCCCGGACGCCGGCATGGGCCGCGACCTGGCCGGGCGCCGGATCACGATCGTCGGCGACGTGCTGCACAGCCGCGTGGCCCGCTCCAACGTCCACCTGCTGCACACCCTCGGCGCCGAGGTCACCCTGGTCGCCCCGCCCACCCTCGTGCCCATCGGCGTCGAGACCTGGCCCTGCGAGGTCTCCTACGACCTGGACGCGGTGCTGCCGAAGTCGGACGCCGTGATGATGCTGCGCGTCCAGCGCGAGCGCATGAACGCCGCGTTCTTCCCCACCGAGCGCGAGTACGCCCGCCGCTACGGGCTGGACGGCGACCGGATGGCGCGGATGCCCGAGACGGCCATCGTCATGCACCCCGGCCCGATGAACCGCGGCATGGAGATCACCGCCGAGGTCGCCGACTCCCCGCGCTGCACCGCCGTCGAGCAGGTCGCCAACGGCGTCAGCATCCGCATGGCCGTCCTGTACCTGCTGCTGGGCGGCTCCGAGCCCGCCGTCACCACGAACCACCGCACCGAGGAGAACAAGTAATGACCAAGATCCTGATCCGCGGTGCGAAGGTCCTCGGCGGTGAGCCGCAGGACGTGCTGATCGACGGCGAGACCATCGCCGAGGTGGGCACCGGCCTGGTGGCCCCCGACGGCGCCCAGGTGATCGAGGCCGACGGCCGGATCCTGCTGCCCGGCCTGGTCGACCTGCACACCCACCTGCGCGAGCCCGGCCGCGAGGACTCCGAGACCGTCCTGACCGGCACCCGCGCCGCCGCGTCCGGCGGCTACACCGCCGTCTTCGCCATGGCCAACACCTTCCCCGTCGCCGACACCGCCGGCGTCGTCGAGCAGGTCTGGCGCCTGGGCAAGGAGTCCGGCTACTGCGACGTCCAGCCGATCGGCGCCGTCACCGTCGGCCTGGAGGGCAAGAAGCTCGCCGAGCTCGGTGCCATGCACGACTCCGCCGCCGGGGTGAAGGTCTTCTCCGACGACGGCAAGTGCGTCGACGACGCCGTGATCATGCGCCGGGCGCTGGAGTACGTGAAGGCCTTCGGCGGCGTCGTCGCCCAGCACGCCCAGGAGCCCCGCCTGACCGAGGGCGCCCAGATGAACGAGGGCGTCGTCTCCGCGGAGCTGGGCCTGGGCGGCTGGCCCGCCGTCGCCGAGGAGTCGATCATCGCCCGCGACGTCCTGCTCGCCGAGCACGTCGGCTCCCGGGTGCACATCTGCCACCTGTCCACGGCCGGCTCGGTGGAGATCGTCCGCTGGGCCAAGTCCCGCGGCATCGACGTCACCGCCGAGGTCACCCCGCACCACCTGCTCCTGACCGACGAGCTCGTGCGCTCCTACAACCCGGTCTACAAGGTCAACCCGCCGCTGCGCACCGAGCGCGACGTGCTGGCCCTGCGCGAGGCCCTGGCCGACGGCACGATCGACATCGTCGCCACCGACCACGCCCCGCACCCGCACGAGGACAAGGACTGCGAGTGGGGCGCGGCCGCCATGGGCATGGTGGGCCTGGAGACCGCGCTGTCGGTCGTCCAGCACACCATGGTCGACACCGGCCTGCTGGACTGGGCCGGCGTCGCCGAGCGCATGTCCGCCAAGCCCGCGGCCATCGGCCGGCTGGCCGGCCACGGTCGGCCGATCGCCGCCGGTGAGCCTGCGAACCTCACCCTGGTCGACTCCGCTTACCGTGGAGTCGTGGACCCCGCGGGCTTCGCCTCCCGCAGCCGCAACACCCCCTACGAGGGTCGCGAGCTGCCGGGTCGCGTCACCCACACCTTCCTGCGGGGCCGGGCGACGGTCATGGACGGGAACCTCACGTGACATCTGCACTGATCAATCTGGCGGCCGAGGAGAAGTCTGCCGCCGTCACCGACTGGGCCGCGCGCATCGGCTGGGTCGTCGGGCTGCTGCTCTTCATCGCGCTGGTCTACTGGCTGATGCGCGAGGGCTGGAAGTGGCGCGGCACGCTCCAGGGCGGCCTGCCCGAGCTGCCGGCCGCCCCCGCCGAGCAGGGCGAGCCCGAGCTGCGGATGAGCGGCCGCTACCACGGCTCGACCACCGCCGGCCAGTGGCTCGACCGCATCGTGGCGCACGGCCTGGGCACCCGCAGCCGGGCCGAGCTCACCCTCACCGAGCAGGGCGTGACGGTCCTGCGGCCGGGCGCGACGGACTTCTTCATCCCCGCGACCGCCCTGCGCGGCGCCCGCCTGGACAAGGGCATCGCCGGCAAGGTCCTCACCGAGGGCGGCCTGCTGGTGATCACCTGGGAGCACGGCGGCACGACCCTCGACTCCGGCTTCCGCTCCGACCATGCGGCCGAGCACGCCGCCTGGGTCGAGGCGATCAGCACCAAGAACAGCACTACGGAAGGCGCACGATGACGACCTCCACCAGGGGGACCGGCAAGATCCCCGCCGTACTCGTCCTGGAGGACGGCCGTACGTTCCGCGGCCGCGCCTACGGCGCCGTCGGCGCCACCTTCGGCGAGGCGGTGTTCTCCACCGGCATGACCGGCTACCAGGAGACCCTGACCGACCCCTCCTACCACCGTCAGGTCGTCGTCATGACGGCCCCGCACGTCGGCAACACCGGCGTCAACGACGAGGACCCCGAGTCCGCCCGCATCTGGGTGGCCGGCTACGTGGTGCGCGACCCCGCCCGCCTGCCGTCCAACTGGCGCTCGCGCCGCTCCCTGGACGAGGAGCTCGAGCGCCAGGGCGTCGTCGGCATCAGCGGCATCGACACCCGCGCCCTGACCCGCCACCTGCGCGAGCGCGGTGCGATGCGGGTGGGCATCTTCTCCGGCGACGCGGTCGCCGACCAGGCCGCGATGCTCGCCCAGGTGCAGGCCGCCCCGCAGATGAAGGGCGCCGACCTGTCGGCGGAGGTCGCCACCAAGGAGACCTACGTGGTCCCCGCGATCGGGGAGAAGCGTTTCACCGTCGCCGCCGTCGACCTCGGCATCAAGGGCATGACCCCGCAGCGGATGGCCGAGCGCGGCATAGAGGTGCACGTCCTGCCCGCCACCGCCACCGTCGAGGACGTCTACGCGGTGAACCCGGACGGCGTGTTCTTCTCCAACGGCCCCGGCGACCCCTCCACCGCCGACCACCCCGTCTCCGTGATGCGCGAGGTCCTCTCCCGGAAGACCCCGCTGTTCGGCATCTGCTTCGGCAACCAGATCCTCGGGCGCGCGCTCGGCTTCGGCACCTACAAGCTGAAGTACGGCCACCGCGGCATCAACCAGCCCGTGCAGGACCGCACGACCGGCAAGGTCGAGGTCACCGCCCACAACCACGGCTTCGCCGTCGATGCCCCGCTCGAGGGCGCGACCGACACGCCGTACGGCCGCGTCGAGGTCTCCCACGTCTGTCTCAACGACAACGTGGTCGAGGGCCTGCAGCTCCTCGACCAGCCGGCATTCAGCGTCCAGTACCACCCCGAGGCAGCAGCCGGTCCGCACGACGCCGCGTACCTGTTCGACCGCTTCGTGACCCTGATGGAGGGCCAGCGTGCCTAAGCGCACCGACATCCAGTCCGTTCTGGTCATCGGCTCCGGCCCGATCGTCATCGGCCAGGCAGCGGAGTTCGACTACTCCGGCACCCAGGCCTGCCGCGTCCTGAAGTCCGAGGGCCTGCGGGTCATCCTCGTCAACTCCAACCCGGCCACGATCATGACCGACCCGGAGATCGCCGACGCCACCTACGTCGAGCCGATCACCCCGGAGTTCGTCGAGAAGATCATCGCCAAGGAGCGCCCCGACGCCCTCCTGCCCACCCTCGGCGGCCAGACCGCGTTGAACACCGCCATCTCCATGCACGAGAACGGCGTGCTGGAGAAGTACGGCGTGGAGCTGATCGGCGCCAACGTCGAGGCCATCCACAAGGGCGAGGACCGCGACCTGTTCAAGGGCGTCGTCGAGGCCGTCAACGCCAAGATCGGCCACGGCGAGTCCGCCCGCTCGGTCATCTGCCACACCATGGACGAGGTCCTCGCGGGCGTCGAGACGCTCGGCGGCTACCCGGTCGTGGTCCGTCCCTCCTTCACCATGGGCGGCGCCGGCTCCGGCTTCGCCCACGACGAGGAGGAGCTGCGCCGCATCGCCGGCCAGGGCCTGACGCTCTCCCCGACCACCGAGGTGCTCCTGGAGGAGTCCATCCTCGGCTGGAAGGAGTACGAGCTGGAGCTGATGCGCGACAAGAACGACAACGTCGTGGTCGTCTGCTCCATCGAGAACTTCGACCCCATGGGCGTGCACACCGGTGACTCCATCACCGTCGCCCCGGCGATGACGCTCACCGACCGCGAGTACCAGATCCTGCGGGACGTCGGCATCGCGATCATCCGCGAGGTCGGCGTCGACACCGGCGGCTGCAACATCCAGTTCGCCGTCAACCCCGTCGACGGCCGGGTCATCGTCATCGAGATGAACCCGCGCGTCTCGCGCTCCTCCGCGCTGGCCTCCAAGGCCACCGGCTTCCCGATCGCGAAGATCGCTGCCCGGCTGGCCGTCGGCTACACGCTCGACGAGATCCCCAACGACATCACCGAGCAGACCCCGGCGTCCTTCGAGCCCACGCTCGACTACGTCGTGGTCAAGGCCCCTCGCTTCGCGTTCGAGAAGTTCCCGGCCGCCGACGCCACCCTCACGACGACCATGAAGTCCGTCGGCGAGGCCATGGCCATCGGCCGCAACTTCACCGAGGCCCTGCAGAAGGCCCTGCGCTCGCTGGAGAAGAAGGGTTCCCAGTTCGACTTCGTCACCCCCGTCGGCGACAAGGACGAGCTGCTGGCCAAGGCCGTGCGCCCCACCGACGGCCGCATCAACACCGTCATGGACGCCATCCGCGCCGGCGCCACGCCGCAGGAGGTCTTCGAGGCGACGAAGATCGACCCCTGGTTCGTCGACCAGCTCTTCCTGATCAAGGAGATCGCCGACGAGCTCGCCGCCGCCGAGCGCCTGGAGCCCGAGCTGCTGGCCGAGGCCAAGCGCCACGGCTTCTCCGACGCCCAGATCGGCGCCATTCGCGGCCTGCGCGAGGACGTCGTGCGCGAGGTCCGCCGCTCCCTCGGCGTGCGCCCGGTCTACAAGACCGTCGACACCTGCGCCGCCGAGTTCGCCGCGAAGACGCCGTACTTCTACTCCTCCTACGACGAGGAGAGCGAGGTCGCGCCCCGCGAGAAGCCCGCGGTGATCATCCTGGGCTCCGGCCCGAACCGCATCGGCCAGGGCATCGAGTTCGACTACTCCTGCGTCCACGCCTCCTTCGCCCTGAGCGACGCCGGCTACGAGACCGTGATGGTCAACTGCAACCCGGAGACCGTCTCCACCGACTACGACACCTCCGACCGGCTCTACTTCGAGCCGCTCACCCTCGAGGACGTCCTGGAGATCGTCCACGCCGAGATGCAGGCCGGCCCCGTCGCCGGTGTCATCGTCCAGCTCGGCGGCCAGACCCCGCTGGGCCTGGCCCAGGCCCTGAAGGACAACGGCGTGCCGATCGTCGGCACCTCGCCCGAGGCCATCGACCTCGCCGAGGAGCGCGGCGCCTTCGGCCGCGTGCTGACCGAGGCCGGCCTGCCCGCGCCCAAGTACGGCACCGCCTTCTCCTTCGACGAGGCCAAGGCCATCGCCGCCGAGATCGGCTACCCGGTCATGGTGCGTCCCTCCTACGTCCTCGGCGGCCGCGGCATGGAGATCGTCTACGACGAGCCCTCCCTCGCCGGCTACCTGGAGCGCCACGCCGGTCTGATCTCCGAGCACCCGGTGCTCATCGACCGCTTCCTCGACGACGCCATCGAGATCGACGTCGACGCGCTCTACGACGGCCAGGAGCTCTACCTCGGCGGCGTCATGGAGCACATCGAGGAGGCCGGCATCCACTCCGGCGACTCCGCGTGCGCCCTGCCGCCGATGACCCTGGGCGGCTACGACATCAAGCGCCTGCGCGCCTCCACCGAGGCCATCGCCAAGGGCGTGGGCGTCCGCGGCCTGATCAACATCCAGTTCGCCATGGCCGGGGACATCCTCTACGTCCTGGAGGCCAACCCGCGCGCCTCGCGCACCGTCCCCTTCACCTCCAAGGCGACCGCGGTGCCGCTGGCCAAGGCCGCCGCCCGCATCTCGCTCGGCGCGACCGTCGCCGAGCTGCGCGCCGAGGGCATGCTGCCCAAGGAGGGCGACGGCGGCACCCTGCCGCTGGATGCGCCGATCTCCGTCAAGGAGGCCGTGATGCCGTGGTCGCGCTTCCGCGACACCGCCGGCCGCGGCGTGGACACCGTCCTCGGCCCGGAGATGCGCTCCACCGGCGAGGTCATGGGCATCGACGACGTCTTCGGCACCGCCTACGCCAAGTCGCAGGCCGGCGCCTACGGCGCGCTGCCCACCAAGGGCCGGGCCTTCGTCTCGGTCGCCAACCGCGACAAGCGCTCGATCATCTTCCCGGCCCGCGAGCTGGTCGCCCACGGCTTCGAGCTGCTCGCCACCTCCGGCACCGCCGAGGTGCTGCGCCGCAACGGCATCAACGCCACCGTGGTGCGCAAGCAGTCCGAGGGCGAGGGCCCCGGCGGCGAGCGGACGATCGTCCAGCTCATCCACGACGGCGAGGTCGACCTCATCGTCAACACGCCCTACGGCACCGGCGGCCGCCTCGACGGCTACGAGATCCGCACCGCCGCCGTCGCCCGGGCGGTGCCCTGCCTGACCACGGTCCAGGCGGCCGCGGCCGCCGTCCAGGGCATCGACGCCCTGACCCGCGGCGAGGTGGGCGTCCGCTCGCTGCAGGAGCACGCGCAGCGGCTGACCGCCGCACGCGAGGCGTAAGCCGCCCGGCCGAGGGGGACACCGCAGGCGGTGTCCCCCTCGGCATGCGCCCCGCCCGCACCCCGCCCAGGAAGCGTCACGCGCCACGGAAGGCCCGCCATGTACCGCCTCTTCTTCGACCTGATCTTCAAGCGCATGGACCCCGAGCGGGCCCACCACCTCGCCTTCGGCTGGATCCGGGCGCTGGCCCGCATCCCCGTCCTGCGCACCTTCGCCGCCGCCGTCCTCGCCCCCCGCCACAAGAGCCTGCGCACCGAGGCCCTCGGCCTGCGCATGCACGGCCCCTTCGGCCTGGCCGCCGGCTTCGACAAGAACGCCGCCGCCGTCGACGGCATGGCCATGCTCGGCTTCGACCACGTCGAGATCGGCACCGTCACCGCCCAGCCGCAGCCCGGCAACCCCAAGAAGCGCCTCTTCCGGCTGGTCGCCGACCGGGCGCTGATCAACCGCATGGGCTTCAACAACGACGGCTCGGCGGCCGTCGCCGAGCGCCTGGCGGCCCGCAAGGCCGTCTTCCGCACCACCGTCGGCGTCAACATCGGCAAGACCAAGATCGTGCCGGAGGCCGAGGCCGTCGCCGACTACGTCGCCTCCACCGAGCGCCTGGCCGCCCACGCCGACTACCTCGTCGTCAACGTCTCCTCGCCCAACACGCCCGGGCTGCGCAACCTGCAGGCCGTCGACCACCTGCGCCCGCTGCTCGCGGCCGTCCGCGAGGCCGCCGACCGCACGGTCACCGCCCGCCGCGTCCCGCTCCTGGTCAAGATCGCCCCCGACCTGGCCGACGAGGACGTCGACGCCGTCGCCGACCTCGCCGTCGAGCTCGGCCTCGACGGCATCATCGCCACCAACACCACCATCGCCCGCGAGGGCCTGGGCCTCGCCACCCCCAAGCGCACCGTCGAGGCCATCGGCGCGGGCGGCCTGTCCGGCGCGCCCCTGAAGGAGCGCTCGCTGGAGGTCCTGCGCCGTCTGTACGCCCGTGTGGGCGACCGGATCACCCTCATCGGCGTGGGCGGCATCACCACCGCCGACGACGCCTGGGAGCGCATCCTGGCGGGCGCCACGCTGGTGCAGGGCTACAGCGCCTTCGTCTACGAGGGCCCCTTCTGGTGCCGCAGGATCCACAAGGGCCTGGCCGAGCGCCTGGCCGCCAGCCCCTACGCCACCCTCGCCGAGGCCGTGGGCGCCGACCACAAGAAGGTGACCGCATGACCACCCCCGAACCCTTCGGCGCCCGCCTGCGCCGCGCCATGGACGAGCGCGGGCCGCTGTGCGTCGGCATCGACCCCCACGCCTCCCTCCTGGCCGACTGGGGCCTGAACGACGACATCGCCGGCCTGGAGCGCTTCACCCGCACCGTGGTGGAGGCCCTGGCCGACCGGGTCGCCGTCCTCAAGCCGCAGTCCGCGTTCTTCGAGCGCTTCGGCTCCCGCGGCATCGCCGTCCTGGAGCGCGCCGTGGCCGACTCCCGGGCCGCCGGCGCCCTGGTGCTGATGGACGCCAAGCGCGGCGACATCGGCTCCACGATGGCCGCCTACGCCGCCACCTACCTCGACCCCGCCTCCCCGCTGTTCTCCGACGCCGTCACCGTCAGCCCCTACCTCGGCTACGGCTCGCTGCGCCCGGCGCTGGACCTGGCGCGCGAGAGCGGCACGGGTGTCTTCGTGCTCGCGCTGACCTCCAACCCGGAGGGCGCCGAGGTGCAGCACGCGGTGCGCGAGGACGGCACCACGATCGCCGCGACGATGCTGGAGCACCTGCGGGCCGAGAACGCCGGTGCGGCGCCCATGGGCTCGTACGGGGCCGTCGTGGGGGCCACCCTGGGCTCCTCGGCCGGGGCCGCCCGTGCGGATCTGGCCATCAACGGGCCGCTCCTGGCCCCCGGCATCGGTGCGCAGGGCGCCACCGCGGCGGATCTGCCCAAGGTCTTCGGGGCGGCCGTGCGGGACGTCGTGCCCAACGTCAGCCGGGGGGTGCTGCGGCACGGCCCGGCCGTGGGGGCACTGCGCGACAGCGCCGCCCGGTTCGCCGCCGAGGTGCGCGAGGCGGTGGGCTCCTGAGGCGTCCGCGGGGGGAGCGCGCGGGCGCCACCTGCGGAAAAAGTCGGTCATTATGTCCGGAAAAGTCCCGGTCGAGCGACTCTGACCTGGACTTTTCGCTTGTTCTCGCTGACTGGAGCGGCAACGGCCGCTAGTCTCCGACGAGAGCGAACGTGCAAGCGCGTTGCTCGTTGCTCCCCAGGTGTGGGCCGACTAGGTTCCTCACCGGTCCGTATCCGACAGTTCGACATCCGAGGTGACGTAGGCGTGGCTCTTCCGCCCCTTACCCCTGAACAGCGCGCAGCCGCGCTCGAAAAGGCCGCCGCGGCTCGCCGGGAGCGCGCCGAGGTCAAGAATCGACTCAAGCACTCCGGCGCCTCGCTGCACGAGGTCATCGAGCAGGGCCAGAAGAACGAAGTCATCGGCAAGATGAAGGTCAGCGCCCTGCTGGAGTCCCTGCCCGGCGTGGGCAAGGTCCGGGCCAAGCAGATCATGGAGCGACTGGGCATCTCCGAGAGCCGCCGGGTGCGCGGCCTCGGTTCGAACCAGATCGCCTCCCTGGAGCGGGAGTTCGGCTCCAAGGCCTGATCATCACTCGCCGCCGGGCGGCCCGGCGTTCCCAGGCACTCCCGGGAACCGGGATAATCGCTGCATGAGTACTGCAGTCTCCCGGGGGTCCTCCCCGGTGCCCCCGGCCAGACGACCGCGGCTGACCGTGCTCTCCGGCCCCTCCGGGGTCGGTAAGAGCACGGTCGTCGCCCACATGCGCAAGGCCCACCCCGAGGTCTGGCTCTCGGTGTCGTGCACCACCCGCAAGCCGCGGCCCGGCGAGCAGGACGGGGTCCAGTACTTCTTCGTCGACGACGAGCAGTTCGACAAGCTCATCGCCAATGGCGAGCTGCTGGAGTGGGCCGAGTTCGCCGGCAACCGCTACGGCACTCCGCGGGGGGCCGTGCTCGACCGTCTGGAGGCGGGCGAGCCGGTGCTGCTGGAGATCGACCTGCAGGGCGCCCGGCAGGTCCGCGAGACCATGCCCGAGGCCCAGCTGGTCTTCCTCGCCCCGCCGAGCTGGGACGAGCTGGTGCGCCGGCTCACCGGCCGGGGCACCGAGTCGCCCGAGGTGATCGAGCGCCGGCTGGCCGCGGCCCGCATCGAGCTGGCGGCGGAGTCGGAGTTCGACACCACGCTCGTCAACACCTCGGTCGAGGATGTCGCACGCGAGCTGCTAGCCTTGCTGCGCTGAACATCTTTCTTCACCCCCCCTTCGGAAGGCAGAGAGTGTCCTCTTCCATCACCGCGCCCGAGGGCATCATCAACCCGCCGATTGATGAGCTGCTCGAGGCGACCGACTCGAAGTACAGCCTCGTGATCTACGCCGCCAAGCGCGCGCGCCAGATCAACGCGTACTACTCGCAGCTCGGCGAGGGCCTGCTGGAGTACGTCGGCCCGCTGGTGGACACCCACGTCCACGAGAAGCCGCTCTCCATCGCGCTCCGCGAGATCAACGCGGGCCTGCTGACCTCCGAGGCCGTCGACACCCCGGCGGCCTGAGGAACGAGAGTTTCCGTATCAAGGGCCCGGCAGCGCGACTGCCGGGCCCTTGGTGTGTCATGGGTCTGCACGGTTTGCGTACGCGAGCGCGGGGAGAAGCGAGAGCGATGGAGAAGCCCAAGGTCGTCCTGGGGGTCAGCGGCGGCATCGCCGCCTACAAGGCGTGCGAGCTGCTGCGGCGGCTGACCGAGTCCGGGCACGACGTCCGCGTCGTGCCCACCGAGTCGGCCCTGCACTTCGTCGGCGAGGCCACCTGGGCGGCGCTGTCCGGGCACCCGGCCGGCACCCGGGTGTGGGAGAGCGTCCACGAGGTGCCGCACGTGCGGATCGGGCAGCAGGCCGACCTCGTCGTCGTCGCGCCCGCCACCGCCGACATGCTGGCCAAGGCCGCCCACGGCCTGGCCGACGACCTGCTCACCAACACGCTGCTCACCGCCCGCTGCCCCGTCGTCTTCGCCCCGGCCATGCACACCGAGATGTGGGAGAACGCGGCCACCCAGGAGAACGTGGCGACCCTGCGCCGGCGCGGCGCGATCGTCGTCGAGCCCGCCGTCGGCCGGCTGACCGGCGTCGACACCGGCAAGGGCCGGCTGCCCGATCCCGAGGAGATCTTCGAGGTCTGCCGCCGGGTGCTGGCCCGCGGCGCCGCCGCCCCCGCCGATCTCGCGGGGCGGCACGTCGTGGTGAGCGCCGGCGGCACCCGCGAGCCGCTGGACCCCGTCCGCTTCCTGGGGAACCGTTCCTCCGGCAAGCAGGGCTACGCCCTCGCCCGCACCGCCGTGGCCCGCGGCGCCCGGGTCACCCTCGTGGCCGCCAACAGCGAGCTGCCCGACCCCGCCGGCGCCGAGGTGGTGCACGTGGGCACCGCCGTCCAGCTGCGGGAGGCCGTCCTGAAGGCCGCCGCCGACGCGGACGCCGTGGTCATGGCCGCCGCCGTGGCCGACTTCCGGCCGGCCCGGTACGCCGAGGGCAAGATCAAGAAGCGGGAGGGGCAGGAGCCCGAGCCCGTCGCCCTGGTGCGCAACCCCGACGTCCTCGCCGAGCTCTCCACCGAGCGGGCCCGCCCCGGCCAGGTCGTCGTCGGCTTCGCCGCCGAGACCGACGACGTGCTCGCCAACGGTCGCGCCAAGCTCGCCCGCAAGGGCTGCGACCTGCTGGTCGTCAACGAAGTGGGGGAGCGCAAGACCTTCGGCTCGGAGACCAACGAGGCCGTCGTCCTCGCCTCCGACGGCACGGAGACCCCCGTCCCCTACGGCCCGAAGGAAGCCCTCGCGGACGTCGTCTGGGACCTGGTCGCCCCTCGTCTCGCCTGACTCCCGTATGACGCTTCGGTGACGGGAGTCACAGCCTGCGGCGTTCACCATGCGGCAGGGGAGGCCCGCAGGACGAGAACGCCGGATAAACTGGCACCGGATCCGAGTCGAGCGCAGCTCTCGGCCGGATCCGTCAATGATCAGCCAGCAGCCGCTGCAACCCCAGGGAGCGATGTGTCCCGCCGCCTGTTCACCTCGGAGTCCGTGACCGAGGGTCACCCCGACAAGATCGCCGACCAGATCAGCGATTCCATTCTCGACGCCCTCCTCAAGGAGGACCCGACCTCGCGTGTCGCCGTCGAGACCCTGATCACCACCGGCCTGGTGCACGTGGCCGGCGAGGTGACCACCAAGGCCTACGCGCCGATCGCCTCGCTCGTGCGCAACAAGATCCTCGAGATCGGTTACGACTCCTCCAAGAAGGGCTTCGACGGCGCTTCCTGCGGCGTCTCCGTCTCCATCGGCGCCCAGTCGCCCGACATCGCCCAGGGCGTCGACACGGCGTACGAGACCCGCGTCGAGGGCGACGAGGACGAGCTCGACCGCCAGGGCGCGGGCGACCAGGGCCTGATGTTCGGCTTCGCCTGCGACGAGACGCCGAACCTCATGCCGCTGCCCATCGAGCTGGCCCACCGCCTCTCGCGCCGCCTGACCGAGGTCCGCAAGAACGGGACCATCCCCTACCTGCGCCCCGACGGCAAGACCCAGGTGACCATCGAGTACGACGGCCACAAGGCCGTCCGCCTGGACACCGTGGTCGTCTCCTCCCAGCACGCGTCCGACATCGACCTGGACTCGCTGCTGGCCCCCGACATCCGCGAGTACGTCGTCGAGCACGTCCTCAAGGAGCTCGTCGAGGACGGCATCAAGCTGGACACCGACGGCTACCGCCTGCTGGTCAACCCCACCGGCCGCTTCGAGATCGGCGGCCCGATGGGCGACGCCGGCCTGACCGGCC
Source organism: Streptomyces sp. PKA51 (assembly GCF_057552455.1). Classification (NCBI taxonomy): domain Bacteria; kingdom Bacillati; phylum Actinomycetota; class Actinomycetes; order Kitasatosporales; family Streptomycetaceae; genus Streptomyces; species Streptomyces sp. PKA51. Next base: position 322,467 of record NZ_BAAJPZ010000003.1, read on the forward strand.
GCAAGATCATCATCGACACCTACGGCGGCATGTCCCGCCACGGCGGCGGCGCCTTCTCCGGCAAGGACCCGTCCAAGGTCGACCGCTCGGCCGCCTACGCCATGCGCTGGGTCGCCAAGAACGTCGTCGCAGCGGGCCTGGCCGCCCGCTGCGAGGTCCAGGTCGCCTACGCCATCGGCAAGGCCGAGCCCGTCGGTCTGTTCGTCGAGACCTTCGGCACCAACACCGTCGACACCGAGAAGATCGAGAACGCCGTCGCCGAGGTCTTCGACCTCCGCCCGGCCGCGATCATCCGCGACCTCGACCTGCTCCGCCCGATCTACGCCCAGACCGCCGCCTACGGCCACTTCGGCCGCGAGCTGCCGGACTTCACCTGGGAGCGCACCGACCGCGTGGACGCCCTGAAGAAGGCCGTGGGCCTGTAGGGCTCCCGGGTTCGCACACCGGCCCCCGGACCGCACGAGCGGTCCGGGGGCCGGTGCGTTGCCGGTCCTGCACGGCCCCCGGGCCCGGGCGCGGCACGTACGCGGCGCCGGGCGCGGACGACGGCACGCGCACGGCCGCCCGTGTCCGGGCGCGGCACTCCTTCTGCGGGCTCGTTGTGGCTGGTCGCGCAGTTCCCCGCGCCCCTGACGGGGCGCCGTGGTCCCACCAGTGCGCAGTGCCCCGTGTCCCTGGCGGGGCGCCGTGGTTCTCGCGGCGACGGCACCGCCCTGCACTGTCGGTGCCCTCTGGTAGGACTTGAACCGTGAGCAGCAAGAACGGGCGACCGGAGGGCGCGGGGGAGAGCGGGGACGCCCCCGTGGCGGAGCAGCTCGCCTTCATCCGGGAGAGCGTGCGCAAGGCCAAGGCGCCGCGCGCCAGGCCGCGCACGTGGCGGGGGGCCGAGCTGGCGGCGGAGCTGCCCGTGGCGCGGGTGCTCGTCGACAAGGGGCCCGTGCACCTCGACCGGCTGTGGGACTACGCCGTGCCCGCCGAGCTGGACGGTCTTGCCCGGCCCGGGGTGCGGGTGCGGGTGCGCTTCGGCGCCGGCACGCGCAATGTGCGCGGCGGGCGGCGGGAAGGCGGCGGGCTGCTCGACGGGTTCATCGTCGAGCGGGTCGCCGCGTCCGACTACAGCGGGCCGCTCGCCGCCCTCGCCCAGGTGCTCTCGCCCGAGCCGGTGCTCTCGCCCGCGCTGCTGGCGCTGTGCCGCTCCGTCGCCGACCGGTACGCCGGCTCCCTCGCCGACGTGCTGCAGCTCGCCGTGCCGCCCCGGCACGCCCGCATCGAGGCCGAGCCCTCGCCGGCGCCCCTGGCGCCGCCCGCGGCGCCGGACGCCGGCAGCTGGGCGCGGTATGCGACGGGACCGGCGTTCCTGCAGGCCCTCGCCCGCGGCGACTGCCCGCGCGCGGTGTGGACGGCCCTGCCCGGGCCGCACTGGCCCGGCGAGCTGGCCCGGGCCGCCGCCGCCACGCTCGCCTCCGGGCGCGGCGCCCTGCTCGTCGTGCCGGACGGCCGGGCCGCCGCCCGCGTCGACGACGCGCTCACCGAGCTGCTCGGCACCGGCCGGCACGTCCTGCTGACCGCCGACACCGGGCCGGAGGAGCGCTACCGCCGCTGGCTGGCGGTCAACCGTGGCTCGGTGCGGGTCGTGGTCGGCACCCGGGCCGCCATGTTCGCCCCCGTGCGCGACCTCGGTCTCGCGGCCGTGTGGGACGACGGCGACTCCAGCCACAGCGAGCCCCACGCCCCCCAGCCGCACGCCCGGGAGGTCCTGCTGCTGCGGGCCGCCCACGAGAAGGCCGGCTTCCTGCTCGGCGGCTTCGGGTGCACCGTCGAGGCCGCCCAGCTGGTCGACACCGGCTGGGCCCGGCCGCTGGCCGCCGATCGCGAGACGGTACGGAATGTGGCGCCGCGCGTGCGGACCGTCGGCGAGAGCGACGAGGCGCGCGACGCGGCCGCCCGCACCGCCCGCCTGCCCTCCGTAGCCTGGGAAGTCGCCCGCGAAGGGCTCACCCGCGGCCCCGTGCTCGTCCAGGTGCCCCGGCGCGGCTATGTGCCGCGGCTGGCCTGCGAACGCTGCCGCGAGCCCGCCCGCTGCGCCCACTGCGCCGGACCGCTGGAGGCCCGCGGCGCCGACGGCGGCCTGCTGCACTGCGGCTGGTGCGGGCAGGAGGCGCGCGACTGGCACTGCGCCGAGTGCGGCGGCGCACGGCTGCGCGCCAGCGTCGTCGGCGCCGGGCGTACGGCCGAGGAGCTGGGCCGGGCCTTCCCGTCGGTGCCGGTGCGCACCTCCGGACGCGACCATGTGCTCGACACCGTGCCCGACCGGCCCGCGCTCGTCGTGTGCACCCCGGGCGCCGAGCCCGTCGCCGACGGCGGCTACGCCGCGGCCCTGCTCCTCGACGGCTGGGCCCTCCTGGGCCGCCCCGACCTGCGGGCGGGGGAGGAAGCACTGCGCCGCTGGCTGGACGCCGCCGCGCTCGTGCGGGGGCGCGAGGCCGGCGGCACGGTCGTCGTCGTGGCCGAGCCGACGCTGCGACCGGTGCAGGCGCTCGTGCGCTGGGATCCGGCCGGGCACGCGGTGCGCGAGCTCGCCGACCGGGCCGAGCTGGGCTTCCCGCCCGTCTCCCGGATGGCGGCCGTCTCCGGGCCACCGGACGCCGTGGCGGAGCTGATCGCCGCGGCCGAACTGCCCCCGGGCACGGAGGTCCTCGGGCCGGTGCCCGTGCCGCCCACCCTGCCGGGGCGGCCGCGCCGACAGGGCGGGCCGCCGCCGGGCGAGCACTGGGAGCGGGCACTGCTGCGGGTACGGCCGGGGCAGGGGGCGGCGCTGGCGGCGGCGCTCAAGGCGGCGCAGGCCGTGCGCCTGGCGCGGCGCGAGGGGGAGCCGGTGCGGTTGCGGGTGGACCCGCCGGACATCGGCTGACGGGTGCGGCGTCGGGGGCGCCGATCGGCTGCCGCCGCGGCGTGGCCCCTCTGCGGGCGCGTTGTGGCTGGTCGCGCAGTTCCCCGCGCCCCTACGGGGCGCTGTGGTGCCGCGCGACGATGATCCGCACGGCAGGTGGTCGGCACCGAGGCGCCCCGTGAGGGGCGCGGGGAACTGCGCGATCGACCACCGACGGCCCGCAGCCGAACGCGTCACGCGGCGGCAGCCGATCGGCGCTGCCCCGCGTCCCTGCGGGGCGCCTGGGCCGCGGAGCGGCCGCCCGCGGGCCCCGGCCGGGGGCGCGTCAGCCGTTGCGGGGGCCCGGGAAGGCCGTGGCGCGCTGCTCCTCGCGGTGGACGGCCTGGCCCGGCACCGTGCGGGCGGCCGGGACGACCGGGACGGCGGCCGGCTCCGCGGTGCGCACCGGCTCCGGCGTCTCGGCCGTGCCCTGCGCACCGGCCCGGCGCGCGCCGTAACGCCGGTGGACCGCCTGCTTGGTGACGCCCAGTGCGGAGCCCACCGCGTCCCAGGAGAAGCCCAGCGAGCGGTCGAAGTCGACCGCGGCGGTGACCAGTGTCTCGACGCTGTCGCGCAGTTCCTGCGCGAGGCGCACGGTGGGGGCGGGGGCGCGGCCGTAGACGACGAAGCCCGCGGAGGGGCCGGTGCGGCGCGGCCGGTAGACGTTGCCCAGCTGGGCGGTGAGGGTGCGCAGGGCGTCCACCTGGCGACGGACCCTCTCGATGTCCCGGACCAGGAGATGCAGGCTGGCCCGTGCCTGGGCGTCGTGGGTTGCGTGGTCGGGCATGAACAAGCCTCTCGGACCGGCGGTTGAAGTGACGTCAATACGGGGTGAGGACTGACGGCCGCTCGACGAGCAACGGAACGGAAGCGGGCCGCCGTTGCGGCCCGTTTCGGTCAATCTCTCTTGACCCAACGCGCCAGAAGCCGCTGGGTCACGGTATGGGGGCGTGCAACCGCCGGAATGAGGCGCGCACCATCCCGCACGCCCCCCGGTGTGCGCTCGCCTCTAGACTGAGGCGCCGTTTCACCCCGTACGCAGAGAGGTGGTCAGCCGACCATGAGGCTCGTCTTCGCCGGGACCCCCGAGGTCGCCGTCCCCGCCCTGGACGCCCTGATCGCCTCCGACCGGCACGAGGTCGTCGCCGTCGTCACCCGGCCCGACGCGCCGGCCGGGCGCGGCCGCCGGCTCGTCGCCAGCCCGGTGGCCGAGCGCGCCCAGGAGGCGGGCATCGAGGTGCTCAAGCCCGCCCGCCCCCGGGACGAGGACTTCCTCGCCCGGCTGCGCGAGATCGCGCCCGACTGCTGCCCCGTCGTCGCCTACGGCGCCCTGCTGCCCAAGGCCGCCCTCGACATCCCCGCCCACGGCTGGGTGAACCTGCACTTCTCCCTGCTGCCGGCCTGGCGCGGCGCCGCCCCCGTCCAGCACTCCATCCTCGCGGGCGACGAGATGACCGGCGCCTCGACCTTCCTCATCGAGGAGGGCCTGGACTCCGGGCCCGTCTACGGCGTGCTCACCGAGAAGATCCGCCCCACCGACACCAGCGGCGACCTGCTGACCCGCCTCGCCTTCGCCGGCGCCGGGCTGCTCGCGGCCACCATGGACGGCATCGAGGACGGCACTCTGCAGGCCGTGCCCCAGCCCGCCGACGGCGTCTCCCTGGCCCCGAAGATCTCCGTCGAGGACGCCCGCGTCGACTGGGCCGCCCCCGCCCTGCGCGTCGATCGCGTCGTGCGCGGCTGCGCCCCCGCCCCCGGCGCCTGGACGACCTTCCGCGGCGAACGCCTGAAGATCATGTCCCTGGCCCTGGATCCCGCCCGCACCGACCTCGCCCCCGGCGAGATCGCCACCACCAAGAACTCCGTCCACGTGGGCACCGGCTCGCACGCCGTCCGGCTGCAGTGGGTCCAGCCGCAGGGCAAGAAGCCCATGCAGGCCGCCGACTGGGCGCGCGGCGTGCGCATCGCCGCGGGCGAACGGCTCGGCCAGGACGGACCGGCGTAGGCTGGTCGTCATCATCACCCCAGCTCCGGAGCACCTTTCGTGAACGATCAGGCGTCCCGCCGGAAGCCCGGCCGCCCCGCCAAGCCCTACCGCAGGCCCCAGAAGGACCCCGTCCGGATACTCGCCTTCGAGGCGCTGCGGGCCGTCGACGAGCGGGACGCCTACGCCAACCTCGTGCTGCCCCCGCTGCTGCGCAAGGCCCGCGAGAAGGACGGCTTCCAGGCCCGCGACGCGGCCCTGGCCACCGAGCTGGTCTACGGCACCCTGCGCCGCCAGGGCACCTACGACGCGATCATCGCCGCCTGCGTCGACCGGCCCCTGCGCGAGGTCGACCCGCCGGTGCTGGACGTCCTCGGCCTCGGCACCCACCAGCTGCTCGGCACCCGCATCCCCAGCCACGCCGCCGTCTCCGCCACCGTCGAGCTGGCCCGGGTCGTCCTCGGCGACGGCCGGGCGAAGTTCGTCAACGCCGTGCTGCGCCGCATCGCCGCGCACGACCTCGACGGCTGGCTGGAACGGGTCGCCCCGCCGTACGAGGACGACCCCGAGGAGCACCTCGCCGTCGTCCACTCCCACCCCCGCTGGGTCGTCTCCGCCCTGTGGGACGCCCTCGGCGGCAGCCGGGCCGGCATCGAGGACCTCCTGGAGGCGGACAACGAGCGCCCCGAGGTCACCCTGGTCGCCCGCCCCGGACGCGCCACCACCGACGAACTCCTCACCGCCCTCGGCGCCGACTCCGCCCTGCCCGGCCGCTGGTCGCCGCACGCCGTACGGCTCGCCGAGGGCGGCGAGCCGGGAGCCCTGGAAGCCGTCCGCGAGGGCCGCGCCGGGGTCCAGGACGAAGGCAGCCAGCTCGTCGCCCTCGCCCTGGCCGAGGCGCCCCTGGAGGGGCCCGACGCGCGCTGGCTCGACGGCTGCGCCGGGCCGGGCGGCAAGGCCGCCCTCCTGGGCGCCCTGGCCGCCCAGCGCGGTGCCGCCCTGCTCGCCTCCGAGAAGCAGCCGCACCGCGCCCGGCTCGTGGCGCGCGCCCTGGCCGGCAACCCCGGCCCGTACGAGGTCATCGCCGCGGACGGCACGCGGCCGCCGTGGCGCGAGGGCTCCTTCGACCGCGTGCTCGTCGACGTGCCCTGCTCGGGCCTGGGCGCCCTGCGCCGCCGCCCCGAGGCCCGCTGGCGCCGCCGTCCCGAGGACCTCGCCGGCTTCGCGCCCCTGCAGCGCGGCCTGCTCCGCGAGGCCCTGCGGGCCGTGCGCGTCGGAGGCGTCGTGGGGTACGCGACGTGCTCGCCGCACCTGGCCGAGACGCGGGCCGTCGTCGACGACGTGCTGCGCGGGCGCGGCGGGGAGGCACCGGAGGCGGAGTGGATCGACGCGCGTCCCCTGATGCAGGGCGTGCCCGGCCTGGGCGAGGGCCCGGACGTGCAGCTGTGGCCGCACCTGCACGGCACGGACGCGATGTACCTGGCACTTCTGCGCCGCACGGGCTGAGGCCCGGCCCCCGGACCGGACCGGGCCGGGCCCGGTCCGGGGGCGGAGCCCCCGCAGGGAGCGCGGCATGGCAGGCTAAAGGCATGGCAGCGCAGATCAATCCCAGCATTCTGTCCGCGGACTTCGCCCGGCTCGCCGAGGAGGCGCGGGCCGTCGAGGGCGCCGACTGGCTTCACGTCGACGTGATGGACAACCACTTCGTCCCGAACCTCACCCTCGGCGTCCCCGTCGTGGAGTCGCTGCGGAAGGCCACGGACATCCCGCTGGACTGCCATCTGATGATCGAGGACCCCGACCGCTGGGCCCCGCAGTACGCGGAGGCCGGTGCCGGATCGGTGACCTTCCACGCGGAGGCCGCCGCGGCGCCGGTGCGGCTGGCGCGGGAGATCCGGGCCAAGGGGGCGCGGGCGTCGATGGCGCTCAAGCCCGCCACTCCCATCGAGCCGTTCGAGGACCTGCTTCCCGAGCTGGACATGCTGCTGATCATGACCGTGGAGCCGGGCTTCGGCGGCCAGGCGTTCCTGGACATCATGCTGCCCAAGATCCGCCGCACCCGGGAGCTGATCTCGCGGCACAACCTGCAGCTGTGGCTGCAGGTCGACGGCGGCGTCTCGGCCGCGACGATCGAGCGCTGCGCCGAGGCCGGCGCGGACGTGTTCGTGGCCGGCTCCGCCGTCTACGGTACGGACGACCCGGCGGCGGCCGTACGCTCGCTGCGCGCACAGGCGGAGGAGACCATGGCGCGGGCGCCCTGGGCCTGTGCCCACTAACGCGCCCCGCGCCGCTCGCCCGAATTGCTGAGGGCTAAGGTCAAGGTCTGATCAAGGACCGCCGAATCTGACAGGATGAGGCCGAGTCCTTGGAGCTCCACAGCAACACGCAGCAGCAGTACACAAGCTCGACCACAGTAGTGAGGAGATCGCGGTGTCGACGGGCCGTTCGACCACGCCTATGGGGCCCGCCGAGCTGGTGCAGGCGGCGGCGATGGCCCGCCGCTTCTACCTCGAGGGCAAGTCGAAGATCCAGATCGCCGAGGAGTTCGGCGTGAGCCGCTTCAAGGTGGCACGGGTGCTGGAGACGGCACTGGAGCGCGACCTGGTGCGGATCGAGATCCGGGTGCCGGCCGAGCTGGACGCGGAGCGCTCCGACGCGCTGCGCGCCCGCTACGGGCTGCGGCACGCGGTCGTCGTGGAGTCCCCGGCCGACGCGGCCGACGACGCGCCCGACCCCGAGAACCTCGGCGAGGTGGCAGCCGGCCTGCTCGGCGAGCTGGTCCACGAAGGCGACGTGCTCGGCCTCGCCTGGGGCCGGTCCACCATCCACATGGCCGCCGCCCTGCACCGGCTGCCGCCGTGCACCGTCGTCCAGCTCACGGGCGTGTACGACGCGGGCACGGCCGAGCGCGGTTCGGTGGAGGCCGTCCGCCGGGCCGCCCAGGTCTCCGGCGGCGAGGCCCACCCGATCTACGCGCCGATGCTGCTGCCGGACACGGCCACCGCGGCCGCGCTGCGCGGCCAGACGGGCATCGCCCGGGCCTTCGAGTACTTCGACAAGGTCACCGTCGCCGCGGTGTCCATCGGCTCCTGGGAGCCGGGCATCTCCACGGTCTACGACATGCTCACCGACGCCGAGCGCGCCCACTACGCCTCGCTGGGGGCGGCCGCCGAGATGTCGGCGCACCTGTTCGACGCCGAGGGCCGGCGCATCGGCCGCGACCTGGGCGAGCGCTGCATCACCGTCGAGGCCGACCGGCTGCGCCGGATCCCGGAGGTCGTGGCGATCGCCGGCGGCCAGCGCAAGGCGGCGGCGATCGGCGCCGTGCTGCGCTCGGGCCTGGTGACGAGCCTGGTCACGGATACCGCCGCGGCCGACTACCTGCTGCACGAGACCGGCCCGGGCCCCCGCCCGGCCCTCGACCGGGCCGACCCCGACCAGGGCTGAAGCCACCTCTGCGCCGCGCCCGCCCCACCCGGGGCGGGCGCCGAGGCATATCCGACCCATATCCGTACGCCGACCCATATCCGTACGCCGGCCTATCCGTATGCCGACATATCCGTACGCCGGCCCCGTGCAATCGGACGAGCCGGCCGCTTGGTGGAAGCCACAAAAGGCCCCCCGAACCCGCTGGCCGAAGTCACAGAATGTGACCCGGGGTCGCCACGAACGGGCGAAATCATGGATGATGGGTCCAGGAACCTCAGCCCGATCCGGGTCTGGTTCGGTGCTGACTCCCCACCCGCTCTGTACGTAAAACCGCAGGTGAGAGAGCCAGTATGCGATTCCTCAACGACCAGAAGCCGGCGTACGACCTGACGTACGACGACGTGTTCATGGTGCCGAGCCGTTCCGCCGTCGGTTCCCGTCAGGCCGTCGATCTGACCGCCCCGGACGGCACGGGCACCACCATCCCGCTCGTGGTGGCCAACATGACCGCCATCGCCGGCCGCCGCATGGCCGAGACCGTCGCCCGCCGCGGTGGCCTAGTGGTCATCCCGCAGGACATCCCGATCGAGGTCGTCACCGAGGTCATCTCCTGGGTCAAGGACCGCCACCTGGTTCTGGACACCCCCATCGTCCTCGCCCCCACCCAGACGGTCGCCGACGCGCTGTCGCTGCTGCCCAAGCGCGCCCACGGCGCCGGTGTGGTCGTCGACGCCGACCACCGTCCCGTCGGTGTCGTCACCGAGCACGACCTGACCGGTGTGGACCGCTTCACCCAGCTGTCCGAGGTCATGTCCAAGGAGCTGCTGCTCCTGGACGCCGACATCGACCCGCGCGAGGCCTTCAACCAGCTGGACGCCGCCCACCGCAAGCTGGCGCCCGCCGTCGACAAGGACGGCAAGCTGGCCGGCATCCTCACCCGCAAGGGCGCCCTGCGCGCCACGCTGTACACCCCCGCCACCGACAAGGACGGCAGGCTGCGCATCGCGGCGGCCGTGGGCATCAACGGCGACGTGGCCGGCAAGGCCAAGGCGCTGCTGGACGCCGGTGCGGACACCATCGTCGTGGACACCGCCCACGGTCACCAGGAGACGATGATCGCGGCGATCAAGGCCGTGCGCGCCCTGGACCCGCAGGTCCCGATCGTCGCCGGCAACATCGTCGCCGCCGAGGGCGTGCGCGACCTGATCGAGGCCGGCGCGGACATCATCAAGGTCGGTGTGGGCCCGGGCGCCATGTGCACCACCCGCATGATGACCGGCGTGGGCCGCCCGCAGTTCTCCGCGGTGCTCGAGTGCGCCGCCGAGGCGAAGAAGTACGGCAAGCACGTCTGGGCCGACGGTGGCGTCCGTCACCCGCGCGACGTCGCCATGGCGCTCGCCGCCGGTGCCTCCAACGTCATGATCGGCTCCTGGTTCGCCGGCACCTTCGAGTCCCCGGGCGACCTGCAGCAGTCCGCCGACGGCCGGCTGTACAAGGAGAGCTTCGGCATGGCCTCCGCCCGCGCCGTGCGCAACCGCACGTCCGAGGAGTCCGCGTACGACCGGGCGCGCAAGGGCCTGTTCGAGGAGGGCATCTCCACCTCCCGCATGTTCCTCGACCCGGCCCGCCCGGGCGTCGAGGACCTGATCGACTCGATCATCGCGGGTGTCCGCTCCTCCTGCACCTACGCCGGTGCCGCCTCCCTGGAGGAGTTCGCCGAGCGGGCCGTCGTCGGCGTCCAGAGCGCCGCGGGCTACGCCGAGGGCAAGCCGCTGCACGCCAGCTGGCAGTAATCCGCCACCAGCGCCGAGGGGCGCGTCCCGGTTCGCCGGGGCGCGCCCCTTTCGCATGCCCGCACGCGGGCGTTCCCGGCCCGTCGGTACGTCGATTTCCGGCCGTCTTCGGCGCCTTCGGCCGGACCCCGTCCGACGTGCCCTTTTCCGCCCCCTGTACCGATTCATTACCCGACGTGCAACGATCATCCGCTCTTGCGCCGCGCACGCAATGATCGAACGCGCATACGCAATAATGGTGCATTACGAGCGCAGACCCTCACCTCGTAGGGTCTGCGCAGAACGTGGAGTGGCGGATACCGCTTGCTCGGCGGTACCCCCTCGCAAACGGGTTTGCTCTGCCATGCCGGCGCGCCCGCGGGTCACCGCCGCGGCCGCCGCCCGACGACCGACCGGTACCCCCCGACCGGCAGTCCTGAACGGAGCGACCCAGTGTTGGACCAAGGCACAGCGCCCCCCGCCACCGGTGAGAAGCAGCGCACCCCGCTGCCGACCGCCGGCTTCGGTGCCCGCATGATGCGGCGCAAGCCCGTCGAGCGCCTGGTCGCCGAAGGCGGCCAGGGCGAGGGCGGCACCCTGCGCCGCTCGCTCGGCATGTGGCAGCTGACGATGATCAGCATCGGCGCCACGCTGGGCACCGGCATCTTCGTCGTCCTCGGCAACGCCGTTCCCGACGCCGGCCCGGCCGTCGTGATCTCGTTCGTCCTGGCGGGCCTGACCGCGCTGTTCTCGGCCCTGTCCTACGCCGAGCTCGCCGGCACCATCCCGGTCTCCGGCTCCTCGTACTCCTACGCCTACGCCACCCTCGGCGAGATCATCGCCTGGGTCTGCGGCTGGTGCCTGATCCTGGAGTACGGCGTCTCCGTGGCGGCCGTCGCCGTCGGCTGGGGCCAGTACCTCAACGAGCTCCTCGAGGGCACCATCGGCGTCACCATCCCGGCGTGGATGGCCAACCCGCCCGGTGTCGACGGTGGCGTCTTCAACCTGCCCGCCCTGCTCGTCGTGCTGCTGTGCATGGCGTTCCTGCTGGGCGGCGCCAAGGAGAGCGCCCGCGCCAACACCATCATGGTCGGCGTGAAGATCGCGGCCCTGCTGCTGTTCTGCGCCGTGGCCTTCACCGGCATCAAGGCCGGCAACTACAGCCCCTTCATGCCGCTCGGCCTGGGCGGTGTGAGCGCCGCCGGCGCCACGCTGTTCTTCAGCTACATCGGCTTCGACGCCGCCTCCACGGCGGGCGAGGAGGCCAAGGACCCCAAGCGGGACCTGCCCAAGGCCATCATGCTCTCGCTGCTGATCGTCACCGCGCTGTACGTGCTGGTGGCGGCCATCGCGGTCGGCGCCATGCCGTGGAACCAGTTCAAGGACTCCGAGGCCGCGCTCGCCGGCATCATGAAGGACGTCACCGGCCACGGCTACTGGGCCGTCTTCCTCGCCGCCGGCGCCGTCATCGCCATCGCCAGCGTGGTGCTGACCGTCCTCTACGGTCAGACCCGCATCCTGTTCGCGATGTCCCGCGACGGCCTGGTGCCGCGGACGTTCGCCAAGGTCAGCCGCAACGGCGTGCCGGTGTCGAACACCGTGATCGTCTCCGCCTTCTGCGGCATCCTCGCCGCGGTGGTCCCGCTCGGCCAGCTGGCGGACGCGACCAGCATCGGCACCCTCTTCGCCTTCGGCCTGGTCAACATCGCCGTCATCGTGCTCCGCTTCACCCGCCCCGGAATGAAGCGCAGCTTCCAGGTACCGCTTTCGGGTAGGCGTGTGAAGCTGTTCGGCCTGTCGCTGCCGCTGGCGCCGGTCTTCCCGGCGATCGGCTTCGCGATGTGCGTCTACATGATGTTCAGCCTGGACGTCGTGACGTGGGAGGTCTTCCTCGGCTGGATGGCCGTCGGCCTGGTGATCTACTTCGCCTACGGCATGCGCAACTCCCGCCTGGTCAAGGCCGCCGCCGAGGCGGACGGCACGGCCGAGCGGACGGCCGACGCGGCGGAGCCGGTCGAGGCCGGCGAAAAGGAGCAGGTCACGGCTGCCTCCAAGGCTGGCGACACCGCAGGGGCGAAGGCCGGTGCGAAGGCCGGCACCGCCGGCAGGCCCGCTGCCAAGAAGGCCGCCGCCCGCAAGCCGGCCGCCCGGTCGACCGGGTCGGCCGCCCGCAAGGGAACGCGCAAGACCGCACAGAAGACTGCGCAGAAGTCCGCACAGAAGACCGCGCAGAAGTCCTCCCGGACAGCCGCGAAGCCGGCGGCCGGGAAGGCCGGGAGCAAGACGGCGAAGCGCCCCGAAAAGGGTGCCGGGGCCGCCGACGCGGGGAAGTGATCTCCGCCGGGTCACCCCTATGATCGCGTGCTGCCGGGTCCGCCGTACGGGCCCGGCAGCACGCATATCGGGAGGGGATCCGATGAGCACCAGCCAGCTCCTGCTGACCGGCGACCGCCTGGCCCTGGGCCTGCCCCGGGACGAGATGCTCACCGAGTACCACAGATGGGAGACCGACCCCGGCACCGTCCTCGGCCGAGGTGCCCGCTTCCCCCGCACCTGGGAGGCCCGGGCGGAGGAGTGGGATCGCGAGCTGGACGACCGCGACCATGTGCGCTTCGAGGTCGTGCGGCTGAAGGACAAACAGCCGGTCGGGCTGACCGCCCTGCGGGTGGACGCCCGGGAGCACCGGGCGGAGTTCACGATCCTGCTGGCCCCCTCCTCCCGCGGCAAGCGCTTCGCCGAGGAGGCCACCCGCCTCACCCTGGACTGGGCCTTCCACCTGGGCGCCCTGCGCGCGGTCTGGCTGCGGGTGCTGGAGCCCAATCGGGCCGCGATCACGGCCTTCGAAAAGGCCGGATTCCGGCCGACCGGCCGCTTCCGCAAATCGGGCCACTGGCTGGGGCAGTACGTCGACGAAGTGCTGATGGACGCCCTGCCCGACGAGTTTCCCGGGCCCTCGGCCATGGTCAGCGCCCTCGGCAGCTGAAGGCCGGCCGGCCGCTCTCGGGTCGGGCACCCGGTCGGGTACGTGATCTACTGCTCGTAGCAGCAGAGGTTACCCGGAGAAAAGTGATCCACCCGCCGTGCGATTGAACGAGCTCGACGAACGCATCGTGCATGCCCTGGCCGAGGACGCCAGGCGCTCCTACGCCGACATCGGCGCGGAGATCGGCCTGTCGGCACCCGCCGTCAAGCGGCGCGTGGACAGGCTGCGCGCCGAGGGTGCCATCACCGGCTTCACCGTCCGCGTCGACCCCGCCGCCCTGGGCTGGGAGACGGAGGGCTTCATCGAGCTGTACTGCCGCCGCAACACCTCGCCCGACGCCATCCACCGGGGCCTGTCGCGCTACCCGGAGGTGGCCTCGGCCTCCACCGTCACCGGTGAGGCCGACGCCCTCGTCCAGATCTTCGCCTCCGACATGCGGCACTTCGAACGGGTGCTGGAGCGGATCGCCGGGGAGCCGTTCGTGGAGCGCACCAAGTCGGTGCTGGTGCTCTCGCCCCTGCTGCGCCGCTTCAGCTCGGGCGCACCGTCCTAGGCCGTGTCCGGCGGATCGTGCGGTGCCCCGTAGGGGCGCGGCGGGGCGGGCGGTGTCGATCTGCGGGCGCGCGGTGGCTTGTCGCGCAGTTCCCCGCGCCCCTACAGGGCGCCGTGGGCTGATGCAGTGCCCCGTCAGGGGCGCGGGGAACTGCGCGATCGGCCACCGACGGCCCGCAGTCGACGCGCAACCCGGGGCCCGGGCGGATCGGCACTGCCCCGCGCCCCTGACGGGGCGCTGCACCAGCCGCCGGGCGCGGCCCGGCACCGCTCCCGGGCGGTGCTCACCCGGTGAAGCGTGAGACGCCGCCGCCGTCGTCCAGGCGCTTGATGCGCTGCTGGGCGGCGTACGCGGCGGCCGGGTAGCGGGGGTCGGGCCGCAGGGCGTACTCCCGCAGGCACGCCTCGGTGAACTTCACGACGTGCTCGTCGCCGTGCTCCACGGCCCGGGCGCCCAGCTCGTCGATCGGCGGCAGGTCCGCCGCCTCGGCGCGCCAGGCGTCGGTGCCCTCGCCGCGCCGGTCGGTCGTCATGCACAGCAGGAAGCCGACCTGGACCTGCCACAGGACGGCCAGCGTGGGCTCGTACAGCTCGTGCGGCAGGTGCGGCAGCACGAGGCGGGCGGCGGCGGGCGCGGTGACACCGTGGACCAGCGGTACGGGGAAGACCTCGGGGTGTCCGAGGTAGACGTCGGCGAACTGCACCGTCATCTCGCTCAGCAGCCGCGGCGCCTGCTGCGGGGCGAGCCGGTCCAGCGCCTCGGTGTAGCCGTCGAGGTCGCCGAGCGTGGCGAAGCGCCGCCGGAACATGTCGGGCCCCGGGGTGCCGTCCGCCGGGGTGCGGGGGAGGGCGGCGACGGCCGACGGCAGGTCGTGCGTGCCGCCCAGCCGCGGCCGGCCCGGCAGCTCGGTGTAGCGCGCGGCCCAGTACGCCAGCCCCCGCGCCAGCTCGTCCAGCTGCAGCCGGGTGGGCTCGCCGGCCGCGTACAGGCCGCGCACGGCGTGCGCGGTGCGGATCAGGCCGTGGGTCAGGCCGGCGAAGAGCCCGGGCAGCAGGCGCGGCCACCAGCGCACCAGCACCTCGCGCCAGGGGGCCTCGGCCAGCTCTCGGGCGAACAGGAGCTCCCAGTCGCCGGCCCGCTCGAAGGCACCCAGGGCCGGGCGCCAGGACGCCTCGTCGGCCGGGTCCAGGGCGAAGCGGGCGGCGGGCGGCTCGTGGTGCTCCATGGCGCGGCGGTAGCGCTCGACCCAGCGGCCCACCTCGTCGCCGTGGCCGAGCACGGCGACCGCCTCGGCGCCCATGGGGCCGTGGTTGGCCAGGTCGGTGCCCTGGCCCCGCTCGTACCCGAGATCGTCCAAGCGTTCCAGGGCCTCGTTGACCGCATCGGTGTAGCTGATCGGCGGCATGGGATGCACCTTTCGGAGAGCCGAACTGTTTGGATTTCCGAACCATCTAGACTCGCAGTATGCCGCACCGCAACGACACGGGGGAAGCGCCCCGGACACCGAGCCCCGCCGAGCTCGAAGTCATCGCCCTCGTACCGCAGTTGGAGCCCTTCTTCCGGAAGTCCGTGGTGCACGGGCAGATGCCCCCGAAGCTGCTGGAGGCGATGGAGTCGGGCGGCCTGACCGCCCGGCACGGGGCCGTGCTGCCCCACCTGCTGGCCGGAACGCCGCTGACGGTCGGCGAGATCGCCGGGCGGCTGAAGGTCTCGCTGCCCACCGCGAGCGAACTCGTGGGAGCGCTGAGCCGGGCCGGTATCGTGCGGCGCGCGGAGGACCCGGCGAACCGGCGGCGCATCCTGGTCACCCTCGCCGAGGAGTACCGGGGGGCGGTCGAGACGTTCCTCGGCCGGCGCATGGAACCGCTGCTGAGAGTGCTGGACGAGCTCGGCGACCGGGAGCGGGCCGGCTTCCTGGCCGGCATGGAGGCATGGGTGCGCGCGGTGCGCAGCACCCCGTAGCGGCGCCGCCCGGGCCGCCGCCGGGCAAAAGGAGGGAAAAGCGCGCGCAACGAATCGCCGCCGGGGCGGGAAAACGCGCAACGAATCGCGCGGTTGCGCGCAACGTCGATGCCTTGTACCGGCCGGTTACCGGACCGTACCGTCTTCTCAATTCGCCCATCCGCCCCGGAGAGGACCGCATGACGCCGCTGCGCATCGCGCTGTACCAAGGCCCCAGCGGCGTTCCCTCCGCCCTTGCCGACAGCCTCGACGCCCTGTCCGCCGCCGCCCGGCGGGCCGCCGCCGCCGGCGCCCGGCTGCTGCTGACGAACGAGCTGTTCCTGACCGGGTACGCCCTCGGTCCCGCCGTCCGCGACCTGGCCGAGCCCGCCGACGGGCCGTCCGCCCGGGCCGTGGCCCGCATCGCGGCCGAGCACGGCATCGCCATCGGCTACGGCTACCCCGAGCGCGACGGCGAGGCGGTCTTCAACACCCTGGGCCTGGTGGGCCCCGACGGCGCCCCGCTCGCCACGTACCGCAAGACGCACCTGTTCGGCGAGTACGAGACGTCCTGCTTCACCCCCGGCCGGGACCTCGTCGTCCAGGCCGACCTCGACGGCGTCCGCCTCGGCCTGCTGATCTGCTACGACGTGGAGTTCCCCGAGACCGTACGGGCCCATGCGCTGGCCGGCACCGAGCTGCTGCTCGTGCCCACCGCCCTGATGCGGCCCTACGAGATCGTCCCGCAGACGATCGTCCCGGCCCGGGCCTGGGAGAGCCAGCTCTACATCGCCTATGTCAACCGCTGCGGCGACGAGGGCGGGTTCGCCTTCGCGGGGCTGTCCTGCCTCGCCGCCCCGGACGGGACCGTGCGCGCCCGCGCGGGTGCCGGCGAGGACCTGCTCCTCGCCGACGTGGACCCGCGGCTGCTCGCCGCCTCCCGC
Organism: Streptomyces sp. PKA51; assembly: GCF_057552455.1. Lineage (NCBI taxonomy): Bacteria > Bacillati > Actinomycetota > Actinomycetes > Kitasatosporales > Streptomycetaceae > Streptomyces > Streptomyces sp. PKA51. The sequence goes on from NZ_BAAJPZ010000003.1 coordinate 339,002, forward strand.
GCCGAGAACACCTACCTGAGCGACCGCCGCCCCGGCCTGTACGCCTCGCTCACCTGAAGCCCCACCGAACCCCAGCCGAAGCCGGCGGCGTCCCCCCCGCCGCCCCTCGACACCCCCTGCCAGTAGGAGAGTCCAGCCGATGACGTCCACGGTGCCCCCCGCCGCCCACGACGAGCACGAGCAGGCCCAGCCCGCCCTGCCGCCGATCACCATGTTCGGCCCGGACTTCCCGTTCGCGTACGACGACTTCCTCGCCCACCCGGCGGGCCTGGGCCAGGTGCCGGCCACCGAGCACGGCACCGAGGTCGCGGTCATCGGCGGTGGCCTGTCCGGCATCGTCGCCGCCTACGAGCTGATGAAGATGGGCCTCAAGCCCGTCGTCTACGAGGCGGACCGGATCGGCGGGCGGCTGCGCACCGTCGGCTTCGAAGGCTGCGACGAGGAGCTGACGGCCGAGATGGGCGCGATGCGCTTCCCGCCGTCCTCCACCGCCTTCCAGCACTACATCGACCTGGTGGGCCTGGAGACCAAGCCGTTCCCCAACCCGCTCGCGCCCGACACCCCCTCGACCGTCGTCGACCTCAAGGGCGAGTCGCACTACGCGGAGACCATCGACGACCTGCCGCAGGTCTACCGCGACGTGGCCACCGCGTGGAACGCCTGCCTGGAGGAGGGCGCCGACTTCTCCGACATGAACCGGGCCATGCGCGAGCGCGACGTGCCGCGCATCCGCGAGATCTGGGCCAAGCTGGTCGAGAAGCTCGACAACCAGACCTTCTACGGCTTCCTGTGCGAGTCGGAGGCCTTCAAGTCCTTCCGGCACCGCGAGATCTTCGGCCAGGTCGGCTTCGGCACCGGCGGCTGGGACACCGACTTCCCCAACTCCATCCTGGAGATCCTGCGCGTCGTCTACACCGAGGCCGACGACCACCACCGCGGCATCGTCGGCGGCAGCCAGCAGCTGCCGCTGCGCCTGTGGGAGCGCGAGCCGGAGAAGATCGTCCACTGGGCGCAGGGCACCTCGCTGTCCTCGCTGCACGGCGGCGCGCCGCGCCCGGCCGTGACCCGGCTGCACCGCACCGCCGGCAACCGCATCACGGTGACCGACGCCGGCGGCGACATCCGCACCTACCGGGCGGCCATCTTCACCGCCCAGTCCTGGATGCTGCTGTCGAAGATCGAGTGCGACGACTCGCTCTTCCCGATCGACCACTGGACGGCGATCGAGCGCACCCACTACATGGAGTCCTCCAAGCTCTTCGTGCCCGTGGACCGGCCGTTCTGGCTGGACAAGGACGAGGAGACCGGCCGGGACGTCATGTCGATGACGCTCACCGACCGCATGACCCGCGGCACCTACCTGCTGGACAACGGCCCCGACAAGCCCGCCGTGATCTGCCTGTCGTACACCTGGTGCGACGACAGCCTCAAGTGGCTGCCGCTGTCGGCGAACGAGCGCCTGGAGGTCATGCTCAAGTCGCTCGGCGAGATATACCCGAAGGTCGACATCCGCAAGCACATCATCGGCAACCCGGTGACGGTCTCCTGGGAGAACGAGCCCTACTTCATGGGTGCGTTCAAGGCCAACCTGCCCGGCCACTACCGCTACCAGCGGCGCCTGTACACCCACTTCATGCAGGACCGGCTGCCCGAGGACAAGCGGGGCATCTTCCTCGCGGGCGACGACATCTCCTGGACGGCCGGCTGGGCCGAGGGCGCGGTGCAGACGGCGCTCAACGCGGTGTGGGGCGTGATGCACCAGCTCGGCGGCGCCACCGACCCGACCAACCCCGGCCCCGGTGACGTCTACGACGAGATCGCCCCGGTCGAGCTGCCGGAGGACTGACAAGCCGCAGGTGCCTGCTCAGCCCAGGGGGGTGAGCAGGCACCTGCCCACCATGCCCACGCTGGCGTCCACCCGGTCGGTGAACTCCTCCACCACGTCCGGCAGGTGGCGCACCGCCCACAGCGTGCGGAAGGACGCCCACGCCGCGCCGCGCGCGGCCTCCAGCGTCCAGGAGCCGACCAGGTGGGTGAGCGGATCGGCGACGTCCAGCAGGTCGGGGCCGGGCATCAGCTCCTCGCGGATCCGCTCCTCCATCGCCACCAGCATCGCGCCGATACGGCGGAAGTCCGGCTGCAGGGCGCGCGGCTCGGTGTCCAGCACCCGGCAGGTCTCCAGCAGGGCCAGGGCCAGGTCGTGCCCGATGTGGGCGTTGATCCCCGCCAGGGCGAACTGCAGGGGCTGCACGGCCGGGTGGCCGCGCAGCTGGAACAGCGGCTGCCAGCAGGCGGGCTGCCGCCGGCCGAGGGACGCCTGGTCGACGGCGTGCAGATAGCGCTTGGCGAAGCGGACGTCCAGCTCGGCCGCCGCCCGCCCGTCGCCGAACTCCCCGGCCGCGGCCCGGTGGCCGATCTCCTCGGTGACCGACAGGTACACCCGGTTGAACACGGCCACGCCGTCCCGCGGCGGCAGCGCGGCCCGCAGCCCGCGCATGCGCTCCAGCACCCCGTCGATGCCGGTCGGCGGTGCCGGCTGTGCCCGCATGATCGTCATAAGCACAGAGTGACAGCTGAACACGGAGCGTAGGCGATCGGGCCCCGGAATTAATCAGAAGGGGTGACCGCCCCCCGTTCCTCCCCGACCGGGTCGTAGCTGCTCGTGCCCTCGTCCAGCAGCGGCTCCTGCTCCTTCATGTGGGCCGGGGCCAGGGCGCGCAGCACGTGGTAGCCGGAGAGCACCACGACGGTGCCGAGCGCGATGCCGCCCAGCTCGAAGGAGCTGGAGAACTTCAGGCTCACCCCGCCGATGCCGATGATGATGCCCGCCGCGACCGGCACCAGGTTCAGCGGGTTGCGCAGGTCGACCTTGTTGTGCACCCAGATCTGCGCGCCCAGCAGGCCGATCATGCCGTACAGGATGACGGTGATCCCGCCGAGCACACCGCCCGGCACGGCCGCCACGACCGCGCCGAACTTGGGGCAGATGCCGAAGAGCAGCGCGAAGAGGGCCGCGGCCCAGTAGGCGGCGGTGGAGTAGACGCGGGTGGCGGCCATGACGCCGATGTTCTCCGAGTACGTCGTGTTGGCCGGGCCGCCGACCGCCGTGGAGAGCATCGTCGCCGCGCCGTCCGCGGCGATCGCCACGCCCAGCTGGTCGTCCAGCCGGTCGCCGGTCATCTCGCCGACGGCCTTGACGTGCCCGGCGTTCTCCGCGATCAGGGCGATGACCACCGGCAGTGCCACCAGCGCCGCGGACCAGCCGAAGGCGGGCGCGTGCAGGGAGGGCAGGCCGATCCAGTCCGCCTTGCCCACGCCCGACAGGTCCAGGCGCCAGTGGTCGACGGCTTCCGTGCCGCCGTTGACCGAGTGGATCTTTCCGAAGATCCGGTCGAGCGCCCAGGAGAGCGCGTAGCCGAAGAGCAGGCCCAGGAAGATGGCGATGCGCGACCAGAAGCCGCGCAGGCACACCACCGCCAGCCCGGTGACCAGCATGGTCAGCAGCGCCGTCCACTGGTCCTGCGGCCAGTACGTGCGCGCCGTGACCGGGGCGAGGTTGAAGCCGATCAACATCACCACGGCACCGGTGACCACCGGCGGCATCGCCGCGTGGATGATGCGCGCGCCGAACCGGTGCACCACCAGCCCGCTGAGCAAGAGCGCGCCGCCGACCACGAAGATCGCCCCGGTGACGGCCGCGCTGCCGCCGCCCTGGGCCCGGATGATGGCCGCCACGCCGACGAAGGACAGGCTGCAGCCCAGGTAGCTGGGCACCCGGCCGCGCGTCGCCAGCAGGAAGAGGATCGTGGCGACGCCCGACATCATGATGGCGAGATTCGGGTCGAGACCCATCAGAACCGGCGAGACGAACGATGCGCCGAACATGGCGACCACGTGCTGGGCGCCCAGGCCCGCCGTGCGCGGCCAGGAGAGCCGTTCATCCGGTCGGACGACGGCTCCGGGGGCGGGGGTGCGCCCGTCGCCGTGCAGGGTCCAGCGCACGCCCAGGCCCATGTCTTGCTCCCATTGTTCGAGGTGGTGGGGGTGATGATCCGCATCATGCTACGGCCGGGCCGCGACCCGGCCGGCCGGACCGGCTGCCGGAGCCGGCCACGGCCCGCCAGGCGTGTTGCTGCGATCGGCTCAGAAAACACCTCGTAGGGCTGTATGACCGCGAGGGGCGGCTGTTTCCCGCTTTCCGGGAGGTATGAGTCTCATTGTCCGATTTCCTGCAATTCAGGAGACACACATGCGCAAGCACGTCGGCCGCACTGCGGCCGCTGCGATCATCGCCGCCGCAACCGTTGTTCCGGTCGCCGGTATCGCTCAGGCCGCGCCCCAGATCGCGTCCGGCAACCAGACCTGGGCCTGGGACGACGACCACGACGGCGACCGGGACCGTGACCACGGCCGCAAGGACCGCGACCGCGACAAGGGCCGTGACCGGGACAAGGGCCGCGACCGGGACAAGGGCCGCGACCGCGACCGCGACTGCGACCACGGCCGCAAGGACCGTGACCGCGACCGCGACAAGGGCCGCGACCGCGACCGGGACCGCGACAACTGCGACCACGGCCGCCGCGACCGCGACCGGGACCGGGACAACTGCGACCACGGCCGCCGTCACCACGACGACTGCGACCACGGCCGCCGCCATGGTGGCTGGAGCAGCTGGACCCGCACCTACGACCGCTGGGGCTGGGGCGGCTGGGGCGGCTGGGGCGGCCTCTGGAGCGGCAGCTGGAACAAGCACCACGGCGGCCACGGCGGTCACGGCGGCCACGGCGGCTGGGGCGGCTGGGGCAGCTGGGGTGGCTGGGGCGGCCACGACGACGACTGCGACCGTCACGGCGGTCACGGCGGGCATGGCGGCCACGGCGGCTGGGGCGGCTGGGGCGACCACAACCGCTGGGGCGGCGGCCACGACGACTGCGACCGCTGGGGCGGTGGCGGGCGTCACCACCGCAAGGACGACTGCGACGACGACAAGTGGGGCGACCACCACCGCCGCCACGGTGGCGACTGCAACCGCAGCAGCTGGCGCAGCAGCAGCTGGCACAACTGGGGCATCGTGAAGTAATGCGACCCCGGCGCGCCTGAAAGTCCCCCTCCACCGCGGGCCGTGGCCGCACCCTCCGGGGTACGGCTCACGGCCCGCGGCGGTGCGCGCACACCGCCGGGGCGGGACGCCCGGCCGTCAGCGGCGGACGGCCGGGCCGGTACGGTGCGCCGTGGCACGGCGGGCGGGGGCGCGCAGGACGCCCGCGCCCGCCACCAGCCCTGCACCGCACGCCGTCACCACGGCGAAGGACACCACCAACGACGTCGCACCGGCGATCTGGCCGATGACGGCCGGGGCCACCAGGCCCGAGGCGTAGGTGACGGTCGCCACGCCCGCTATCGCCCGGCTGGGATCGGGCCCGCTGTGGCCCGCCGCGGCGAAGGCCAGCGGCACCACGACCGCGATGCCCAGGCCGATGAGGCCGAAACCGGCGAAGGCCGGCACGGGCGAGCCGGCCGCCACGACCAGCAGGCCGCCCAGCGTCGCCAGCGCGCCCCCGCCCCGTACGGTCCGTACGGGCCCGAAGCGGCGCACCGCCGCGTCCCCCGCGAGCCGAGCCGCGGCCATCGTGCAGGCGAAGGCGGTGGTGCAGCCCGCCGCGACGCCGGCGTCGGTGCCCACGACGTCGCGCAGGTAGACCGCGGCCCAGTCCAGGCCGGCGCCCTCGGCGAAGACCGCGCAGAAGCCGACCGCCCCGATCGCGAGCGCCGAGCGCGGCGGCAGCGCGAACCGGGGCGGCGCCGGCTCGTGCTTCGCGGCGCGCACGTCCGGCACCCCGTGGCAGGCGACCAGGCCCGCCGCGGCCAGCACCGCGGCCGCCAGGGCGAGATGCACCCGCGCGTCCGTGCCGGCGTGCGCGGCGACGGTGCCCACCGCCGAGCCGGCCAGCGCACCCGCGCTCCACATGCCGTGCAGCCCCGACATGATGGAGCGGCCCAGCCGCTCCTCGGTGTGCACCCCGAGCGCGTTCATCGCCACGTCCGCCGTCCCGGACGTCGCCCCGTACACCGCCAGCGCCCCGCACAGGGCGGGGACGCCGGGGGAGAGGGCCGGCAGCGCGAGGGAGGCGCACCACAGGAAGAGCAGGGCGCGCAGCGCTGTCCGCGAGCCGTAGCGGTGGCTGACCCGCCCCGCGAGCGGCATCGCGAGCGAGGCGCCGATCGCGGGGAAGGCGAGCGCCAGCCCGAGCGCCCCGGCGCCGGCCCCGGTGTGCTCCTGCAGCCAGGGGATGCGGGTGGCGAAGCTGCCGGTGACCGCGCCGTGGACGGCGAAGACGGCGGCCATGGCGATGCGGGCGCGCTGCGCGCTGCTGCTGTCCATGCGGCTCCTCCCCGGCCCGGCGCACCGGGCCCCGCGCTAGCGGCAGGTTCCCAGGTCCTGCCACACCCCCCACTCGCCGGTGGTGCCGGGCTCCTCGCCCTGCGTCCACCATTTCGCCTTCCAGGTACGGGACTTCCAGGAGACCGTGGCACCGCCACTGTAGGCGCTCGCCCGGTCCCAGGAGGGCGCGGTGCAGCTTCCGCCGGTGGGCGTGGCCGTCGGCGTCGCCGTGGGAGTCGCCGTGGGGGTCGCCGTGGGGCTCGCGGTGGGTGTCGGCGTCGGGCCGCCCGGGTCGACCACGGTGGTGCCGCGGGCGAGGTCGCCGGCCAGGGCGTACGTGCTGCCGCCGAAGGTCACGCTCCAGTTGGAGGGCGTGGTGACCGGCAGGTAGTACGTCAGGTCCACGACGGCGGTGGCACCGGGGGCGATCGACTGGTACGCGGGCAGGGTCACCGACACCCGGTGGTAGTCGCCCTTGAGGCCGCCGATGTTGTGGGGAGCGGTGTGGTCGCTGCGGACGACCTTCAGCCCCCAGCCCGACTGGTCCTTGGCGTTCCCGGGCGCCGAGGTGCCGTAGTCGAAGCGGAACTCCGCACCGCCCGGGACCGTCGCCTTGGTGCGGTTGGTGATGCGCAGCTTGGGCGTGATGGGGTAGTTGGAGTCGCCGAGCGGGAAGTCGGTGAGGGCCACGTCGATCTCCAGCGCCTTGTCCGGCAGGTCGGTGGTGGCCCGCCGGGCGCCGTAGCCGGGCGCGGCCTTGAAGGCGTCGTACAGGGCGCCGGTCAGGGTGGAGCCGGGCTCGTACTGGCCCTTGGCCGCGTTCCAGCCGTAGTCGCCGGCCAGTTCCCAGATCATCGTGCCGCCCAGGCCCTTGTCGACGACGTAGCGCGCCTTGGCCTGCACCGACTGCTCGTCCTCGGTGGACAGGAACACCTTCTTGTCGGCGTTCCACAGCCAGGGAGCGGTCAGGGTGGCGTCGTAGTGGCGGGCGTAGCTGCCGGTGAGCTTGGTGCCGGCGGGGAAGCCGAAGCGGGTCAGGTAGTCGCCCGCGATGCCCTTCTCCAGGTTCTTGGCGTGCCACATCGGGTTGGAGCCGGCCGGCGACTCCTTGCCGTCGTCGTCCTTGTCGTTCCAGATGTTGTCGATGCCCACCGCGCCGTCCCCGCAGGACGTCAGCCCCGAGCCGGCCGGACACGAGGCGGCCTTGGCCGTTCCCCACAGCCCGTCCGTGCCGCCGGTGACGTTCTTCCAGCCGCGTGTGTAGTACGGCAGCCCGAGGTTGATGCGCCCGGGTGGCAGGGCGCCGCGGAAGTAGTGGTAGGCCCAGTCGCCGTTGAGGTAGCCGATGCCGCCGTACTGTGCGGTGCCGTAGACGCCCCACTTGGCGAGCTCGGCGTCCTTGCCGTCGTCGTACAACGCCGCGTTGGGGCCGACGAACTCGTTCCAGGCGCCGTGCAGGTCGTAGGACATGACGTTGACGTAGTCGAGGTACTTCGTGGCCTGGTACGTCTCCATGCCGCGCAGCAGGTAGCCGGAGGACGGCGCGGCCACCGACAGCAGATAGTGCCGGCCGTCGGCGGCACCCGCCCGGTCGAGCTTCTCGCGCAGGGACTTCAGCAGGGCCGTGTAGCCCTGGTTGAGGCCCCCGCGGCGGGCGTTGGCCAGTGCCCAGTCCTTCGGGTGGCCGGCGTCCTTCATCGAGGTGGGGTACTCGTAGTCGATGTCGACGCCGTTGAAGCCGTAGGCGCGGACGAAGGCGACGGCGGAGTCGGCGAAGGTGTCGATGCCCTTCTGGTTGACCGAGCCGTCGGCGTTCGTCGCGGTCTTGTAGAAGCCGCCGGAGGCGACGCGCTTGCCGTTCTCGTCGATGTAGCCGCCGGTCTCCGCCCAGCCGCCCACGGAGATGAGCGTCTTCACCTGGGGGTGGAGCTTCTTGTACTTGGTCAGCAGGTTGAAGTGGCCCTGATAGGGCAGGGCCGGGTCCATCTCGGCGCCCGGCACTCCCGGCCAGGTCATGCCGGTGGCGGGATTGCCCGGACCGTCGGCGCCGACCGATATCCGGTCGTCCGGGCCGACGTGCGCGAAGGCGTAGTTGAGGTGGGTGACCTTGTCCCAGGGGATGTCGGGGGCGAGGTAGGCGGGGGTGCCGTCCTTGCCGGTGCGCCACCCGGTGAAGTAGCCGATGACGCGGCGCTGGTGGTCGGTGCCCATCTTTTCGCGGCCGGCCGTGTCGTAGACCGAACAGTAGGGGACGTCGACGCCGGGGGTGCTGTAGAGGCCGTCGGGGCGGCAGGAGGACTGGTCCTCCGCCTGCGAGGCGGTCGCCGGCAGGGCGGCGACGATCAGTCCGGCGAGTGCGGCGCCGGCCGACGCGAGGGCGGCGGTGCGTCTGCGGCGCCGGCCGGTGGTGCTCTTTCGGGACAACACGAGCGTTCCTCCAGTGGGGGGCTCTTGCCAGAGCTGTGCGTGGGGGGCTTGCGACGTGCTGTGGCCCGTGGTGTGCGCGCACCGCCGGGCCGTACTCCTCGGAGGTGTGGCAGAGGTTAAGAGGACTAGACCAGTGCGTCAATAGGTCTGGACCAGAATGGGGAGGGGGCAGGGCCCGGAGTGTGAGTCCGCGCACGCTGTCAAGCCCCCATGGACATCGCGGCGCAGCTCGGCGTACGCTCGATGGCAGTCGGACCCGCATCGGAAGTCGCAGGTCAGGCGCCATGTACCCTTAATTGATCCATCACACGCAGCGCACTCCGGGGTCGGTGAAAGTCCGAACCGGCGGTTACAGTCCGCGACCCGGCCGCAGCCAGCGGCCGGTTGACCAGGTGAAATTCCTGGACCGACGGTTAAAGTCCGGATGGGAGGCAGTGCGCGGCGGGCATGCGACGGCACACCGCCACCGGTGACCGCGCGGGCACCCCCTTCTGCGGGGACCGCGTGTGTCCTCTCCCGGCGTGCGACCTGCCGTCGTCGTGTACCCGCTTCTTCGTCGTCCCGTACGACAGCCCCGGAGTCCGTTGCCCGACGAGGCAGGAGGACCCCGGTGGCCACCGCTACCGAAGCCGAGGCGATGCGGCGCGCCATCGCGCTCGCCTCCCGCGCCCTCGGTTCCACCAGCCCCAACCCCGTCGTCGGCTGCGTCGTCCTCGACGCCCACGGCCGCACGGCCGGCGAGGGCTGGCACCGACGGGCCGGCGGCCCGCACGCGGAGGTGGCCGCCCTGCACGCCGCCGCCGAGGCCGGCCACGACGTCCGCGGCGGCACCGCCGTCGTCACCCTGGAGCCCTGCAACCACACCGGCCGCACCGGCCCGTGCGCCCGGGCGCTCGTCGACGCCGGCATCGCCCGCGTCGTCTACGCCGTCGCCGACCCCAACCCCACCGCCTCCGGCGGCGCCGCCACCCTGGCCGCCGCCGGCGTGCGCACCGAGGGCGGGCTGCTCGCCGACGAGGCCGCCGCCGGCAACGCCGCCTGGCTCACCTCCGTCCTGCACGGTCGCCCCTTCGTCACCTGGAAGTACGCCGCCACCCTCGACGGGCGCAGCGCCGCCGCCGACGGCACCAGCCGCTGGATCACCTCGGCCGCCTCCCGCGCCGACGTGCACCGGCTGCGCGCCGAGGCCGACGCCGTCGTCGTCGGCTCCGGCACGCTGCGCGCCGACGACCCGCACCTGGCCGTGCGCGGCGGCGTCCTCGACGAGCGCGAGGTCACCCAGCCGCTGCGGGTCGTCGTCACCAGCGACGGCGCCGTCGCCCCCGGCGCCCGCGTGCTCGACGACGCCGCCCCCACCCTGATCGCCGTGGCCGAGGACGCCGACGCCCGGCACCTGGCCGGCACCGGCACCGTGCGCCTGCCGCGCGCCGCCGACGGCACCGGGCTGGACGTCCGCGCCCTGCTCGCGGCCCTGCACGCCCGCGGCGTGTGCTCGGTCCTGCTGGAGGGCGGCCCGACGCTCGCCGGCGCCTTCCTGGCCGCCGGCGCCGTCGACCGCGTCGTCGGCTACCTCGCCCCCGCCCTGCTCGGCGCCGGACCGGCCGCCCTCGGCAAGGCCGGCATCGGCACCGTCGCCGAGACCCTGCGGCTCGACGTCACCGACGTCACCCGGCTCGGCCCCGACCTGCGCATCACCGCCACACCCCGCACCACCGCACCCGCTCCCGCACCTGCTCCCACCGCCACCGCCACCGAGGAGATCTGACGTGTTCACCGGAATCGTCGAGGAACTGGGCGAGGTCGTCGCCGTCGAGAAGCTGGGCGACTCCTCCCGGTTCCGCCTGCGCGGCCCGCTCGTCACCGATGGCGCCGCGCACGGCGACTCGATCGCCGTCAACGGCGTGTGCCTGACCGTCGTCGAGAACGCCGACGGCGAGTTCACCGCCGACGTCATGGCCGAGACCCTGACCCGCTCCAGCCTCGGCGCCCTCGTCCCCGGCTCCCGCGTCAACCTGGAGCGGCCCATGGCGCTCGGCGGACGCCTCGGCGGCCACCTCGTCCAGGGCCACGTCGACGGCACCGGCACCATCACCGCGCGGGTGCCCGGCGAGCACTGGGAGATCGTGAGGATCGCGCTGCCCGCCGGCCTGGCGCGCTACGTCGTGGAGAAGGGCTCCATCACCGTCGACGGCGTGAGCCTGACCGTCGTCGAGGCCGGTGACGACTACTTCACCGTCAGCCTCATCCCCACCACCCTGCAGCTGACCACCCTCGGCATCAAGCAGCCCGGCGACCCCGTCAACCTGGAGGTCGACGTCCTCGCCAAGTACGTCGAGCGGCTGCTCGGCGGCCGCGGCACCGCGGAGGCGAACGCATGAGCGCCCTCGACTGGCTCAACAGTGAGGCGTTCGCGCTCTTCGGCCAGCACGTCATCTGGTCCGACATGATCGGCAACACCATCGGCCTCGCCGCCCTCGCCCTCGGCTGGCGGCGCTCCATATGGACCTGGCCCGCCCAGTTCCTCTCCGGCCTCATCCTCGTCGCCGCCTATGCCTCCGCCCACCTCAGCGGCGGCGTCGGCAAGCAGCTCCTGGTCATCGGCGTCGCCCTGTGGGGCTGGCGGCAGTGGACCCGCGGCAGGCGGCAGGCCCAGGACGGCACCATCGCCGTGCGCTTCGCCACCTGGCGCGAGCGCGCCCTGCTGCTCGCCGGCACCGCCGTCGGTACCCTCGCCGTCGGCACCCTGTTCACCGCCGTGCCGGAACTGTCCTGGAACCCCTGGCCGGACGCGTACATCTTCGTCGGCACCCTCGCCGCGATGGTCGCCCAGGCCCGCGGGCTCGTGGAGTTCTGGTTCGCCTGGCTCCTCGTCGACGTCGTCGGCGTCCCGCTCGCCTTCGACAGCGGCCTCGCCTTCTCCGGCCTCGTCTACATCGTCTACTTCGCCCTCGTCCTGTGGGGCCTGCGCGACTGGTGGCTGCGCTCGCGGATCACCGGCACGGTTACGGAAGGAGCACTGCTGTGAGCGACGCACGTGCGGCCGCCGGGCCGCAGGTGACGACGAGAGGTGTACCTCTGCGCCGAACGGGCGGAGAAGCGAACGAAGGAGTCAGCGCATGACCGCCCTGCAGAGCTGGTACGCGAGCGACGAGATCGTCCTCGACCCCGTCGAGCGCGCCATCGCCGACATCGCCGCCGGCCGGCCCGTCGTGGTCGTCGACGACGCCGACCGCGAGAACGAGGGCGACCTCGTCGTGGCCGCCGAGAAGGTCACCACCGAGATCGTCGCCTTCATGATGAGCGAGTGCCGCGGGCTGATCTGCGTCCCCCTGGAGGAGCAGGACGTCGACCGGCTCGACCTGCCGCAGATGGTCGAGCGCAACACCGAGTCCATGCGCACCGCCTTCACCGTCTCCGTCGACGCCACCCGGGCCCACGGCACCGACACCGGCATCTCCGCCGCCGACCGCGCCACCACCATCCGCCTGCTGGCCGACCCCGCCGCCATCCCCGGCGACTTCGTCCGCCCCGGCCACGTCTTCCCGCTGCGCGCCAAGCCCGGCGGCGTGCTGGCCCGCAACGGCCACACCGAGGCCGGCGTCGACCTCGCCCGCCTCGCCGGGCTGCGGCCGGCCGCAGCCATCGTGGAGATCGCCGGCGAGGACGGCGCCATGCTCCGCCTGCCCGAGCTGGTGCCCTTCGCCCGCAAGCACGGACTGTCCATCATCTCCATCGAGGACCTGATCGCCTACCGCCGCGCCGCCGAGCCCACCGTCCGCCGCGAGGCCGTCACCTCCCTGCCCACCGCCCACGGCGAGTTCCGGGCGTACGGCTACCGCTCCACCCTCGACGGCGTCGAGCACATCGCGTTGGTCGCCGGCGACCTCGGCGACGGCGAGGACGTCCTGGTGCGGGTGCACTCCGAGTGCCTGACCGGCGACGTCTTCGGCTCGCTGCGCTGCGACTGCGGCCCCCAGCTGCAGGCATCCCTCGAACGGATCGCCACCGAGGGCCGCGGCGTCGTGCTCTACCTGCGCGGCCACGAGGGCCGCGGCATCGGCCTGCTGCCCAAGCTGCGCGCCTACCAGCTGCAGGAGGACGGCCGCGACACCCTCGACGCCAACCTCGAACTGGGCCTGCCCGCCGACGCCCGCGACTACGCCGCCGGCGCCCGCATCCTCACCGACCTCGGAGTGCGCTCCCTGCGGCTGATGACCAACAACCCCGACAAGACCGCGGCCCTGGTCCGGCACGGGCTGACGGTCACCGGCCGCGAGCCCATGCCCGTCCAGGCCGGCGAGCACAACCTGCGCTACCTGCGCACCAAGCGCGACCGTATGGGCCACGACCTGCCCTGGCTGGACGGCGGGCACGTCTCCGCCTGCGGCAACCAGTGACCGACCGGACCACACACACATCCACGAGGGAAGAAGAGGGAAGAACGTGAGCGGTAAGGGCGCCCCCCAGCTGAGCGTGCGCAACTGCCAGGACCTGCGCGTCGCGGTCGTCGCGGCCCAGTGGCACGAGAAGGTCATGGACGGCCTCGTCGACGGTGCCCTGCGGGCCCTGCACGAGCTCGGCATCGACGAGCCGACGCTGCTGCGCGTCCCCGGCAGCTGGGAGCTGCCCGTCGCGGCCAAGGTCCTCGCCGGCCGCGGCTACGACGCGGTCATCGCCCTGGGCGTCGTCATCCGCGGCGGCACGCCCCACTTCGACTACGTGTGCCAGGGCGTCACCCAGGGCCTGACCCAGGTCTCCGTCGACACCGGCGTCCCCGTCGGCTTCGGCGTGCTCACCTGCGACACCGACGAGCAGGCCCTGGACCGGGCGGGCCTGGAGGGCTCGACCGAGGACAAGGGCCACGAGGCGGTCACCGCGGCCGTCGCCACGGCCGTCACGCTGCGCTCGGTGGCCGAGCCCTGGCACTGATGCGGGGCGGGGGCGGCGTAGGGTAGGACCACCATGTCCAAGAAGACGTTCGAGGAGCTCTTCGCCGAGCTCCAGCAGAAGGCCACCGGCGACCCCGCCACCTCCCGCACCGCCGAGCTGGTGGGCAAGGGCGTCCATGCCATCGGCAAGAAGGTCGTCGAGGAGGCCGCCGAGGTGTGGATGGCCGCCGAGTACGAGGGCGCCGAGGCCACGGCCGAGGAGATCTCCCAGCTGCTGTACCACCTTCAGGTGATGATGGTGGCCCGGGGCATCTCCCTGGACGACGTATACGCTCATCTCTGATCCCCTGGATCACAGCGAACCCCCGCACTTTTTCCGTTTCTCGCACGAAGGACACCCCCTCATGCTGCGCATCGCCGTTCCCAACAAGGGTTCTCTCTCCGAGCCTGCGTCGGCGATGCTCCATGAGGCCGGCTACCGCCAGCGCAAGGACCGCAGGGAGCTGGTCCTCGTCGACGCCGCCAACGACGTCGAGTTCTTCTTCCTGCGCCCGCGCGACATCGCGGTCTACGTCGGCTCCGGCAAGCTCGACATCGGCATCACCGGCCGCGACCTGCTGCTGGACTCCGGCTCCCGGGCCGAGGAGATCATGCAGCTCGGCTTCGCCGGCTCCACCTTCCGCTACGCCACCCGGCCCGGCACGGCCAAGGACGTCGGCGACTTCGGCGGCATGACGATCGCCACCTCCTTCTCCGGCCTGGTCACCAAGCACCTGGCCGACAACGGCGTCGACGCCTCCGTCGTCCACCTCGACGGCGCCGTCGAGACCGCCATCCAGCTCGGCGTCGCCGAGATCATCGCCGACGTCGTCGAGACCGGCACCACCCTGCGCAACGCCGGCCTGGAGATCATCGGCGAGCCGATCCTGCACTCCGAGGCCGTCGTCATCCGCCGCACCGGCGCCCCCGCCGACGACCCCAAGGTGCAGCAGTTCCTGCGCCGCATGCAGGGCGTCCTGGTGGCCCGCCGCTACGTGATGATGGACTACGACATCCGCGTCGAGCACGTCGAGCGCGCCGTCGCCCTCACCCCCGGCCTGGAGTCGCCCACCGTCTCCCCGCTGCACCACGAGGGCTGGGTCGCCGTCCGCTCGATGGTCCCCGCCACCGACGCCCAGCGCATCATGGACGAGCTCTACGACCTGGGCGCCCGCGCCATCCTCACCACCGGCATCCACGCCTGCCGCCTCTGACGGACCGCCCGCGCCCGAGGAAGACCACCGAAGTGACCACCCCCGCACCGGCTGCCGGCCTGCCCGCGCTGCCCGTCACCTTCCGCCCCACCCGCACCCGCGTCGTCCTGCTCGGCACCGGCCTCGCGCTGCTCGTGGTGCTCACCGTGATGTCGTTCATGCTGCAGACCCTCACCACGGGGGACCGGGTCACCTTCATCTGCACCGGGCTCCTCGGGCTGGCGGTCCTCGCCCTGCTCAGCCGCCCCAAGGTCGTGGCCACCGAGGACGGCGTCGTCGTCACCAACCTCACCACGACCCGGCGGCTGGCCTGGGCCCAGATCGTCCGCGTGAACCTGCGCTCCGGCGACTCCTGGGTCCACCTCGACCTCTCCGACGGCACCAGCCTGCCCGCCATGGGCATCCAGACCGGCATCGCCAGGCAGCAGGCCATCGCCGACGCCCGGGCCCTGCGCGCCCTGGTCGACGCCCACGGCACGGGCCGCTCCGAGACCTGAAACCGCGTCGTCCACGGTTCCTTGATTACTCTGGTGCCACGGGCACACACGTGCCCCGCCCCGCACCCGGGGCACCTGCGAACCGAGGAGTGACGTACTCCGGCAATGGACGGATCGTCCTGTAGTACCTGCGCCGCCCCCAGCGAGGCGGCGCCATGAGCATCACCGTGTCCCTGCTGCTGCTCGCGGCGGCCCTGCTCCTCATCCTGGCGAACGGCTTCTTCGTCGCCGCCGAATTCGGCCTGGTGACCGTCGAGAAGCCCGAGGCCGAACGGGCCGCGGCCGACGGCGACGCACGCGCCCGCACCGTCGTCGCCTCCCTGCGCGAGCTGTCCTTCCAGCTCTCCGGCACCCAACTGGGCATCACCATCACCTCCTTGGTGGTCGGCATGCTCGCCGAGCCCGCGCTCGGCCGGCTGCTCGCCGGGCCGCTGGCGGCCCTCGGCGTACCGGCCGGCGCCGCACCCGGCACCGCCGTCGTCGCCGGCATGCTGCTGGCCTCCGCCGTGCAAATGGTGATCGGCGAACTCGTGCCCAAGAACTGGGCCGTCTCCCGGCCCCTGCAGGTCGCCCGGTTCGTGGCCGGCCCGCAGACCCTCTTCTCGCACCTCTTCCGGCCCATGATCACCCTGCTCAACACGGTCGCCAACCGGCTCGTACGCGCCCTGGGCGTCGAGCCCGCCGAGGAGCTGGCCTCCGCCCGCACCCCCGGCGAACTGGTCTCCCTCGCCCGGCACTCCGCCCGGGCCGGCGCCCTGGAACAGGACACCGCCGACCTGTTCGTGCGCACCCTCTCCCTCGGCGGCCTGACCGCCCAGCACGTGATGACCCCCCGGGTGAAGGTCAGCGCCCTGCAGTCCACCGCGACCGCCGAGGACGTCCTGAACCTCACCCGCGCCACCGGCCTGTCCCGCTTCCCCGTCTACCGCGAACGCCTCGACGAGGTCGTCGGCATGGTCCACCTCAAGGACGCCCTCGCCGTCCCCGGCCCCGAACGGCTGCGCACCACCGTCGGCCGCATCGCCGTCGCCCCCCTGCTCGTCCCCGGCTCCCTGCCCGTGCAGCCCCTCCTGGAGCGGCTGCGCAGCGAACAGCCCATAGCCGTGGTCGTCGACGAGTACGGCGGCACGGCCGGCGTCGTCACCCTCGAGGACATCGTCGAGGAACTCGTCGGCGAGGTCCGCGACGAGCACGACGCCGCCGACGCCGGCCGCCCCGACCTCACGCCGGTGCCCTGCGAGGACGGCCGCCAGGCCTGGGACGCCGACGGCGGCAGCCGCCTCGACACCCTGCGCCGCATCGGCCTCGAAGCCCCCGACGGCCCCTACGAGACCGTCGCCGGACTCGTCGCCGACCTGCTCGGCCGCATCCCGGTCCCCGGCGACCGCGCGGAGCTGCCCGGCTGGCGGCTGACCGTACGCCGCGTGGGCCACCACCGCGCCGAACGCGTACGACTCGTGCGCACCGAGACCGCCGCGGCGGTGCAGCGATGAACCTGCTGCAACTCCTCTTCGCCCTGCTGCTGGTCCTCGCCAACGGCTTCTTCGTCGGCGCCGAGTTCGCCCTGGTCTCCGTGCGCCGCAGCCAGATCGAGCCCAGGGCCGCGGCCGGCTCCGGCCGCGCCCGCACGGTCCTGACCGGCCTGGAGAACCTGCCGCAGATGATGGCGGCCGCCCAGTTCGGCATCACCCTGTGCTCGCTGACCCTCGGCGCCGTCGCCGAACCCACCGTCGCGCGCGTCCTGGAACCCGCCTTCCACGCGATCCGGCTGCCCGACGGGCTCGTCCACCCCCTCGGCTACGTCATCGCCCTCGCCCTCGTGGTCTTCCTCCACCTCGTCATCGGCGAGATGGTGCCCAAGAACCTCGCCATGTCGGCCCCCGACCGGGCCGCCCTGTGGCTCGGCCCCGGACTGGTCACCTTCGCCCGGCTGTGCCGGCCCGTCACCCGCCTGCTCGGCGCCTGCGCCCACGCGGTGCTGCGCCTCTTCCGCGTCGAACCCAAGGACGAGGTCGAGGCCGTCTTCACCAGCGAACAGCTCAACCGGCTCGTCGAGGACTCCCGGCAGGCCGGCCTCCTCGAACCCGAACAGCAGGAACGCCTGGAGGACGCGCTCGGGCTCGGCAGCCGGCGCG
This sequence comes from Streptomyces sp. PKA51, assembly GCF_057552455.1. Taxonomy (NCBI): domain Bacteria; kingdom Bacillati; phylum Actinomycetota; class Actinomycetes; order Kitasatosporales; family Streptomycetaceae; genus Streptomyces; species Streptomyces sp. PKA51. The sequence continues at coordinate 356,585 of NZ_BAAJPZ010000003.1, forward strand.
TCACGGAGGTCCTGCTGGACCCGGCCTCCCTCGTGACCGTCGACCCCTCGGTCACCCCCCGGCAGGTCGAGGAGCTCACGGTGCGCACCGGCTACTCCCGCTTCCCCATATGCGCCGCACCCGGCGGCACCGTGATGGGCTACCTGCACGTCAAGGACGTCCTCGACCTGGAGGACCGGGAACGGGCCGTGCCGCAGCACGTGTGGCGGCGCGTCGAGACGCTGCGGGCCGAACTGCCGCTCGACGACGCGCTGACCGTGATGCGGCGGGCGGCGGCGCACCTGGCCGCCGTCGCGGATGCGTCGGGCAGGATCCTGGGGCTCGTCGCCCTGGAGGACGTCCTGGAGATGCTGGTCGGCGAGGTCCGCGACCCGGCCCACCGCGAAGTTCCGGCGGAGCCGGTGCCGGATCCCCGGGTGCCCGAGTCCCGCGGCGTCATGGCCGGCTGAGCCTGCCCTGCGGGCGGCCGGCCCCGGTCCCTCCCTTCCACCGTTCCCCGGGGGCTCCGCCCCCGGACCCCCGGTCGGGCGAGCTCGGCCCCGGGGTGCTAGGGGGCGCAGCCCCGCTAGGAGACGGGGAGAGGGCGGGACCGGGGCACAAGCCGCCCGCAGGGCCTACGGCGCCGGGTCCTGGGGGTCGCGGGGGTCCGCCGCGCCGCGGCGCCTCGTGCTCCAGCCGGGACCCGAGAGCACCTCGCCGTACGCCTGCATCAGATCCGCCAGCCGCAGCGTCGCGAGGTCCTCCCGCGTCGGTGTCCCCCCGTACCCGGACAGCCGCAGATCCCGGTACGCGCAGCTCTTCTCGTACAGCGTCCGCAGGAAGCGTCCGTTGCCGAGCTCGTCGATCCAGCCCTGTTCGACCACGTGTGCGCTGATGCTGCGCAATTCGTCCAGGGCCTCCTCGTCCCAGCAGTCGCCGTTCTCGTCGGCGAGGACTTCGCCGATGCTGGTGAGTTCGGCGGGGCGGTAGCTGGGGAAGTCGACGCGGGTGGTGAAACGGGAGGACAGGCCGGGGTTGGCGGCCAGGAGGCGGTCCATGCCCTCGGGGTAGCCGGCGAGGATGACGACGAGGCGGTCGCGGTTGTCCTCGGCGCGTTTGAGCAGGACCTGCAGGGCCTCGTCGCCGTACGCGTCGCCCTTGCTGTAGCCGGAGTTGGACAGGCTGTACGCCTCGTCGACGAAGAGCACTCCGCCGAGCGCGGAGTCGATGAGGTCGTTGGCCTTGACGGCGGTCTGTCCGAGGAACTCCCCGACGAGGTCGGCGCGCTGGGCCTCGACGAGGTGGTCGCCGCCGAGCAGTCCGAGGGCGTAGAAGACGCGGCCCAGAATGCGGGCGACGGTGGTCTTGCCGGTGCCGGAGGGGCCGGAGAAGACGAAGTGCCGTTTGGGGGGCTGGACGGGCAGGCCCTGGCCGGCCCGCAGCCGGGCCATGTGCAGCTGGGCGGACAGGGCGCGCACCTGCCGCTTGACGGGTTCGAGGCCGACCATGCGCTCCAGTTCGGCCAGGGCCCTGGCCAGCAGCACCGGGTCCGGGCGGCCGGGCAGCGCGTGGGGGCCGGCCTGGGTGGGAACGCGGAACTTCTCGCGGATGCCGTCGGCCTCGACGGGCGCACTGCCGGCGGGCTCGGGGCCGCTGTCGGTGAGCAGGTCGAGGGTGTCGACGGGCTGGGCCTCCGGCTCGCCGCCGCCCTCCGTGCCGTCCGCGGGCCCGCCGCCGACGGGGACGGCGGCCAGGTCGATGGGGTCCTCGCCGCCGAGGGTGTCGCCGTCGGCGATGGTGGTGAGCCGGGCGGAGGTGTCCATGAAGGAGGGGTCCACGCGGTGGACGGCCCGGTACAGCGGCAGGGCGGCGGCGCTGCGCCCGGTGCCCTCGTGGGCGCGGGCGAGCCAGTAGCGCAGCTCCTTGCGCTGCGGCTGCTCGCTGCGGCAGCGCATGAGCGCGGCGGACAGCAGGGGTTCGGCCTGGCCGTACATCTCCAGGCGCACCCGGGCCATGCCGCCGAACAGGCCGGCCTCGATGCCCAGCAGCGCATCGTCCAGCAGCGGGTCGGTGTGCCGGACGAGCTGCTCCCAGTCCTTGACGAGGTAGGCGCGGCAGGCGTGCAGGAAGCGCACCTGGGGATCGGTCTCCACCGGCGGGCAGCCGGCCAGGGCCCGGTCGAGCTCGGGGACGTGGCGCCCGTCGAGCCAGTGGGAGGCGTGGGCGAGCAGCAGGTCCCGGTGGCTTTCGAGGACCGGCTGGACCCACCAGCCCAGCCAGTACCAGGAGTTGAGCGGTCGACGGTGCCGGGAGCGCTGCTCGCCGAACCGGTCGCGGTGGCGGTACATGCGCAGCAGTGCGGTGGTGGTCTCCGCGCGCAGCGCGTGCAGCCCGAGCCAGGCGTCGGCCATGCCCGGGTCGATGCGGACGGCGGTGCGGAACTCCTTCTCCGCCTCCGTGTAGGCGCCCATGGTGTAGGCCTCGACGGCGCGCAGCCAGGCGAGGTCGGCCGGGGCGGGCGGGCCCTGCATGCCGAGATCCATCACGTCCCCCACAAACCTGCCCCCGTAGCGTCCCGTGCCGCCGGGCGAGTGCCTTGGCCGCGCCTTGTTACGAACCGCTGTGCTGTGGACGGGAGTTGACCAGCAGTGCCGGCGCCTCCGCCGAGGTGCCCGGGGGCAGTCCGCCGGTGGGGTGCGCCGCCTCGCATCGTACCTGCGCGCTCGGGGTCGGCCGAAGGGTGCGGGGGCGCAGTTCGCGGCGTGGGCGTGCACCGGGGGCGGTCGGGAAAGCGACCCGCAGAGCGATCACTGTGGGTGATGCGGGGGTGTGGTGCGCGCGGACAAAGGCGACGAATCACCGGCCCGGGGGCAGTACGAAGCCCCCGATCACGGGGGAACAACCGGGGGCTTCGCGACTGCAAGCGGCCTTGGGCGGCCGCACATTGAGAACGTAAGTCCTGTACGCCCCCCGGGTCAAGCGCAGTTGGGCCACTCGGTGTGATCGTTCGCGGACCAGGCCGGGACGCGACGGCCGCCCCTCACGCAGCGTGAGCAGGAGTCCTCGTCAGTCGGTTTTCCGGGGCATCTCCAGCACCTCGTACCCCTCCTTGCGCTGGAGTACCAGGAGTTCGGCAAAGGGGCGGGTGGGGTCGGTCAGGAAATGCGCCTCCTCCGCACGCTTCCAGCCGTCCCAGAATTCGGTCAGCCCCGGACCGTCGCGGAGTTGACCCCTGGCCCAGGAGTCCTCATGAGGCAACTCCATCCACAACAGGCACGCCAGGTAGGGGCGTACGTCCCGGCGCCCCGCCCCGACGCCCTCCACCAGGACCACCGGGGCGGCCGGCAGTTCCCGCTCGGGCCCGAAGCGCCGGGCCACCCAGTCGTAGGCCCGGTAGCGGCCGCTCTCGCCCCGCAGGAACGGCTCCAGCACCCATGTGCGCAGCCGTCCGGTCCACTCGAAGAGCTCCTCGTGGGTGGCCAGGTCGTCCAGGTGCAGCACCGGCGCCCCGCCCAGGGCCCTGGCCAGGCGCCCGGCGAAGGTGGTCTTGCCCGAGCCCGCGTGCCCGTCCACGGCGACCAGCCGCACCGGACCGGCGGAGGGCGGCAGCGCCGCGAGATGCCGGGCGAGGTCCTCGACGGCGGCCGGATGCCGCGCCGGGCCCCCGGCCCGTCCGTTTCGTTCGTTCACCGCACCACCCTAGGTCGTGCCCTTCGGGCGGACCGGGCGGCTTCGAGGGCGCGCCGCGCGGGAATCAGTGGACCGGGCCGCCCGAACGGCGATAGTGGTCCGGCCCGGCACCGGGCCGGTCCCGTCCGTACCGCCCGTCCACCCGTCGACTGGGGGAGCACCGTCATGTCCAGCAGACCCACTCCGCGCCGCACCGTGCTCGCCGCCCTCGCCGTCGCCGCGGCCGCGGCGCCGCTGTCCGCGGCGGCGTCCGCGGTCGCGGCCACCGCCGACCCGGCCGGCTGCATCGACCACCGCTCCTGGACGACCTTCCCGCAGTGGGCCGGCGGCAAGGGCGCCGGCACCCGCGTCCTGGGCGGCGAGCGCCCCGGGCTGGTGCTGGAGCGGCCGATCGGCACCCTGGAGTACGCCAACCCGCACACCGGCACCTCGGCGCGCTGGGAGTACGCCAGCTGGAGCTCGCCGGTCCATGTGCCGGCCGCGCCGGCCACCGAGATCGTCGTCTCCTGGAACGCCCGCACCCCCGCCGGCACCTGGCTGCAGGTGGAGCTGCGCGCGGCCTACACCGACGGGGCGCACAGCCCCTGGTACGTCATGGGCCGCTGGACGTCCGGCGACGGCCCCGGCGACATCCGGCGCACCTCGCTCGACGGCCAGGGCGACGGCAGGAGCGCGGTGTCCACCGACACCCTGGCCGTCTCGGACAAGGCGAGCGGGGTGCGCCTGGCCTCCTACGAGGTGCGGCTCACCCTCCTGCGGCGCCCGGGCACCGCGCTGAGCCCCGTCGTGTGGCGGCTGGGGGCGATGGCCTCGGACATCCCCGACCGGTTCACCGTGCCGGCCTCCCGGCCGGGGGAGGGCGCGGGCCACCGGCTGCGGGTGCCGCGCTACTCGCAGGAGATCCACAAGGGGCAGTACCCCCAGTACGACAACGGCGGCGAGGCCTGGTGCAGCCCGACCTCCTCGCAGATGGTCATCGAGTACTGGGGCCGCAGGCCCTCCCGCGAGGACCTCGCCTGGGTCGACCCCTCCTACGCCGACCCCCAGGTCTGCCACGCCGCCCGCCACACCTACGACTACCAGTACCAGGGCTGCGGCAACTGGCCGTTCAACGCCGCCTACGCCGCCACCTACCCCGACCTGCAGTCCGTGGTCACCCGGCTGCGCTCGCTGACCGACGCCGAGCGGCTGATCCGGGCCGGGATCCCGCTCATCACCTCGCAGTCGTTCCTGGCCTCCGAGCTCGACGGCGCCGGGTACGGCACGGCCGGGCACCTGATGTGCATCACGGGCTTCACCGAGGGCGGCGACGTGGTCGCCCACGACCCGGCCAGCCCCTCGGACGCCGCGGTCGAGCGGGTCTACCGGCGCCGGCAGTTCGAGAACATCTGGCTGCGCACCCTGCGCCGCAACGCACAGGGCGAGGTCAGGACCGGCTCCGGAGGCGTGTGCTACCTCTACTTCCCCGTGCGTCCCACGGCCCGTCAGGCCAGGGCGCTGGCCTCGGTCGGGGTGCGCTGAGGCGCCGGTCGCGGGGCGGTGCCGGGCGCTCCGCCCCGCCGCGGGACCCCCACAGTTCCGTACATACTTCCTCCATGTGATCATTTGCTGTGCGATCAAGGAGTGGTCACCGCTCGATCACCGAAGCGTCTCGACGACGGCCCCCGGGGCCGTGAGGGGCGCCGGGAGAGACGGATGTCACGCGATCGGATGGTTTCGGATCGGCAGGACGGGTCAGTCCGGGGACAGTGGAGGCGCGGGGCGGGTGGCTGAATGCGGATGACCGTTTTCCGTTTGCTGCTTCCCTTCGAACGAACGATCAGTAGCCTCTGCTCAGCACTCCCATCCGCCCCAACCCCCTCGTGACCGAGCTGGAGACACAGTCTGATGGAGCGTCCCGTCCGGGCCCCTCAGGGCATCGACCTGTCGCGCGACCTCGACCGCGCGGTTTGTTCTGCGCCGCTGACGACCCCTCAACAGGACGCCCGGACCGCCCGGCGCGCCACCACGCCGGACGGAAATCCCGTACGGTCGGGGGAGCCGGGGGTGGGGTGGCGGCCGTGACCCGAGCGTTCGGTGGCAGAATGCTGCCCGTGAAGCAAACCGTCGCCCCGGTTTCGTACGCAGCCATGGATTCGGCCATGGGAACCACCGGCCGTTCCGCCGTCCGCGACGACCGGCTGCAGCGGTTCGCCGCGATCTGGAGCCGGGCGGTCCACCCCACGGTGACGGCCGCCGTCTCCCGCGCCGAATTCGAGCGCTCCCTCGTGCCGCTGGCCGGCGTCCTGCGTGACGCCCTGCACGCCCGCCCCTTCGATCCCCGCCCCGCCCACGACGTCGGCGCCGCCCTCGTGGGCGCCCACTGCACCGACCCTGCGGCCCTGCCCCTGATCCTCGGCGTCATCGACGCCTACCTCGTGCTCTACCTGCCGCCCGAGCACCCCATGCCCGCCGAGGAGAGCCGCGCCCGCTGCTCCCGCCTGCAGCACGCCGTCGCCGCCGGCTTCGCCCGCGCCCTCGGCGAGCGCACCCGCGCCGAGCAGCAGGCCCTCACCGGCGCCGCCCGCGCCGCCCAGGCCGAGGCCGAACGCGCCCTGCACGCCAGCGAGACCGGCTTTCGCGCCGTCTTCGAGAAGTCCCCCGTCGGCGTGGGCATCGCCGACACCGAGGGCCGCATCCTGGACGTCAACGAGGCACTGGTGCGCATGTTCGGCAGCCCCGAGGGCACCCGCGCCACCGGGCGCAACGCCGGCGAGTTCGTCCACCCCGAGGACGCACCCGAGTTCTGGACCCTCTACCGCGAACTCGTGCGCGGCGACCGCGACCACTACCGCATCGAGAAGCCGTACTACCGCAGCGACGGCACCGTCCTGTGGACCGAGATGTCCGTCACCCTGCTGCGGGACGCCGCCGGCCGGCCGCAGTACCAGCTCGCCATCATGGAGGACATCACCGAGCGCCGCCGCCTGCACGAGCGCCTGCGCTACCAGGCCACCCACGACCCCCTGACCGAACTGCCCAACCGCACCCTGTTCTTCGAGCGCCTCGACGGCGCCCTGCGGCCCTCTCCGCAGACCGGCACCCCCGGCCGGTTCGGCCTGTGCTACCTCGACCTCGACGGCTTCAAGGCCGTCAACGACAGCCTCGGCCACACGGTCGGGGACCGCCTGCTCGTCGCCGTCGCCGACCGGCTGCGCGCCTGCGCCGCCTCCCCCCCGCGAACTCGTCGCCCGGCTCGGCGGCGACGAGTTCGTCGCCCTCGTCCACGACCCGGCCCCCGGCGAGGCCCCGGCCCTGGCCCGGCGCATGCTCACCGCCCTCGCCGACCCCGTCCGCCTCGACGACCGCGACCTGTCGGTGCGCGCGAGCATAGGCGTCGTCGAGGGCGCCGCCGGCGAACTCGAAGCGGCGGAGGTCCTGCGCAGCGCCGACATCACCATGTACCGGGCCAAGGCGGCCGGAGGCAACCGCTACGAGCTGGCCGACGCCGACTCCGACGCCCGCGTCATCGTCCGGCACGGCCTGACCACCCGGCTGCCCGCCGCCCTCGACAACGGCGAGTTCTTCATCGAGTACCAGCCGCTCGTCCGGCTCGACGACGGCACCGTACGCGGCGCCGAGGCGCTGGTGCGCTGGCTGCACCCCGTCCACGGGGTCCTCGGCCCCGACCGCTTCATACCCCTGGCCGAGAGCACCGGGCTCATCGTCCCGCTCGGCCGCTGGGTGCTGGAACAGGCCGTCCGCCAGGCCCGCGCCTGGCACGCCGCCGACCACCCCTTCCGCGTCAACGTCAACCTCTCGCCGTCCCAGTTGCGCCATCCCGCCCTCGTCGCCGACACCGTCGCCGTCCTCTCCGGAGCCGGCCTCGACCCCTCCGCCCTGTGCCTGGAGGTCACCGAGAACGCCCTCATCGGCGCCGACGAGGCGGAACTGCGCCCCTTGCGCCAACTCGCCGACCTCGGCGTCGACATCGCCCTCGACGACTTCGGCACGGGCTACTCCAACCTCTCCTACCTGCGCCGGCTCCCGGTCAGCACGCTCAAGCTCGACCGCTCCTTCACCCGCGGCATGCAGTGCGCCCCCGCCGACCCCGTCGACGTCAAGATCGTGGAGGGCATCGTCTCCCTCGCGCACACGCTCGACCTGTCGGTCACCGTCGAGGGCGTGGAGACCGGTACCCAGGCCGACCACCTGCGGTTACTCGGCTGCGACACGGCCCAGGGCTGGTACTACGCCCGCCCCGGCCCGCCCGACCGGCTGCACGCCCTCGCGCTGGCCGACGCCGCCACCTGCCCGGCCGGCGCCCCGCCGGCCGCGCCCTGACGGGCAGGTCAGCCGGCGCCTTCGGGCAGCTTGTCCAGCACGCGCGCCTCGGCGTCCGTGAGCAACCGCGAACGGATCAGGAAGCGCACGCCCTCGGGCGCCTCCAGCGAGAAGCCGCTGCCGCGGCCGGGCACCACATCCACCGTCAGGTGGGTGTGGCGCCACAGCTCGAACTGCTCGGCCGCCATCCAGAACCCGACGCGCTCGGGCACCCCCTCGACGGCCAGCTCCGCCAGCAGCACGTCCGAGCCGCCGGTGCGGAACTCCCCGAGCGGGTAGCACATGGGCGAACTGCCGTCGCAGCAGCCGCCGGACTGGTGGAACATCAGCGGCCCGTGCCGCTCCCGCAGCCGGCGGACCAGCCGGGCTGCGGCGGGCGTCAGGGCGATGCGGGAGACGGCGGTTACCTGCCGGCCTAAGTGGGGGGCCATCGGCTCATCCTCCTCGACCTACCGAGAGGGGACAGCCTGCCCGGGAGTGCAACTGATCGCCAGGTCGCCGGCGTTGGTCAGGCCCGGGTCCGTGCCGGTGCCCGGGCCTGGGTCTGGCTCTGGCTCTCGTCCTCCTCGCCGTCCTCGGCCGGGGCGCTCGGCGACGGCTTGGGGGCGGTGGCGGTATGGCCGACCCCGGTGAGATAGGCCGAGACCACGACGTTGGCGGTGTACTCGTGCTTGGTGCGGTTGTAGTCGCCGCCGCAGGTGATCAGGCGCAGTTCGGCGCGCTCGGGGTCCTTGGGGGCGTACACCTTCTCGTCGTCCCAGTGGTCCTTGTCGACGACCGTGACGTCCTCGACCGTGAACTCGGCGACGGTGCCGTCCTTGCGCGTGACGGTGATCTTCACGCCGCGCTTGATGGTGCTCAGTTCGTAGAAGACGGCCGGGGACTGCTGGGTGTCCACGTGCCCCACGAGGACGGCGGCACCCGTGCTGCCGGGGGCGGGCCCGTCCTGGTACCAGGAGACGGCGTTGGGCCTGCTGTACGGCGGCGTCTCGACGCCGCCGCGGGGGTCGAGGCCGTGGGCCTCGATCGGGGCCTCCAGGCCCATGGCCTTGATGGCGAGCCCTTGGGGGCCCGCCCCCGGCAACGGATCGATCGCCGGGGGCAGGCCGCGCGCATGGGTACGGCGTGGTGCGCTCGTGGCACCGGTCTGCGGAGCCGAGGTCGTCGACTCGTCGACGGTGTGGTGACCGCACAGCCACAGGGCGAGCAGCAGAGCCGCCCAGGCCGTTCCCGTCAGCAGGCGGCGATTCCTGCCGCCCGTGCGCGCTGGTGACATGACGCAGGTCAGCCTCCTGTTACCGCTTCGCCGCGTTCACGCGACGGCGGTACCAGATCAGGCCACCGGCCATGCCCACCGTGGCGCCCGCCAGGGCGAGTGCCGGGGTGCTCACGGTCGAGGACTCCTCGGCCGCGACGGTCGCCGTGGCACCGCCACCCGCGTGGTTGCGGCCGTGCGGACGGCCGTGGTCGTGGTCGCGACCGTGGTCGTGGTCCCGGCCGTGCTCGTGCCCGTGGTCGTGGTCACGCCCGTGGTCGTGGTCACGTCCGTGCTCGTGGTCGCGACCGTGGTCGTGGTCCCGGCCGTGGTCACGCCCGTGGTCGTGGTCGCGACCGTGGTCGCGGCCGTGGTCGTCGCGGTCGTGGTCACGTCCGTGGTCGCGACCGTGGTCGTCCCAGTCGTGGTCACGCCCGTGGTCGCGGCCGTGGTCGTCGTCGCAGTCCCGGTCACGGTCGTGGCGACCGTGGTCGTGGTCGTCGTCGCAGTCCCAGTCGGAGTGACCGGCCACGAGACGGCTCTCGACCTGACCGGCCTTCACGGCGGCCGAGCTGTCGAGGGCGAATGCGGCGGCGGGTGCGGCGACGACGGCGGCTGCCGTCAGAGCGCCGCAGAGAGCGGTACGAATTGACTTCATTGGGTGTACCTCCTTCGAATCCGAGATTCACCCGGCAATCCGGACGGAGCATCTGCACGGTAGTCGTATTGCTCCATTCGGTAGTGGATCAGGTCCGGACGGGGGAGGCCGGCCCGGGTTTTCCGGGGGAAAACCGGCCCCGCCCGGCGTGGCCCGCCCGCTGTCCGCCGCTTGCCGCAGTAAAGGGGCGGCGTGTCGTCCGGTAGCCGGCATCAGGTCGTTGACCTGCAGTGATGTCGCGATCTACACTGATCGACATGACTGCCGGGTCGGCCTTGGGCCGCGAGCGAAAGAGTTGCCCGGCCTCCGAGTGAGGTCGGGGCGGGCCAGGAGCCCGCCACTGCCGGGGCCCTTCCGCACCTTCTTTCCGTCCTTACGTTCATGACGAGGAACCCCATGGCAGTCCAGCTCAACCACACCGTCGTCCACGCCACCGACAAACGCGCCTCGGCCGACTTCCTCGCCGGCATCCTCGGCGTACGGGCCGGCGCCCCCTTCGGGCCGTTCGTCCCGGTCGACCTGAGCAACGACGTCACGCTCGACTTCTACGAGAACACCGAACTGACGCTGACCCCGAGCCACTTCGCCTTCCTCGTGCCCGAGGAGGACTTCGACGCCATGATCGACCGTCTCGAGGCCGCCGGAGTGACCTACTACGCCGACCCCCATCACGGACAACCGGGCAGGGTCAACACGCTCTTCGGCGGCAGGGGCGCGTACTTCGCCGACCCCGACGGCCACAACATGGAGATCATGACCCGCCCCTACATCCGACCCGCGTAGCCGCACCCTGTCGATCCATCGGCATGGCGCTATGACGCCATGAAGATTTGTCGCCTTTTCCGATCCCCGGCCCCCGCTCGCCACCAGCAAGCCGCGCCGTAGGCAAGACATGAACCGGACAGGTGCATCGCACTGTTCGGGGACGTTTCGGCAGGCTTGACACGCGGGCGGGGACGGCGATCAGAATGTTGCAGTTCTTGATTCGTTCCGTTCTTGATTCGTTCTGTTCGTTTTGGGTCGAGCAAGTGGATCCGGCGGAGTCGGCCGTCGAACGCGGCCTGCCGGTCGGGGGGATGCGTGTACAGAACCGACACTTCCTGCACTTGTCCCGTACCCGACCGATGAGTGGCCTCCCCAAAGACGGGCGATTTTCCCGGCCGTCGGGAACGGCCGCTTTCTCTTTTTGCCCGGCGGATCCTGGCGCGGCAGCGCCTGCCATGACGCGATCACCGCATTTTTCTGACTGCAGAAGTGGACAGACCTCCGGCGCTCCGCCGGGGACGACAGACATGCAGCCGAGAGGGTCGATCGATGATCAAGAACCTGGAGATGGGGCGCAGCCTGCGCCCCGAAGGGCCCACCGGCCCCGAGCAGCGCCCCCTGACGCACAGCGCACACCTGGTGGAACGGGTGCCGGTCGACGCCCTGAAGCTCGCGGACTCCCCGCGCACGGCCGGGGAGGACGCCGAACACATCCGCACGCTGGCCGAGATGGACGTCGACCTGCCACCGCTGGTCGTGCACCGCTCCACCCTCAACGTCATCGACGGCGCCCACCGGCTGCGCGCCGCCGTCCTGCGCGGCGACGACTTCGTCGACGTGTGCTTCTTCGACGGCAGTACGGCCGATGCCTTCGTCCTGGCCGTCGAGTTGAACGGCACCCACGGGCTCCCGCTGTCGCTGGCCGACCGCAAGGCGGCCGCCGAGCGGATCGTCGCCTCGCACGGGCAATGGTCGGACCGCCGCATCGCCAAGGTCGTGGGCCTGGCCGCCAACACCGTCGGCGCCATACGCCGATGTTCAACTGCTCATGACGAGCAGTCGAACACCACCGTCGGCCAGGACGGTCGCATCAGGCCGCGCAACTCCGCCGAGGGACGCCGCCGGGCCGAGGTCTACCTCAAGGAACACCCCGAGGCGTCCCTGCGGGAGGTCGCCAAGGCCGCCGGCATCTCACCGGCCACCGCCAGCGACGTACGCCGGCGCATCCACCGCACCGCTGCGCACGACGGGCCGCCGCCGGACGCCTTACCCGCGGCGCGGCCCGCCCCCGGCAAGCCCGCGCCACTGCGCCGCACCGGCTACCGCGCCCCCAAGAGGATCAGCGCCGACGTCCTCACCAGCCTCACCAAGGACCCCTCCCTGCGCTTCACCGCCGCCGGGAAGATCCTGCTGCGCTCGCTGCGCATCTGCGCCGTCGACGCCGAACAATGGGCCCGCATCGTCGACGCCGTGCCGACCCACCGGCAGGAGACCATCGCCTCGCTCGCCCGGGAATGCGCCGTGATGTGGCAGAACCTCGCCGACCGGCTCGCCGAGCGCGTCGGCGCCACGGCCCCCTGAAAAGCCCCGAAGTCCCCTGAGAAGCCCCGAAGTCCCCGGGAAGGACCCGGGAGGCACCGAAAAGGATCAGGCCGCCTGCAGGAAAGCGGTCGCGTCGCGGAAGAAATCGGCCCTGGAGACGACGGAGTGACCCGCCCTTTGATACTCGATCCCCCTCGCCCCCGGAATCGCCTCGGCGGTCTGCCGGAACATCTCCGCGGGCCACAGATGATCCCGTGCCCCCCACACCACCAGCACGGGCACCGCGACCCGGTGCAAGCGGTCGTGGACGTCGAAGGCGTCCTCGGCCAGCAGCATCGCCTTCATGTCCGAGTGATCCGCCGGCGGCCTGTCGAAACGGCCCGCGACCCACAGCGGTACGACGAGGAGCGCGCGCAGCAGCGGATCGCGGGTGAGGGCCGGGGCCGCCCGGTGCATGGCCGACCTGCCGCGCTCCGCCGCCGCGAGCATGTCGCGGTGGAACCGCCGCCCGACGGGCCCCAGCGCATGGGCGGCGCCGGCCAGCACCAGCCGGCTGATCACCCCCGTCGGGTGGTCGACCGCCAGCTGCAAGGCGACGGAACCCCCCGTGCCGTGCGCCACGACGGGCACGGGCCGCCCGAATTCCTCGCGCAGGGCGGTCGCATGCTCGCCGGCTATCTCGCCCATGGTCGTACCCGGCACCATGCCCGGCCGCCGATTCGTCCAGAAAACCCGGTACCCGGCGGCGACGAAAGGCCGCACCAATCGCGCGGCGGCCGCCCGTTGGGCACCGGGACGCGGCACCGTGTGCGTCATCGTGAAATCCGAGAGGTACACCAGTGGCGTGCCCGTTCCGAACGCCAGGTAGGGAAGTCCGGTGCTGAAGAACCCCTGTTCCATCGGCATGTTCACGGACACACCCTCCATGGGCTGACAGCGGCGAGAAGGCTAGAGTGCATTTCGTTCCCGACAGAAAACTTAGCCACAGGTCACCTCTGGAAAGGAACCGGGAGTGCTGCACACCGACTTACTGGGGCCGCTGCCGGAGCTGTTGACCACGGGCGACACGACCGCGCCCACCCGGGTGCGCACCCCCACCGGTGACGACATGTGGCTGGTGAGCGACTACGCGCTGGCGCGCACCGTCCTCACCGATCCGCGCTTCAGCCGGGCCGCGGCCGCCGCGCCGCAGGCCCCCAGGCTCAACACGGCCGGCCCCTCCCCGTCCTCGATCATGAGCATGGACGGCCACGACCACGCCCGCCTGCGGCGCGTCACCGCGGCCGCCTTCACCACCGGCAGGGTCGCCCGCCTGGCACCCATGGTGCAGAAGGTGAGCGACGGCCTCCTGGCGGACATGGCCCGCCAGGGCCCGCCGGCCGACATCGTCGCCGCCTTCGCCGCACCCCTGCCCGTCGCCGTGCTCGGCGCCCTGCTCGGCGTCCCGCCGGAGGACCGGCCCGTCTTCGACGCCTCGGTGGAAGTCCTCTTCGACATCACCGCCAGCAGCGACGAGCAGAAGGCCCGCCACCGCCTCCTGCTCGTCGACTACATGGCCGCGCTCATCGACCGCAAGCGCCGCGGTACGGACGACGACCTGCTCACCGAACTCATCCGCGCCCACGACGACGGCGTGCTGTCCCGGCCCGAACTCGTCAGCCTGGGCCTGGCCCTGCTCACGGCCGGATACGAGACGACCGTCGGCCAGATCGCGCTGGCCGCCCTCGCCGTCCTCCAGGGCGTCCTGCCCGCCGCCGCCCTCACCGACCCGGCCCGGGCCGAGGGCACCGTCGAGGAACTCCTGCGCGCCACCCCCTCGACCCCGCTCAGCTTCCCCCGCGTCGCCACCGAGGACGTCGACCTGGCCGGCGTCGTCGTCCGCGCCGGCGAAGGCGTCGTCGTCTCCTTCCTGCACGGCAACCGCGACGCCGCCGTCTTCGCCGACCCCGAGGCGATCCGCCCCGGCAGAACCACCCCCCACCTCGCCTTCGGCCACGGCATCCACCGCTGCCTGGGCGCCCCCCTGGCACGCCTGCAGATCCGCACCGCTCTCGCCGGACTCTTCACCCGCTTCCCGGACCTGACCCCCGCCCTGACCCCCGCCGCGACCCCCGGCGGTATTAACGGCGTCAACGAAGCTGTGGTGTGGAAGGACGGCCTCGTCACCCGCGGCCTGGCACGGCTCGTCGTCACCTGGTGACCACCGCACCGGTGGGACGCGCCCGGGCCCACCGCTCCCCACGCAGCAGTCGAGCAAAGGAGCTGAACGCCCCATGGCCGCACCCCGCACCGGTGACAGCACCGACGAACGGCAACCGGCCACGCAGGCGACGCCCGGGGAGGCGGCCGCGGGAGGTGGGGCGGTCGCGGGAGGTGGGGCGGCCGAGCCCATCGCCGTCGTCGGGCTCTCCTGCCGCTTCCCCGGCGCCGCCTCGCCGGCCGCGTTCTGGCGCCTGCTGTGCGACGGCACCTCCGCGGTCACCGAGCTCCCCGGCACCGGCCGGCGCGAGGGCCGCCTCGCCGGCGCCGACCTCTTCGACGCCGACTTCTTCGGCATCTCGCCCCGCGAGGCCGACGCCATGGACCCCCAGCAGCGCATCGTCCTCGAACTGAGCTGGGAGGCCCTGGAGGACGCCGGCGTGCTCCCCGCCCGCCTGCGCGGCACCAGGACCGGCGTCTTCATCGGGGCCGACTCCCACGACTACGCCTTCGTCCTGCACCGCGACGGCGCCGCACCACCCTCCCACCACGCCGCCCCGGGCACCCAGCGCAGCCTCATCGCGGGCCGCGTCTCCCACGCCCTGGACCTGCGCGGCCCCAGCGAGACCCTCGACACCGGCCAGTCCTCCTCCCTGACCGCGGTGCACGCCGCCTGCGCCGCCCTGCACGCCGGGGAGAGCGATCTCGCGCTCGCCGGCGGCGTCCACCTCAACCTCGCCGAGCAGAGCGCCCGTCTCGCCGAGGCATCCGGCGCGCTGTCCCCCGACGGCCACTGCCGCACCTTCGACGCCCGCGCCAACGGCTACGTCCGGGGCGAGGGCGCCGGCCTCGTCGTCCTCAAACCCCTCTCCCGCGCGCTCGCCGACGGCGACCGCGTCTACGCGGTGATCGCCGGCAGCGCCGTCACCCACGGCGGCCGGAGCGACGGTCCGACCGTCCCCAGCGCCCCCGCCCAGGCCGCCGCGGTGCGCGGCGCCTGCGAACGGGCCGGCATCGCCCCGGGCGACGTCCAGTACGTCGAACTGCACGGCACCGGAACCACCGTGGGCGACCCCGTCGAAGCCGCCGCCCTCGGCACCGCCCTCGGCGCCGGCCGGCCCCCGGGGGACCCGCTGCGCGTCGGCTCCGTCAAACCCGGCATCGGCCACCTGGAGGCCGCGGCGGGCGTCGCGGGCCTGATCAAGGTCGCCCTCGCCGTCGCCCACGACGCCCTGCCGCCGACCCTGAACTTCACCGCACCCGGCCCTGCCATCGACCTCGACGCCCTGGGCCTGCGCGTCCAGACCGACCTCGGCCCCTGGCCCCGCCCCGGGCGCCGCAAGGTGGCGGGCGTCTCGTCGTTCGGCATGGGCGGCACCAACTGCCACGTCGTGCTCGTTGCGCCCCCGGCCGCCGCGAGCCGGTACGCGTCCGCGGACCCCCGCGAGGCGGAGGCGCCCGCTGCACCGGGCGGGCTGCCCTGGGTGCTGTCCGCCCGCAGCGAGGCGGCCCTGCGGGCCCAGGCCCGGCGCCTGCACCGGCACCTCGACCAGCACCCGGCCCTGCGCCCCGCCGACGCCGCCCACACCCTCGCCACCACCCGCACCGCCTTCTCCCACCGGGCCGTCCTGCCGGCCGTATCCGGCCGGGAGGAGGCCCTGGCCGGCCTGGCCGGCATCGCGAGCGGCCGGACGCCGTCCACGGCGGTCACGGGAGTCGTACGGGAGAACAGGGACGTGGTCTTCGTGCTGCCCGACGGCGAGGACGACGCCTGGGCGGAGCGGGCGCACGAACTGTTCGGGGGCGTCGAGGCGTTCCGCATCCGCAGGGAGCAGTGTGCGCAGGCGTTCGCACCCGCCGAGCCGCCCCGGCGCTTCGCGCTGCTGGTCTGCCTCGCGGCCGTGTGGGCGGCGTACGGCATCGAACCCGCCGCAGTCGTCGGCGCCCCGCACGACGCGACGGCCGCCGCAGTCCTCACCGGCACCCTGCCCCTGCCCGAGGCGGCGCGCCTTCTCACCGAGGGGGACGCAGGGCAGGACGCGGGGGATGACTGGATCACGCCCCCGGAGCGCACGGACGACCTGCCCGCGAACGCGCTCCGGACCGACATCACCGCCGCCGACGCACCCTGCCTCCTGACGGCACTGGCACGGCTCCACGTCGCCGGAGCGGACGTCGACTGGACGGCAGCCTTCCCCCACGGCTCCGCGCGGGTGACCGATCTGCCCACGTACGCCTTCCAGCGCACCCGCCACTGGTGGCCCGCCGCCGACGCCCCCGACCACCGCTCCCCGGCTCGCCCCGCCCGCCCCCGGACCGGACGCCGCCTGGTGCTCGCGACGGTCGCGGACGTCCTGGGCCGCAGCACGTTCGACGCACAGGCGTCCTTCCGCGAGCTGGGTCTGGATTCCCTGATGGGGGTGGAGCTGCGGAACCAGCTGTCGGCGGAGACGGGTTTGGCGTTGCCGTCGACCGTCGTCTTCGACTACCCGACGCCCGAGGCGCTGGCGGGACATGTGGAGTCGCTGACAGGCAATCCCGGCACCTCGGACGCCTTGATAAGCGTCGAAACTGCTTCCACTTCCCGGGAATTACTGGTTGACGATCCTGTGGTGGTTGTGGGTATGGGGTGTCGTTTTCCGGGTGGGGTGGTGTCTCCGGAGGGTTTGTGGGGTGTGGTGGGGGGTGGGTTGGATGTGGTGTCGGGGTTTCCGGTGGATCGGGGGTGGGATGTTGGTGGTTTGAGTTATGTGGGTGAGGGTGGGTTTGTTTCGGGGGTGGGGTTGTTTGATGCGGGGTTTTTTGGTGTGTCGCCGCGTGAGGCGTTGGCGATGGTGCCGGAGCAGCGGTTGTTGTTGGAGGTGGTGTGGGAGGCGTTGGAGCGTGCGGGGGTGGCGCCGGGGGGTTTGCGGGGGAGTGGGGTGGGGGTTTTTGTCGGGGGGATGTCGTATGAGTACGGTCCTCGGTTGTTCGAGGGTGGTGGGGAGTCCGGTGGTTATTTGTTGACGGGTTCGTCGGGTGGGGTGTTGTCGGGTCGGGTGGCGTATGTGTTGGGGGTCGAGGGTCCGGCGGTGACGGTGGACACGGCGTGTTCGTCGTCGTTGGTGGCGTTGCATTGGGCTGTGCGGTCGGTGGTGTCGGGGGAGTGTTCTCTGGCGTTGGCGTGTGGTGCGACGGTGATGTCGACGCCGGGTGCCTTTGTGGAGTTCTCCCGTCAACAAGGCTTGTCGCCTGACGGCAGGTGCCACTCCTACTCCGCCGACGCGTCCGGCACCGGTTGGGCCGAAGGCGTGGGCGCACTGGTGGTGGAGCGCCTGTCGCGTGCCCGACGTTTGGGGCATCCGGTCCTTGCGGTGATTCGTGGAAGTGCGGTGAACCAGGACGGCGCGAGCAATGGCCTGACCGCTCCCAACGGCCTCGCCCAGCAACGCGTCATCGCCACCGCTCTCGCCAACGCCGGATTACGGCCCTCGGACATTGATCTCGTGGAAGGCCACGGCACCGGCACCCGCCTGGGCGACCCGATCGAAGCACGCGCTCTCATCGAGGTCTACGGAAAGCACCGCCGGGCCGATCGTCCCCTGTGGCTCGGCTCGCTGAAGTCCAACATCGGCCATGCGCAGGCCGCTTCCGGTGTCGGCGGCATCATCAAGACCGTCCTGGCCATGCAGCACGGTCTGATGCCTCGCACGCTCCATGTCACCGAGCCCACGCCCGAGATCGACTGGGACGGCGCAGGCGTTGCCCTCCTGACCGAGGCCCGCCCCTGGACCGCGGAGCCCGGCCGCCCACGGCGCGCGGGCGTCTCGTCCTTCGGGATCTCCGGCACCAACGCCCACGTCATCCTCGAAGAACCCCCGGCGCCCGCCCCCCAACAGCCCCGCGCCGGCACCCCGCTCCCGCTCATCCTGTCGGCCAAGACCCCCACCGCCCTGCAGACCCTCGCCCGCACCCTCCACGATCACCTCACCACCACGACTACCGACCCCGCCGACGTCACCCACACCCTGGCGGTACGCGACTCGGGTTTCCCGTACCGTGCCGCATTCCCCGCCGGCGACCGGGACGCGCTGCTGGCCGGACTCGACGAACTGGCCGGAGCCGATCCGGCCGACCGCGACGACAAGGCCCCCACCGGCAGGCGGCTGTTCATGTTCGCCGGACAGGGCACCCAACGCCCCGGGATGGGACGGCAGTTGTACGCCGCCTTTCCCGTCTACGCCGATGCCTTCGACGAGGCGTGCGCCGCCCTCGACGTGCACCTGGAGCGCCCTCTGCGCTCCGTCGTGCATGCGCATCCCGCCACCGCCGAGGCGCTGCTGCTCGACCGCACCGAGTACGCGCAGCCCGCGTTGTTCGCCGTCGAGCTGGCGCTGTACCGCCTGGTGCGGTCCTGGGGCGTGGTGCCGGACCTGGTGCTGGGGCACTCCGTCGGCGAGCTGGTCGCGGCCCATGTCGCCGGCGTGTTCTCGCTGGAGGACGCCGCGACGCTGGTGGCCGCGCGCGGCCGGTTGATGCAGGCGCTGCCCGCCGGCGGGACCATGGTCTCCGTGCGGGCGCCGGCGGCGGAGGTCGAGCCGCTGCTGGCCGGCCGCGCGGACCGGGCCGGGATCGCGGCCGTCAACGCGAGCACCGCCGTCGTCGTCTCCGGGGAGGCCGGCACCGTCGCGGACATCACCGCCGAGCTGGCCTCCCGCGGTCACAAGGCCGTGCCGCTCACGGTGAGCCACGCCTTCCACTCCCCGCTGATGGAACCGGTCCTGGAGCCCTTCCGGGACGTCGCGGAGAAGATCACCTACCATCCGCCGCTGCTGCCCGTGCTGTCCCATGTGACCGGCGGCCCGGCCGACCCCGCCGAACTGGCCACCCCGCAGTACTGGGTGGAGCACATCCGTCGCCCGGTTCTCTTCGCCGAGGGGGTGCGCGCCGCGCGGGCCGCCGGAGCCGGCCACTTCGTGGAGATCGGCCCCGGCAGCACCCTGGCGGCACTCGCGTCGGCCGTCCTGGCCGAGGCGGACGCGGAGCCCGATCGCCCCGGCCGCCCGGACCGCCCCGGCCGCCCCCGCCGTGACGTCGTCGCGCTCCAGCGCGGCGCCCGCGACGAGGCGGTGACGCTGGTCGAGGGTCTGGCCGCCGGCTACGCCCGCGGCCTCGCCGTCGACTGGACCGCGGTCGCGGGCGCGTGGGGCACCGGCCGCACGACGCCCCTGCCCACGTACCCCTTCGAGCACCGCCGGTACTGGCTCGACCCCGGCCCGGCGACCCCTGCGGCCGGCGCCGGCGGCCATCCGTTCCTCGGCGCCGGGCTGGAGGATCCCGAGGGCGGAAGCGTGGTGTGGTCCGGGCGGCTCTCGTCCCGCGACCACCCGTGGCTGACCGAGCACGTGGTCGGGGGCCGGCCGCTGCTGCCGGGGGCCGTGCTCGCCGAACTGGTCTGCAGGGCCGGGCGCGAGGCCGGGTACGACCGGCTGGAGGAGCTGGTCCTGGAGGAGGCCCTGCCCCTGGCGGACGGCACCGACGTCGAGCTGCGCCTGGTCCTCAAGGCGCCGGACGGGGCGGACCGGCGGCCCTTCGCCCTGCACTCCCGCCCGGCCCCGCCCCCCGGCGACGTGTCGCGGGCCCCTGCCGCCGCATGGACACGCCACGCGGGCGGCGCGCTGACCAGGCAGCCCGCGACCGGTGCGCCACCGGACGGCCTTGCCGCCTGGCCGCCCGACGACGCCGAGCCCCTCCCGCTCGACCCCGCCGACGCCTACGCCGCACTCGCCGCGCGCGGGCTGGCCTACGGGCCGGCGTTGCGGGGCCTGAAGGCGCTGTGGCGCACGGAAGCGGACGGCGCCCTCCACGCGGAGGTCGAACTGCCTGCCACCACGGGCCCGGTGGCCGGGCGCTTCGTCCTGTACCCCGCCCTCCTCGACGCCGCCCTCCACGCCGTCGAGCACCGCACCACCGCACAGGACGACAAGGCCCGCATCCCGTTCCTGTGGAGCGGGGTGAGCGTGCACGGCACGGGCGCCACCGCCCTGCGCGTACGGATCCTGCCGCTCGGCACCGACCGGGTCGGGCTGGAGCTGTTCGACGACAAGGGCGCGCCGGTGATGAGCGTGGCCTCCCTGACCCTGCGCCGGCCCCCGACGCCCCCCGGCCTCCCGGAGCTGTGGCGTCCGGCGTGGACGCCGTACCCGCTGACCGCGGCGCAGGAGCCCGTCCGCGTCGCCGTCCTCGCCCCGGCGTCGGGCGCGTCCCCGCTCCTGCCCGGTGCCGCGCGGTACGCCGACCCGGCGGCGCTCGCCCGGGCCCTTGCCGCCGGCGGTGAGGCGCCCGGGGTGGTCGTCGTGCCGTGCACGACGCCGACCGACGGCGCCGAGGCGATCCGGCGTACCGTGCGGCGCGTCCTGGCCGTCGTCCAGCAGGTGTCGGCCGAGCCGTCCCTGGCCGGGTGCCGGACGGCCGTCGTCACCGGCGGCGCCGTGGGCGTGGCGGACGGCGAGGCGCCGACGGACCTGGCCGGCCGGGCCGTCTGGGGCCTGCTGCGGGCCGCGCAGGCGGAGGAGCCCGGCCGGTTCGCGCTGCTCGACCAGGACGGTACGCCGCCCTCCCGCGCCCTCCTGCCCGCCGCCCTCGGCGCGGGCGCACCGCAGCTGGCCCTGCGCGACGGCCGGGCGTACGCCCCCGCCCGTACGGCCGCGGGCACCGGCGCGGTCCTGCGGCCCCCGGCCGGCCCCTGGCGCCTGGACCACGTGGGCCGGGGCGCCCCGGAGAAGGCGGCACTGGTGCCCTGGCCGGAGGCCGCGGCGCCTTTGGGCACCGGCGAGATACGGGTCGCACTGCACGCCGCGGGCGTCAACTTCCGTGACGTGCTGCTGACGTTGGGCGTGATCGGCCCCCGGGACGGGGTCGGGGCATCCGCCGTCGAGCAGAGCGCCGAGGGCGCCGGCGTGGTCACCGAGGTCGGGCCGGGCGTCGCGGGGCTCGCGGTGGGGGACCGGGTGGCCGGGCTGTTCGCAGCCGCGGGCCCGGTCTCCGTCACCGACCACCGCCTGGTGGCCCGCATGCCGCGGGGCTGGTCGTTCCCGCAGGCCGCCGCGGTGCCGGTGGCGTATCTGACCGCGTACCACGGTCTGGTGGAGCTGGCCGGGCTGCGGGCCGGCGAGACGGTGCTGGTGCACACGGCCACCGGGGCGGTGGGCATGGCGGCGGTCGGGCTGGCCCGGCACCTGGGCGCGGAGGTCTACGCGACGGCGAGCCCCGGCAAGCACGCGACCCTGCGCGCGATGGGAATCCCGGACGACCACATCGCCTCCTCGCGCGACGCCGCCTTCGCCACGGCCTTCCGCCGCGCCACCGGGGACAGGGGCGTCGACGTGGTCCTCAACTCCCTCGCCGGGGAGCTCACCGACGCCTCCCTGCGCCTGCTGGCCGACGGCGGCCGCTTCCTGGAGATGGGCAAGACCGACGTCCGTGACCCGGCCGCCGTCGCCCGCGCACACCGGGGCGCCCGCTACACGCGGTTCGACATCAGGGAGGCGGGCCCCGGGCGCATCGGCGGCATGCTCGCCACGATCACCCGCCTCCTCGAACGCGGGGCGCTCCCACCCCTCCCGGTGGACGTGCGGCACGCGACCCGCGCCCCGGAGGCGTTGCGGTACGTCGCCGAGGCGCGCCACACCGGCAAGGTCGTCCTGGCCCTGCGCACCTGGGAGACGGACCGGCCCGTGCTGGTCACGGGCGGCCTGGGCACCCTGGGCGGGCTCGTGGCCCGGCACCTGGTGCGGGAGCACGGCGTACGGCGGCTGGTCCTGACCGGCCGCCGGGGCGCGGACACCCCCGGCTGCGCGGAACTGACCGCCGAACTGCAGGACGCGGGCGCCGACGTCACCGTCGCCGCCTGCGACGCCGGGGACCGGCAGGCCCTCGCCGGACTCCTCGCCGACCTCGGCCGCCGGGGCATCGCGCCGGGGGCCGTGGTGCACGCGGCGGGCGTGACGCACGACGCGGCGGTGGCCACCATGACGCAGGACTCCGTGGACGAGGTGCTGCGGCCCAAGGCGGACGCCGCCGTGCACCTGGACGAGCTGACCCGGGACGCCGGCCTGTCCGCCTTCGTCCTGTTCTCCTCGGTGGCCGGGACGACCGGCTCGGCGGGGCAGGCCAACTACGCGGCGGCCAATGCCGTCCTCGACGGCCTGGCCGAGCGCCGGCACGCGAGTGGGCTGCCGGGGCTGTCCATCGCCTGGGGTCTGTGGGAGCCGCCGAGCACCCTCACCGGGGGGCTGAGCGCCCTCGACCGGCAGCGGCTCGCGCGGCAGGGCATCGGGGCCCTGTCGGCCGAGGAGGGGCTCGCCCTGTTCGACGAGGCGCTACGGGCGGGCGCCCCCACGGTCGTGGCGGCACGGCTCACACAACCGGAGGCCACCGTCCTGCCGCCCCCCGGCTCCCGCGGCGACGCGGCACGGCAGCCGGCTCGCCAGCCCGGCCGGCCGCCGCTGCTGGAGCTGGTGCGGGCGCAGACGGCGGCCGTACTGGGGCACGACGGGCCACGGGCCGTGGCCCCCGATGCGCTCTTCCCCCAGATGGGGCTCGATTCCCTCGGCGCCATCGAATTGCGCAACAGGATTTCGGCCGCCACGTCCGTCCCGCTGCCCCCGACCCTGATATTCGACTATCCCAGCCCCCGGGAGCTCGCGGACCATCTGGGCCGTGCCTGCCCCGACTGGGAGAAAGGGACGGAAGCATGAGGGAAGCATGAGGGAAGCATGAGGGAAGCATGAGGGAAGCATGAGGCGAAAATGAGGGCAAAAAATCGCTGGTTGATGTCCTTCCGCAGCGGACCGGCCGCATGTCCCCTGCGCCTGGTGTGTTTTCCGCACGCCGGCGGATCGGCGGGTTCCGTCTTCCCGCTCTCCGCCGCGGCACCACCGGAACTGGACGTGGTGGCCGTGCAGTACCCGGGCCGGCAGTGGCGCCGATCCGAGGCGGCCGAGCACGACCTGCACGGCCTGGCGCGGGGCGCCGCCGAGGCCGTGGCGGCGCTGCCGCCGGCCCCCACCGCCCTCCTCGGGCACAGCATGGGGGCGCTCGTCGCCTTCGAGACCGCGCGCCTGCTGGAGAGCCGCCACCCGGGCGGCGTGCTGCACCTGTTCGCCTCCGGCAGCCGGGCCCCCGCCCACCCGCGCGCCGAGGCCCGGCGCGGGACGTGGAGCGACGAGCAGATCGCCGCGGAAGTGCGGCACCTGGGCGGCACGGACGCGGGGATGCTCCCGGACGACGAGGCCCTGCGGATGAACCTGCCCGCCCTGCGGGACGACTACCGGGCCCTGGCCGCGTACGCCTGCGCGCCCGGCGCGGCCACCGGCATCCCCCTCACCGCGCTGGTCGGCCGCGAGGACCCCACCACCGACCCCGAGGACGCCGCGCGGTGGCGGGAGCACACCACGGCCGCGTTCGGCGGCGTGCACGTATTTCCCGGCGGCCATTTCTATCTCGCCGCGCAGGCGGACGCCGTTGTGCGCCTGGTGATTGAACGCCTTGCCGCCGTACCGCGGCCGTGACAATGTCGGCCGTGACCGTCCCGTACGTGCGGCATGCGGCCGGAACCGAGAATTGGGAGGGACGATGGCCAACCCGTTCGAGGACGAGAACGCGTCCTACGTGGTGCTGATCAACGACGAACTCCAGCATTCCCTGTGGCCGAATTCGCTGGAGGTGCCCGGCGGCTGGCGCGTGGTGTTCGGCGAGGCGAGCCGGGCGGACTGCCTGGAATACGTCAACAAGAACTGGACCGACATGCGGCCCAAGAGCCTCGTCGACGCCATGGACGCCGCCGCGGCCGAGGCCGCCGACCGGCCGGGCACATGACGTGCCCGGTCAGGCGCGCACCCTGAGCCTGCTGAGCCTGTTCGGCCCCGAGTGGGGCACCGACCCCTACCCGCTGTACCGCACCCTGCGCGAGCAGGGTCCCGTCCACTGGGACCGGTGGATGCGCAGCTGGCTGGTGCTGGGGCACGAGGAGATCACCCGCCTCTCCCGGGACGAACGGCTCACCGGCGCCCGCATCGAGGCGTTCTACGAGCAGCTGCCGGCCTCGGCGAAGTCGGAGATGTCGGCACTGAGGGACGTGCTCTCGCGCATGATGCTCTTCAACGAGCCGCCCGGGCACACCCGGCTGCGCCGGCTGATCAAACCCGGACTGACCCCCCGCTTCATCCACGACATGCGACCGCTGATCGAGGAAAAGGCCGACGCACTGCTCGACCGCGCGCTCACCGGCGGCACCCTGGACGTGATCCACGACTACTCCGAGCCGCTGACGCGGGAGGTCGTCGCACGGCTGGCCGGCGTGCCCGGGCACGGCATGCCGCTGCTGGAGAACTGGCAGGGTCTGCTGTTCGAGTTCTACACCCAGTCCGCCCGGCAGGTCCCGCGCATCCGGGCCCTGCGCGAGCTGTTCGACGAGGGCGCCCGGGCCCGGCGCGAGGGCAGCGGCGCGGACCTGTTCAGCCGTCTGATCGCCGACCAGCTGCAGGGCGAGCAGTACACCGACGACGAGGTCTTCGCCAACTTCCTGCTGCTCATCGACGCCGGGCAGGCCACCACCACCCACCTCATCGGCAACGCCGTCCTGGCGCTGCTGCGCCACCCCGACCAGCTGCGCCTCCTGCGGGACAAGCCCGAACTGGCCGCGAACGCCGCGCACGAGTTCCTGCGGTACGACAGCTCGGTGCAGTTCACCAGCCGGGTCGCGCTGGCCGACATCGAGCTGGCCGGCCACCGCATCGCGGCGGGCGACTCGGTGGCGCTGGTGCTGGGGGCGGGCAACCGCGACCCCCGCCGCTACGCCGACCCCGAGCGGCTGGACGTGACGCGCAGGGCGAGCGACCACCTGTCCTTCGGTCACGGCATCCATTACTGCCTGGGCGCGGCCCTGGCGCTGGCCGAGACCGAGATCGCCGTCGCCCGGCTGCTGGCGCGCACCGCGGACCTGCGCCTGACCGAGGAGCCGGTATGGATCGAGAACGTCAACTTCCGCTTCCTCTCCCGGCTTCCGGTCCTGTGCACGCCCCTCGTGTGACCGTGCGAGGGCGCGTCACTCGAAACGGTATCTTCAATTCCGCGTTTTCAACGTCCCGTTGACAACGCGATGTTGGCAGCGCCACGATGCCGGACGTGGACAACCGCGAATCGACGAACACCCCGTTCCGGCCCGAGGATCCGGACCAGGCCCGGGCCCGCCGCGAACAGCTGGCACTGGCCCGCATCCGGGAGCGCTTCGGCGGCCCCGCGGAGGGCGGACAGGACCCCGGAGCGGGCCCCGGCCCGACCGCACAGGAAGCGGTCGCCCTGGTCAGCGCCCTGGCGGGCGGCAGGCCCGGCCCCGGCGGGGCACCGGCGGTGGACACCACCGACCTGCTGGCCGCCCTGACCCTGCTGCCACGTGCCCGCGCCGAGCTGGACGCCCTGGAGGCGGGCCTGATGTTCCTCGCCCGCGAGGCCGGCATGACCTGGGCCGAGATCGCCTTCGGCCTGGGCCTGCGCTCCGCCCAGGCCGCCCAGCAGCGCTGCGGCCGCTCCCTGGGCCGCAAGGACGACAGCCGCAAGGACGACAGCCGTGACGACAGCCGAACCCGAGGGTGACCGTGCGTACTGACCTTGCAGTGGAGACCGACGGGCTGGTCAAGTCCTTCGGAAAGACGCGCGCCGTCGACGGGCTCGACCTGTCGGTGCCCGCCGGCGCCGTCTACGGGGTGCTGGGACCCAACGGCGCGGGCAAGACCACCACGCTGCGGATCCTGGCCACCCTGCTGGCCCCCGACGCCGGCTCCGCCCGCGTCTTCGGCCACGACGTCGTGCGCGAGGCCGACGACGTGCGCCGCCGGGTGAGCCTGACCGGGCAGTTCGCCAGCGTCGACAACGAACTCACCGGCGAGGAGAACCTCGTCCTGCTCGCCCGACTGCTGGGCCACTCCGCCCAGGCCGCCCGGGCCCGCGCCCGCGACCTGCTGGAGGCCTTCGACCTCGCCGAATCCGCCGACCGCCCCGCCCGCACCTACTCCGGCGGCATGCGCCGCCGGCTGGACGTGGCCGCCGGCCTGGTGGTGCGCCCCGAGCTGATGTTCCTCGACGAGCCCACCACCGGACTGGACCCGCGCAGCCGCAACCAGGTCTGGGAGATCATCCGGGCCGTCGTCCGGCGCGGCACCACCGTCCTGCTCACCACCCAGTACCTGGAGGAGGCCGACCACCTCGCCGACCGCGTCGCCGTCATCGACCACGGCAAGCTGGTCGCCGAAGGCGCCCCCGAGGAGCTGAAGAAGTCCGCCGGCAACGGCTCCCTGCGCGTCGAACTGCGCGACCCGCAGGACCTTCAGGACGCCACCCGCATCCTCACCTCCGCCCTCGGCGTGCCCGCCCACCCCGGCGGCCCCACCCAGATCTCCGCCCGCGGCGCCGATGCGCACACCGTCGCCCGCGCCCTCGGCGTGCTGACCCAGTCCATCGACGTCGAGGACTTCTCCATGGACCGCCCCAGCCTCGACGAGGTCTTCCTCGCCCTGACCGGGCGCCCCGCGACGACCGACGTCCCGCAGCAGCCGGGCACCCCCCGCAACGGCAAGCACCGCACAGCACCCAGGGAGCCCCGATGACGACGGCCGCTCACCCCGCACCGGCACGGCACACGCTCGAGCAGGTCCTGGGCGAGGACGTGCGCCCCGCCCGCCCCGGAGCGCTGTCCTCCACGCTCACCCTGGGCTGGCGCGCCATGACCAAGATCAAGCGGTCGCCGGGGCAGATGTTCAACGCCACCGTCACCCCGGTGATGTTCACCCTGATCTTCACCTACCTCTTCGGCGGGGCACTCGGCGGCAGCACCGGGGACTACCTGCAGTTCCTGCTGCCCGGCGTGCTGGTCCAGGGCGTGCTGTTCATCTCCACCCAGACCGGCGTCGCTCTGACCACCGACCTGCAGCAGGGCATCTTCGACCGCTTCAAGTCCCTGCCGATCTGGCGGCCCTCCCCGCTCACCGGCGCCCTCCTCGGCGACGTCGTGCGCTACCTGATCTCCTCCGTGGTCGTGGTGGCCGTCGGGCTCGCCCTGGGCTTCCGGCCGCACGGCGGATTCACGGGCGTCGTCGCCGGCATCCTGCTCGTGGTGCTCTTCGGCTTCTGCGTCTCGTGGATCTGGACCCTGCTGGGCCTGGCCCTGCGCACCCCCCAGGGCGTCTCCGCCCTCGGCATGCTGATCCTGTCCCTGCTCACCTTCGCCAGCAACATCTTCGTCCGCCCCGGCACCATGCCCGGCTGGCTCAAGGCATTCGTGGACATCAACCCCGTCGGATTCGTCGTCACCGCCGCACGCCAGCTGATGAACGGCGACCACCCCGGCGAACTCGGCCCCGCGCTGATTTCCTGCGCCGTCCTGCTCCTGGTCTTCGTGCCCCTCAGCCTCCTGCGCTACCGCAAGAGCTGAGAAACCCGCGCAGCAGTCGCACGGCATTCCCCCGAACATTGCCGCCCTTTCACGGGCCGGATAGCCTCGTCGGCGAGCAGGAAATCCGCACCACCCGACCGAGAGGCACCGGCCCACGGGCCGGACATCGATGGGGGAATGCCGTGCTCCACAGCGCACCAGCCGGGAGCGGAATCCCGGAAATCTCCATGACCGACGCCGAGGTGCTGCGCGATCCCATCGCCGCCTACGCAAAAGCCCGGGAGGAATCCCCGGTGGTGCGGCTCGTGGCACCCGGCTTCGGCGGCATCTGGGCGGTCACCCGCCACCACGACGCCAAGGCGCTCCTGAACGACCCGCGGTTCGCCATGACCGCCGACAGCTGGAACCAGCGCATACCCGACGACATCCGGCCCTACATGCTGACCATGTCCCACATGGACGGCCCCGAGCACACCCGGCTGCGCCGACTGGCCCTGCCCGCCTTCGGCACCCGCCGCGCCGCCGAGCGCAGGGCCCTGATCGAGCGCATCACCGACCGCCTCCTCGACGACCTGCCCGGCCACGCCGAGAACGGCACCGTCGACCTGCTGCACCACTACGCCCGCCCGCTGCCCACCGCCGTCGTCGGCGCCGTCGTCGGCATCCCCGAGGACGAACGCCCCCGCTGGCGCGAGCACATCGCCGAGATCGGCGCCGGCGGAGCCCGCTACGACGCCGCCCTGCGCGCCGTCGTCGACGGCGCCCGCGCCGTCATCGCCCTGCGCCGCGAGCAACCCGGCGACGACCTCGTCTCCGACCTGCTGCGCGCCCAGGCCGAGGACCCCGGCCGGATCACCGACACCGAGATGATCACCATGGTCTGGCACACCGTCCTCGCCGGCCAGGACAACCTCGCCAACTTCATCGCCAACTCCGTCGTCGGCCTGCTCTCCCACCCCGACCAGCTCGCCGCCGTGCGTGCCGACCCCGGCCTGATGCCGCGCGCCGTCGAGGAACTCATGCGCTGGCGCCCCCCACTGCTGCTCACCGCCATCCGCTACGCCCGCGAGGACGCCGACCTGTGCGGCGTGCCGGTGGCCAAGGGCGACTCCGTCGTCGCCGTCATCGCCAGCGCCAACCGCGACCCCAGGGCCTTCACCGACCCCGACCGCCTCGACGTCACCCGGCCGGCCGGAACGGCCGTCCACTACGGCTTCGGCTACGGCCCGCACTACTGCATCGGCGGCTCCCTGGCCCTGCTGGAGGCCGAGGTCGCCCTCACCGCCCTGCTGCGCCGCCATCCCGGCCTCGCCCTCGCCGTGCCCCCGCAGGACGTACCGCGCCTGCCCAACCCCGGCAGCTGGCACCTGACGGCCCTGCCCGTCACCCTGTGAACCACCCCGGTGCGGCCGGGAATTCTTCACCGTAAAACAATGCCCCTGGTGCGGTCGGGGTGTTCAGGAAGCGGTGTTCGGAAAGCGGTGTTCAGAAACATTCTTTGACACCCCGGAAAGCACGGTCCTAGATTTGTGCGGCGCCGGGCGGTCCGACGGTCTTTCCACGGCGCGAAGCGTCCGGCATGAACGCGGACGAGGCGGAGGAGGTGAACCGCCATGCGCTACCTGCACTGATTCCGCGAGAAATGATGCGTCGCCGTGGCCCGGCACGTTCGTGCCGGGCCACGGCTCCTCTCCTGGGGGTCGATCCGCATGACCAGGCCGCCCGGCAACGGGAATTCGGACGTCGAGGCACAGGCCGAGGAATTCCTCCGGCTGTTCCACGCCGAGAACACCGTCCGCCGGCCCCTGGCCGACCGCCTGCGGCAGATCCGCGCCGAGATCGGCCGGCACGGCACCTACGCCCACACCCCCCGCGAACTCGCCTTCGGCGCCCGCGTCGCCTGGCGCAACAGCAACCGCTGCATCGGCCGGCTGTACTGGCGCAGCCTGGTCGTCCGCGACCGCCGGCACCTGAGCACCCCCGACGCCCTGCACCACGCCTGCGTCGAACACCTGCACACCGCCTACAACGGCGGCCGCATCAGGCCGACCATCACCGTCTTCGCCCCCCAGCACCCCGACGGCAGCGGCCCGCGCATCCACAACCCCCAACTCGTCCGCTACGCAGGCCACCACCACCCCGACGGGCACGTCACCGGCGACCGGGCCCACACCCTGCTCACCGACCACGCCCGCGCCCTGGGCTGGACCGGCGGGGACGGCACCCCCTTCGACGTCCTGCCCCTGATCCTCCAGGGCCCCACCGGACCGCCCGCGCTGTACGAACTGCCCGCCGACGCCGTCCACGAAGTGCCCCTCGCCCACCCCGACCTCGCCTGGTTCGCCGACCTGCACCTGCGCTGGCACGCCCTGCCCGTCGTCTCCGACATGACCCTCGACATCGGCGGCGTCCGCTACCCCGCCGCCCCCTTCAACGGCTGGTACATGGGCACCGAGATCGGCGCCCGCAACCTCGTCGACGCCCACCGCTACGACCTGCTGCCGCTGATCGCCGACCGCATGGGCCTGGACACCACCGCCCCCCACACCCTCTGGAAGGACCGGGCCCTGGTCGAACTCAACGTCGCCGTCCTGTGGTCCTTCCGGCGCGCCGGCGTCACCATCAGCGACCACCACACCGAATCCGAGCGCTTCCTGCGCCACCTCGCCCGCGAGGAGAAGGCCGGCCGGCAGGTCCCCGCCGACTGGTCGTGGATCGTGCCACCGCTCTCCGGCGGCATCACCCCCGTCTTCCACCGCTACTACGACGACGGCGCCCCCCTGCCCGGCTTCACCCGCCCCGACAGCCGGCACCCACCCGCCGGCTGCCCCGCCACCGCCCCCGCCACCACCGGCGGCACGCCCCCGCCCCGGCGGGCGGCACCCGTGCCCGTACCCGCCGCCGTGGGCACCACCGACCGAGACGACGGAGACAGCCGTGACCACGACGCCCGGCCTTGAGACGGCCGACCCGCTGTTCAACCCCCTCGACCCGGCGGTGCTCGCCGACCCCTACCCGGTCTACCGCACCCTGCGCGAGACCGACCCCGTCCACTGGCACGAGCAGATCGACTCCTGGATCCTGACCCGCTACGCCGACTGCGCCACCGTCCTGCGCGACACCGACCTGTTCACCGCCGACTTCCGCCGCATCGGCATCCCCACCCCCGAGACCCTGCTCAGCCTGCAGACCCTCGACCCGCCCGACCAGACCCCGCTGCGCCACCTCGCCCTCGGCGCCGTCCGCGCCCAGGACCTCGACGCCCTGGGCACCGAACTGGCCGCCCACGCCGACGCCCTCCTGCACACCCTGACCCCGCGCGGAAGCTTCGACTTCGTCCGCGACTTCGCCGACCCCTTCACCCTCACCGCCATCACCCGCTTCCTGGGCACCGAACCCCCTTCCTTCGACGAGGAGTTCGCCCGCCGCAACGACGACCT
Organism: Streptomyces sp. PKA51; assembly: GCF_057552455.1. Taxonomy (NCBI): domain Bacteria; kingdom Bacillati; phylum Actinomycetota; class Actinomycetes; order Kitasatosporales; family Streptomycetaceae; genus Streptomyces; species Streptomyces sp. PKA51. Next base: position 387,865 of record NZ_BAAJPZ010000003.1, read on the forward strand.
CGACCACAGCATGGACGAGAGCCTCGACCCCGACGCCGCCGAACCCGGCCGGCGCGCCCGCGCCCACTTCAACGACCTCGTACGCTCCTGGCTCGCCGACCCCGGCCCCGACGGCGTCCTGGCCCACGTCGTCGCCCACCTGCCCGGCTCCGGCGTCGCCGCCGACGACGTCCTCGTCAACTCCGTGCGCGCCTTCTTCCACGCCGGCTTCGAAGTGCCCAGCCGCTTCCTCGGCAACGCCGTCGCCGCCCTGCTCGCCACCCCCGGCGCCTGGCAGGCCCTGCGCGCCGGCGACATCCCGCTGGAGAGCGCCGTCGAGGAACTCATCCGCCACGTCGGCCCCGTCCAGGCCCTCGCCCGCGCCTGCACCGCCGACACCGACATCGGCGGCCGCACCGTCCGCAAGGGCCAGGTCGTCACCGCCCTCATCGGCGCCGCCAACCGCGACCCGCAGCAGTTCACCGACCCCGACACCCTCCGGCTCGACCGCACCCCCAACCCGCACCTCGGCTTCGGCCGCGGCTCCCACTCCTGCCTCGGCCTCGGCCTCGCCCGCCTGGAGGCCCGCGTCGTCCTCGCCGCCCTGCTGCGCCGCGGCACCTGGCGCCCGGCCGGAGAACCCGTCGTGCGCCCCAACGGCACCCTGCGCGGCCTCGCCGCACTGCCCGTCGCCCTGGAGCACTGACCCGACGCGCACGCCCACCGGAGGGCGGCGCACCGAAGAGGGGGAGGACACGTGGACCGCTCACCAACGGCCCGGGCCGTCTGCACGGCCCGCCTGGTGAGGCTGCTGCGCGCGCTCGGCCTGGCGGACCGGGCCGCGAGCTGCACCGCCGCCCTGCGGGCGATGACCGGATCCTGGGGCACCGCGACCATCGCCGGGCTCGGCGAGTCCGACGTCTCCTCCGACGGCTCCCCCCTGGAGCTCGCCGTCGGCTTCGACGACACCCACCCCTCCCTGCAGTTCGCCGTCGAACCCCTCGCGCCCGGCGGCACCCCCGCCGACCGCGCGGCCGCCGCCCGGCACACCATGGCCGCCCTGGCCCGCCACCACGGCGCCGGCGCCGACCGCCACGCGGCCGTCGCCGACCTCTTCCTGCCCGCCGAACCCGCCACCGACCACGTCGCCATGTACGGAGCCGAGGTCACCCACGGCCGGCCCGTGCAGTTCAAGGTCTGGTTCTACCTCGCCGCCGACCACCCCCTCGAACGCTGCGCCCGGGCACTGGACCGCCTCGGCCTGGGCGCCGCGCACCCCGCCGTCACCGCCCACGTCCAGCGCGACGAACGCCGCGACCGGCCCTTCCTGTTCTCCCTCGACCTCGCCCCCGGCGCCGCCGCCCGCGTCAAGGTCTACTTCCGCCACTACGAGGCCGACACCAAATACATGGCCACCCTCATGGAGCCCTACCCCGGCTTCTCCGCCGAGCCCGTCACCGACTTCTGCACCACCCTCACCGACGGTCGCGACAGCCTCGCCGAACAGGCCCCCGCCACCTGCCTGACCTTCACCGGCACCGGCGGCCCCGCGATCGCCGCCACCCTCTACCTGCCGATGTGGACCTACGCCCCCCACGACGAGGCCGTCCGGCAGCGCTTCCACCACGTCCTGGCCACCACCGGACGGACCCCCGCGCTGTACGACCGCGTCCTGCGCGAGGCCGCCGCCCGGCCCCTGGACAGCGCCCGCGGCATCCACAACTACATCGCCTGGCGCCCCGGCCGGCTGCGGCCCCGCCTGAAGGTCTACCTCTCGCCCGAACTGCGCCACACCGACCCCGCCGCCCGCTACGCCCTCGAACAGCGGGCCGGGACCTGCCATACTCGGCCGGATGTATGAGCCCGTCGTCGAAGCGTGGATGCGCTACTCGGTTCTGCTGACCGGCACGGCCGCGGGCCAGAGCCCCGACGCCGGCGCCGTCGCCGAGATCCACACCCGGTTCGGCCAGCTGGACATGCTCCTCGCCAAGGTCGTCGACGCCCTCGACCCCGCCTCCTGGGGCGACGAACCCACCGGCCACAAACGCTTCCTGGACGCCTGGGACTGGGCCGCGGTCTACACCGACGCCTTCTACTTCTTCGCCTGGCGCACCCTCGACCTGCTCAACGGCGCCGACGGCGCCTGCTTCCCCCACCTGCCGCCCGTCGAGCCCGCGGGCCTGACGGCCGTACGCGACGCCATGCTCCGCCACCCCGAACGGCAGGCGGACTACTACCGCCACGCGATGGAACTGCGCGACGAGACCCTCGCATGCATCCGTGCCGCGATCACCGCCCTGGAGGACGGCGACCGCGGCACACAGTGAGCCCGCTCCCGGCCCCTACCGGAGCCGCTCGATCACCGAGGCGAACGCCTCCATCCACGGCTCCAGCACCACGATGTAGCTGAACCCGAACCGCTTGCGGTGCTCCACCAACTGCCCGGCGATCTCCTCCGCCGTCCCCAGCAGCCAGCTCGGCGACGCCAGCAACTGTTCCGGGCTGAAGTGCGCCAGCGGATGCCGCGACCACTCCTCGGCCGCCGCCCGCCGGTCCCCGGTCAGCACCACCTGCTGCACCAGCAGGTTCAATTCCACCCTCGCCGCCCGCTCACCCAGGTGCCCGCGGACGAAGTCCACCCGCGCCGCCAGCTCCTCCGGGCTCGCCAACTGCGGATTGCCCTGGCGCCGCTGCACGATGCCGGTGAAACCGATGACGTCCGCGTGCTGCGCCGCCAGCCGCAGCACCCGGTCCCCGTTGCCCGCCACCAGCAGCGGCGGACCGCCCTGCTGCACCGGACGCGGGCCGAACTCCGGGTCGGCGAACAGCCGGCGCAACTCCCGTACGGTGCCCTCCAGCTGATCCACCCGCTCCCGCGCCGGCGGGAACGGCACCCGGCCCGGGACCGTACCCTCCCGGATCGCCCCGGCCGACAGACCGATCTCCAGCCGGCCGTCGGTCAGCAGATCCGTCGTGGCCACCTCGCGGGCGAGCAGCGCCGGGTTGTGGAAGGCGGCGTTGAGGACGAACGAGGCCACGCGCACGTGCCGCGTCGCCTCGGCCGCCGCCACCAGGGCGGGAAAGGGAGCCGGCGCGCCCAGGTGATCGGGCACCGCCACGACGTCGAAGCCGAGGTCCTCGGCCTTGCGTGCTTTCGCGGCCCATTCGCCCCGCGCAGCGGGGGAGACCAGGGCGACACCGAATCGGAATGAACGGTTCTCGAAAGCGGTCATGGCACCGGACGTTAGCACCGAAGCAGAGCCGTGACTGCCCCGGCATTCAAGGAAAAATTCCGCCTCCATTTCGCTTGCGGAGGCGTCGTGAGTACGGGACTTGTACGGGACTTGTACGGGACTTGACACCCGGCGACGTCTGATCGAGGCTCGATTCCGCATGCCCACGGCCGGTTCCACCGCCCACCGCGAAAAAACGCGCTGCCGGCGACCCGGACCGTCACGGATGGCCCGTCGTCATGTGCAGAGGGGACCCTCGTGCAACCTGATCACGGAAACACCGGCAACACCGGCAACACCGGCAACACCGGCAATGTCGGAATCTCCATGGAACCCCTGCCGTCCTACGCACTGGACGGCGGCACCTCCCTGCTCGCCCGGCTGCGCACCCTGCGCGACCGGCACCCCGTCCACCAGGACCCCGCCACCGGCGCCTGGTCCGTCCTGCGGTACGAGGACGTCGTCGCCGCCGCCTCCGACTGGAGCACCTACTCCGCCGAACTGTGGCGCGCCTACCCCGAGGAATGGGGCAAGGGCGACGCCTGGAGTCAGGGCCGGCTCACGGAGACGGACCCGCCCCGCCACCGCCTGCTGCGCACCCTCATCGGCAAGGCCTTCACCGCCCGCACCGTCGCCGCCCTGGCCCTCGGCATCGAGCGCACCGTCACCGACCTCCTCGACGCCGTCGCCGACCGCGACGCGTTCGACCTCGCCCGCGACCTCGCCGACCCCTTGGCCGTCACCGTCATCGCCGCCCTCATCGGCCTCCCGCCGCAGGACCATGCGCTCTTCCGCGGCTGGGCCGACGGCCTGCTCTCCTTCGAGGCCGGCGACCTGCAGGGCGAGGACCTCGTCAAGGCCATCGACGCCGCCGGCGCCGAACTGATCGCCTACCTGCGCGAGCACTACCGCAGGCGTCGCGCGCACCCCCGCGACGACCTCTTCGGCCGCCTCGCCACCGCGGAGGTGGAGGGCCGCACCCTCACCGAGGACGAAGTCGTCAACCTCGGCAAACTCCTCCTCATCGGCGGCCATGTCACCACCGCCTGCTCCCTCGGCAGCCTGGTGCAGTCCCTGCTGGAACACCCCACCGCACTCGCCGAGGTGCGCGCCGACCCGGCCCTCGTCCCCGCCGCCGTCGAGGAAGCCGTCCGCCACCGCCCCGCCGTCGTCACCAGCCTGCGCCTGACCACCCGCGAGACCACGCTGGGCGGAGTCACCATTCCCGCCCGCCAGTTCGTCTCCCTCTCCCTGCTCTCCGCCAACCACGACGAACGCCGGTTCGCCGACCCCGAACGCTTCGACATCCACCGCACACCCAACCAGCACCTCGGATTCGGCCAGGGAATTCACTACTGCCTCGGCGCACCCCTGGCCCGCCTGGAGATCGCCACCGCCCTCACCGCGCTCCTGCGGCTATTCCCCTTCATCGAACGCACCGACGCCCCGCTGCGCTATTACCGGAATCCGAGCATTGCCGGACTCAAGGAGTTCCCGGTCGCCGTACGACGGGCCTGACCGGTCCGCCTTCCCGGGCGCCGCCCCGCATTTCCCGTCCCACGCCCACGCATTCCACATCCACGCGTTCCACGTCATGTGTTTCCCACCAGGGGAGTGAATTCTTCATGAGCCATGCCGACGCGCCGGCCGCAGCCCACCCCCCGCTGACCCTCCCCGAGGTCTTCGAGGCCCAGGCCGCCGTCACGCCCGACGCGCCGGCCCTCACCGACGGGCCCACGACGTGGACGTACGCCGAACTCGACGCACACGCCAACCGCATCGCCCACTGGCTCATCGCCCGCGGCACCGGCCCGGAGGACGTCGTCGGCCTCGCCCTGCCCCGCGGCACCACCCACACCGCGGCGCTCCTCGGCATCCTGAAGGCCGGCGCCGCCTACCTCCCCCTGGACCCGCGGCAACCCGCCGAACGCCTCGCCCACCTCCTCGACGACGCCGCACCCGCCCTCGTCCTCACCCACTCGACGGCACCGCTGCAGGTGCCGCCCGGCACCCCCGCCGTCCACGTCGACGACCCCGAAGTGACCGGCGCCCGTACCGCCCCCCGCGACGAGGACCGCCGCTCACCGCTGCAGCACCGCAACCTCGCGTACCTGATGTACACCTCCGGCTCCACCGGCCGCCCCAAGCCCGTCGGCGTCCCCCACACCGGCCTCGCGAGCCTGGTCACCACCATCGTGCGCCACTACACCGCCCACCCTCCCGCGCGCGTCCTGCAGTTCGCCCCCGCCACCTTCGACGTCGCCGTCTGGGAACTGCTCACCGCCTTCGCCACCGGCGGCACCCTCGTCGTCCCGCACGACGAACACGACGAGGGCCTCCTCGGCACCGACCTCGCCGACGCCCTCGCCCGCCACCGCATCACCCACGTCACCCTGCCCGTCCCCGTCCTGGCCACCCTGCCCCCCGACGCCCCCGACCGGCTGCCCGACCTCACCACCGTCAACACCGGCGGCGAAACCTGCCCGCCCGACCTCGTCGCACGATGGGCGGAACGGGTACGGCTCATCAACGGCTACGGCGCCACCGAATGCTCGGTCGCCACCACCCTCAGCACCCCCCTGCGCCCCGACGACGGCCCGGTCCCCATCGGCACGCCCGTCGCCGACGCCCGCGTGTACGTCCTGGACGGCGCCCTGCGCCCCGTCACCGCCGGCCGGGCCGGCGAACTCTACGTCGCCGGCCCCGGCGTGGCCCGCGGCTACCCCGGCCACCACGACCTGACCGCCGAGCGCTTCGTCGCCGACCCCTTCCGGGCCGACGGCACCCGCATGTACCGCACCGGCGACCTCGGCCGCCTGACCGACGACGGCCGGATCGTCTTCCTCGGCCGCACCGACGACCAGGTGCGCATCCGCGGCATCCGCACCGAGCCCGGCGAGCTGGAGGCCGCCCTCGCCCGCCTCCCCGGCGTGGCCCGGGCCGCCGTCACCACCCGCCCCGCCGACACCGACGGCGGGGACCTGCGCCTGATCGGCTACGCCGTCCCCCAACCCGACGCCACCCTCACCCCTGGCGCCCTCCGCGAGCAGCTCCGGGCCCTGCTGCCCGACCACCTCGTCCCCGCCGCGGTCGTCGTCCTGCCCGCCCTCCCGCTCACCGCCCACGGCAAGATCGACCGCACGGCCCTGCCCGACCCCGACTCCCGCGCCCCGGGCGCCCTTTCCGCAGCCGCCCGGCCCCGCACCCCGCGCGAGGAGACGCTGTGCGCCCTCTTCGCGGACGTGCTGGGGCTGGCGGAGGTGGGGACCGACGACAACTTCTTCGACCTCGGCGGCCACTCCCTCCTCGCCACCCGGCTCGTCGGCCGCATCCGCAGCACCTTCGACACCGACCTGCCCCTGCGCACCCTCTTCGAGACGCCCACGGTGGCCGGCCTGGCCGCACTGCTCGACACCACGCCGCGTGCCGGCCGACCCCCGCTGACCGTACGGCCGCGGCCGGAGCGGCTGCCGCTGTCGTACGCGCAGCAGCGGTTGTGGTTCCTGCACCGCCTCGAAGGCCCCTCGGCGACCTACAACATGCCCCTCGCGCTATGGCTGAAAGGCGACCTCGACACGGCCGCCCTGGAGGCCGCCCTCAACGACGTCGTCGCCCGCCACGAGCCTCTGCGCACCCTGTTCACGGAGACCGCCAACGGCGTCCACCAGCACATCCTGCCGCCGGAACAGGCCACGGTGGAGCTGCGCCACCGCACCCTGCCGGAGGACGAACTCGAGGAGGCGCTGCACAGCGCCGCCCGCCACCCTTTCGATCCGGCCACCGGCATTCCCCTGCGCGCCTGGCTGCTGACCGTGGGGCCGCAGGAGTCGGTGCTGCTGCTGGTCATTCACCACATCGCGGGTGACGGCTGGTCCTCGGGGCCGCTGGCGCGGGACGTGGTGGCGGCGTACGGGGCGCGGCGGGCGGGCAGTGCCGAGCCGCAGTGGTCGGCGTTGCCGGTGCAGTACGCGGATTACACGATGTGGCAGCGCGAAGTACTGGGCGAGGAGTCGGATCCGGGGAGTCTGCTGGGGCAGCAGTTCCGGTACTGGGAGGAACGGCTGGCCGGCCTGCCCGAGACCATCACCCTGCCGTCCGACCATCCCCGCCCGGAAGAGGCAAGCTGGGCCGGCGACCGGCTCCACTTGTCCCTGGACGCCACCACCCACGCGGACCTGCAGGCACTGGCCAGGGCCTCGGGCACGACGCTGTTCATGGTGCTGCACGCGGGGCTGGCCGCGCTGCTGACCCGGCTGGGCGCGGGCACCGACATCGCGGTCGGTTCCCCGGTGGCGGGACGCACCGACGAACGCCTCGACGATCTCGTCGGGCTGTTCGTGAACACGGTGGTGCTGCGGACGGACACCGCGGGAGATCCGTCGTTCGGTGAGCTGTTGGAGCGGGTGCGGGAGTCGACTCTGGCGGCGTTGGCGCATCAGGAGGTGCCGTTCGAGTACTTGGTGGAGCGCCTCAATCCGCAGCGGTCGGCGGGTCGGCATCCGCTGTTCCAGGTGGCGCTGGTGCTGCAGAACAACGAGCAGGGCCGCTTCGACCTGCCGGACCTGCAGGTGCACACGGAGGAAATCGGCACCGGCACGGCGAAGTTCGACCTGACGCTGAGCCTCTCGGAGACCTTCGACGACGCGGGCACCCCGGCGGGCCTCGAAGGGTACGTGGAGTTCTCGACGGACCTGTACGAGCGGGCGACGGCGGAGGCGTTCACGGCCCGGTGGACGCGCCTGCTGGCGGAAGCCGCGGCGGAGCCGGGGCGGGCGATCGGCGAGTTGCCGATCCTTGCCGAGAACGAGCGGGAGCGTCTGCTCGGTGAGTGGGGCGTTGGTGTTGGTGGAGATGCCGGGCCGCAGCAGACGTGGCCGGGGTTGTTCGAGGAGCGGGTGCGGGCCGATGGCGGCGCGGTTGCTGTGGTGGACGGGGGCACCACGTGGACGTACGCCGAGCTCGATGCGCGGGCGAATCGTGTGGCGTGGTGGTTGGTGGAGCGTGGGGTCGGTCCGGAGGATGTGGTGGCGGTGTCGGTGCCTGCGGGTGCCGGGCAGGTGGCCGCGGTGCTGGGCGTGCTGAAGGCGGGGGCGGCGTATCTGCCGGTGGATGTGGAGTATCCGGCGGAACGTATCCGGCAGGTGCTGGATGACGCGGGGGCTCGGGTGGTTCTTGATGCTTCTGCTTTGGCTGAGGCGTTGGGGAGGGAGTGCGGTTCGGGGCCTGTGGTGCGGTTGTTGCCGCAGCATCCGGCGTATGTGATCTATACGTCGGGTTCGACGGGCGCGCCGAAGGGTGTCGTGGTTTCGCACGAGGGTTTGGCGGGGCTGGCTGCCGGTTTGCGGGAGCGGGCCGGGATCCGGCCGGGTGCTCGGGTGCTCCGGGCGGCCTCGCTGAGTTTCGATGCGTCGGTTCTCGAAATGCTGCTGGCGTTGTCGTCGGGTGCGGCGTTGGTGGTGGCTGCGGATCGTGGGCAGTTGGCTGGGGAGGAGCTGGAGTCGCTGCTGTCCGACAACGAGATCACGCATGCGTTCTTGCCGCCGTCGGTGTTGATGTCGCTGCCTGCGGGCGCGTCGGAGCGGTTGTCGCGGCTGGAAACGCTGATGGTCGGGGCGGAAGCATGCCCTCCTGAGGCCGTAGCCGCCTGGTCCGCGGGTCGTCGCATGGTCAACGCCTACGGCCCCACGGAAGCCACCGTGGCCGTGGCGATGAGCCGCCCGCTGTCCGGCACCCGAGCACCGGTAGGCGGTCCCGTCCCCGGCGTGCGGCTCCTCGTCCTCGACGAGCGCCTCGGCCTTGTCCCGCCCGGCGTGCCCGGTGAGTTGTACGTTGCCGGGCCCGGCCTCGCCCGCGGGTACGGGGGGCGTCCCGACCTGACCGCTGAACGCTTCGTGGCATGCCCCTATGCCTCGGGCGAGCGGATGTACCGCACCGGCGACCTCGTGCGGTGGGCGGCCGACGGGCAGCTGGAGTTCCTGGGGCGGACCGACGATCAGGTGAAGATCCGGGGTTTCCGTATCGAGCCCGGCGAGGTGGAAGCCGTCCTGCGCGCCCAGCCCGGCGTCGCCCAGGCCGTCGTCGTGGCGCACCGGTACCAGGACCACGACACCCGCCTCGTCGCCTACGTCGTCCCCACCGCCGAACCCGCTGCCGAGCAGGTGGGGGAGTGGCAGGAGATCTACGAGTCGGTGTATGCCCGGCCGGATTCGGAGGTGCTGGGCGAGGATTTCGCCGGCTGGAACAGCTCCTACACCGGTGAACCGATACCGCTGGGCGAGATGCGGGAATGGCGCGATGCTGCCGTCGCCCGCATCCGTGAGCGGCAGCCGCGGCGGGTGCTCGAAATCGGAGTCGGGTCCGGCCTGCTGCTGGGGCATGTGGCGGGTGAGGTGGAGTCCTACTGGGCCACCGACTTCTCCTCGGCCGTCATCGACCGGCTGAGCGCGCAGATCGCCGCAGCCGGTTGGGATCACGTGCAGTTGTTGTGCCGTCCTGCCGACGATTTCACCGGCCTTCCGGCGGGTTTCTTCGACACGATCGTGCTCAACTCGGTCGTCCAGTACTTCCCCGACCACGGTTACCTGCAGCGTGTTCTCGACCAGGCATGGCAGCTCCTTGCCGACGGTGGCCGGATCCTGGTCGGTGACGTCCGCCACCGTGGTTCGGTCCGTGCTTTCCACACCGCCATCCATGCCCCCCACGCCCCCGACACCGGTCACCTGCGTGCCGCGGTCGAGCAGGCAGTGGTCACCGAGAAGGAACTCCTCCTCGACCCCGGCTTCTTCACCACCTGGGCCACCACCCGGAACATCCCCGTCGACATTCGCCTCAAGCGCGGCACCGCCCACAACGAACTCACCCGCCACCGCTACGAAGTCACCCTCCACAAAGCCGCAACAGCAACCGACGTGTCGGCTTTCCCTGCCCTCGCCTGGGGTCAGGACATCACCTCCCTGGCCGACGCCACCGCCCCCGGCCCCGTCCGCATCACCGGCATCCCCAACCCCCGCCTGACCGGCGAGGTCGCCGCCGCCGAAGCGTTGGCAGCCGGCCTGCCCATACCCGCCCTGCAGCGCCGCCTGGCGGAGGGCAGCCGGCAGGACGGCGTCGATCCCGAGGCGCTGGTGCGCTGGGCCGAGGAGCGCGGCCTCCGGGCAGCCGTCACCTGGAACCCGCAGCGAGTGGACGCAGTCGACCTGGTGCTCCTGCCCGGCGATGCCCCCACCACCCTCACCGGTACCCACGTCCCGTCGCCCACCGACCGGCCGCTCGCGGCCTATGCCAACTCTCCCGCCCGGGCCCGTTCCGCCGGCGAGCTGGTGACCACGCTGCGGGCCGCGCTCTCCTCCCGGCTTCCCGCCCATCTCGTACCGTCGGCAATCGTCGCCCTCGACGCGCTGCCCCTCGCCCCCAGCGGCAAGGTCGACAAGTCGGCCCTGCCGGACCCGGCCCACGCCGTGGCGACCCCGGGCCCGCGGCGTGCTCCGCGTACCCCGCAGGAGGAGATCCTGTGCACCCTCTTCGCGGGCGTGCTGGGCGTGCCCGAGGTGGGGATCGACGACGACTTCTTCGACCTCGGCGGCCACTCCCTCCTCGCCACCAAGCTCATCAACAGGATCCGTTCCGCCCTCGGTGCCGAGGTTCCTCTGCGCACCCTCTTCGACGCCCCCACCGTGGCGCGTCTGGCCCGGGAGCTGCGCACCGGCGGGGCGGCCCGTACGGCGCCCGTCGCACGTCCGCGGCCCGCCGTCCTGCCCTTGTCGTTCGCGCAGCAGCGGCTGTGGTTCCTGCACCAGCTGGAAGGGCCGTCGGCGATGTACAACATCCCGCTCGCCCTCCGGCTGAGCGGGAACCTCGACATCGCCGCCCTCGCCGCCGCCCTCGACGACGTCGTGGCCCGGCACGAGCCGTTGCGCACCCTGTACCCGGACGTCGACGGCAGGCCGCACCAGCGCGTCCTGCCGCCGGACGAGGCTCACCCGCCCCTGCCCGTCGAGGACGTCGGGGCGTCCGGCGCCCGCCTGGACGCACGCATCCGCGAGCTGGCCCACCACACCTTCGCGCTCGACCGGGACCTGCCCGTACGGGCCACGCTGCTCGGCGCCGGGCCGGCCGCCTGGGTGCTGGTGCTCGTCGTCCACCACATCGCCAGTGACGGCTGGTCGATGACCCCGCTGGCGGAGGATCTCGCCACCGCGTACACGGCCCGGCTCCAGGGCGGGGCGCCGCAGTGGGCGCCGTTGCCCGTGCAGTACGCGGACTACACGCTCTGGCAGCACGAATTGCTGGGCGACGACAGCGATCCCGACAGCGTCTTCGCCCGCCAGGCCCGCTACTGGACCGATCATCTCGCCGCTCTCCCCGAGCTGGTGACCGTCCCCGCCGACCGGCCGCGGCCGCCCGTCGCCTCGTACGACAGCGCCATGCTGCCCTTCGCCCTCGACGCCCGCACCCACGCCGCCCTGAAGGAACTCGCCCGGGCCACCGACACCACCCTCTTCATGGTGCTGCACGCCGGTCTGGCCGCCCTTCTGACCCGGCTGGGCGCGGGCACCGACATCACCGTCGGCTCACCGATCGCCGGGCGCACGGACGAGCAGCTCGACGATCTCGTCGGCTTCTTCGTCAACACCCTCGTGCTGCGCACCGACACCTCCGGCGACCCCACCTTCACCGACCTTCTGCAGCAGGTCAGGGAGACGAGTCTCGCCGCCTTCACCCACCAGGACGTGCCCTTCGAGTACCTCGTGGAGAAGCTCAACCCGCAGCGCACCACCGCCCACCACCCCCTCGTCCAAGTCATGCTCACTCTTCAGAACACCGACGACGTCCGTTTCGACCTTCCTGGGTTGCGGGCGCGGCTGGAGAACCCCGGTCAGAGCGGTCTGCAGTTCGACCTGCTCGTCAACATCGGCGAGACCTTCGACGAGGACGGCGGCCCGGCGGGGGTGAGCGGGTTCGTCGAGTACGCCACCGACCTGTACGAACCGGCCACCGTCGAGGCATTCGGCGAGCGCTTCGTCCGGCTGCTCGCCGCCGCTGCCCGGCAGCCCGGGCTTCCCGTCGGGGCGCTGGACATCCTCTCCCGCGCCGAACGCGCCCGGCTGAGGGAGTGGTCGGGCGGGCCGGGCACCGCCGGAAGGACGGGGACGCCGTCGCCCCTCACCCTGCCGCAGCTGTTCGGCCGGGCCGTCCGCAGCACCCCGGACGCGGTCGCGCTCGTCGCCGGCGACCGCGAGATCCCGTACGCCGGTCTGGACCGCTGGTCGAACCGCATCGCCCACTGCCTCCTTCAGCGGGGTATCGGCCCCGGGCACCGCGTGGCCCTGCTGATGCGACGCGGACCCGCGCTGGTCGCCGCCCTCCTCGGCGTGCTCAAGACCGGCGCCGCCTACGTACCGGTCGACCCCGACTACCCGGCCGAGCGCCGGGCGCACATGCTCGGCGACTGCGCTCCCTCCGTCGTGCTCGACGACGCCTGGGCGCAGGAGGACCTCGGCCGCTTCCCCGCCACCGATCCCGGCGTCGTCGTCGACCCGGCGCAGGCCGCGTACGTCATCTACACCTCCGGTTCCACCGGCCGGCCGAAGGGCGTCGAGGTCACCCACCTGGGCATCGCCGGGCTGGCCGCCGCCAAGCGACAGGCGTTCGGGCTGGGAACGGGGGACCGCGTGCTGCAGTTCTCCCCGTCCAGCTTCGACGCGATGGTCTCCGAACTCGTCACCACCTTCTCCGGCGGCGCCACCCTCGTGCTGCCCGAGCGCACCGGGCTGGCCGGCCCCGAACTCGCCGAGGCGATCCGCCGGCAGCGGGTGACGAACGCGACGCTGCCGCCCTCCGTCCTGGCCACCCTGGAGCTCGCCGACCGGGCCGCGGGCCATGCCGCCGCCGGGGACGGGACCGGCGTCCTGCCCGGCCTGCGCACCCTCGCGGTGGCGGGTGAGGCATGCCCGCCCGACCTGGCCGCGCGCTGGGCCCCCGGCCGCCGGATGATCAACGCCTACGGGCCGACGGAATCCACGGTCGGCGCCGCGATGCACGTCCTCACCGGCCACGACACCGCGCCGGTGCCCATCGGGCGCCCGCTGCCCGGCCTGTCCGCGTACGTCCTGGACGACCGGCTCGACCTGCTGCCGCCGGGCGTGCCCGGCGAGCTGTACGTGGCCGGACCCGGCCTGGCCCGCGGCTACCTCGGCCGCCCCGACCTGACCGCCGAACGGTTCCTCGCGTGCCCCCATGCCCCGGGCGAGCGCATGTACCGAACCGGCGACCTCGTCCGCTGGAACGCCCACGGCCGGCTGGAGTACCTGGGCCGGTCCGACGACCAGGTCAAGGTGCGCGGCTTCCGCGTAGAACCCGGCGAGATCGAGGCCGCACTGCGCCGCGCGCCCGGCGTCGTCCAGGCCCTGGTCACCGCCCACGAGCACCAGGACGGCGACAACCGCCTGATCGCCTACCTCGTACCGGAGGACGCAGCCCGGTTCTCGCAGGCGGCGGTGCGCGAGGCGCTGCGCGAGCGGCTGCCCGGCTACATGGTGCCGTCGGCGATCGTGGTGCTGGACGCCTTCCCCCTCACCCCCAGCGGCAAGGTGGACCGCGCAGCCCTGCCCGCGCCGGACTACGGCTCGGGCGCGCGGCGGGCGCCGCGCACGCCGCAGGAGGAGATCCTGTGCGCCCTGTTCGCCGAGGTGCTGGGTCTGGCGGAGGTGGGGATCGACGACGACTTCTTCGACCTGGGCGGGCACTCCCTCCTCGCCACTCGCCTCGTCAGTCGCATCCGCAGCGTGCTGGGCGCGGATGTGGCCCTGCGGACGCTGTTCGACGTACCGACGGTGGCCGGCCTGGCCCGGCACGTCGGCGGCGGGTCGGACACCGCCCGTACCGCCCTTGCTCCTCGTCCGCGCCCGGACGCGCTGCCGTTGTCGTTCGCGCAGCAGCGGTTGTGGTTCCTGTACAAGTTCGAGGGGCCGTCCTCGACGTACAACATGCCGCTCGCCCTGCGGCTCACCGGTCGGCTGGACGTGGCGGCGCTGGAGGCCGCTCTCAACGACGTGATCAGGCGGCACGAGCCGTTGCGGACGGTCTTCCCCGACACCGACGGCCGTCCGCGGCAGCACGTGCTCAGCCCGCAGGAGGCGCGGCTGCGGCTGCCCGTCGAGGACGTCCCGGAGCAGGAGCTCGCGGCCCGCATGGACGAGGTCGCCCGCCATCACTTCGCGCTCGACCGGGAGATGCCCGTCCACGCCCGGCTGCTCGCCCCCGCTCCCGGCGTTGCCGTGCTCGTCCTCGTCCTGCACCACATCGCGGGCGACGGCTGGTCGATGGGACCGCTGGCACGCGATCTGGCCGTTGCGTATGCGGCGCGTGTGGCGGGCGATGCGCCGCAGTGGTCACCGTTGCCCGTGCAGTATGCGGACTACACCCTCTGGCAGCACGAACTGCTCGGCGATGACAGCGATCCCGACAGCGTCTTTGCCCGCCAGGCCCGCTACTGGACCGACCACCTCGCTGCTCTGCCCGAACTGGTGACCGTCCCGTCCGACCATCCCCGGCCGCCCGTCGCCTCCTACCGGGGGGCGGAATTCCGGTTCACCTGGGACGCGCGGACGCACGCGGCACTGAGGGAGTTCGCGCGTACCAGCGGCACCACGCTGTTCATGGTGCTGCATGCGGGTCTGGCCGCGTTGCTGACGCGGTTGGGTGCGGGCACCGACATCGCCGTGGGTTCACCGATCGCGGGGCGTACGGACGAGGGGCTGGACGATCTGGTCGGCTTCTTCGTCAACACCCTCGTGCTGCGTACGGACACCTCCGGCGACCCGAGCTTCACCGACCTGCTGGAGCAGGTGCGCGAGACGAGCCTGGCGGCCTTCACTCATCAGGACGTGCCCTTCGAGTACCTGGTCGAGAAGCTCAACCCCCGTCGCACCACCGCCCACCACCCCCTCGTCCAGATCATGCTCGCCCTGCAGAACAACGCCGACGTCCACTTCGAACTCCCCGGGCTCCACACCCGCCTCGAACACCCCGGCCCCGGCGGTTCCCAGTTCGACCTGACCGTCAACCTGGCCGAGACCTTCGACGCCGACGGCAACCCCACCGGGCTCACCGGCACCATCGACTACGCCACCGACCTGTACGCACCCGCCACCGTCGAGGCCCTGGCCGCCCGGTGGGCCCGCCTCCTCGACGCGGCGGCAGCCGCGCCGGACGAACCCGTCGGCGCGCTGCCCGTGCTCACGGCCGCGGAACACGAACTCCTGCTCACCCACTGGGGCACCAACGACGACCCCGCTGCACCCCTGCCCCTCCCGGCACTGCTCGAACGGCAGGTCCGTGCCACCCCCGACGCCACCGCGCTGACCGACGCCGCGGGCTCCCTCACCTACGCCGAACTCGACGCCCGCTCCAACCGGATCGCCCAGTGGCTCCTGCGCCGGCGCCCGGGCACCGCAACGAGCAGCGCAACCGAACAGATCGTGGCCCTCGCCGCACCCCGCACCGCGCTCCACGTCACGGCCGTCCTCGGCATCCTCAAGGCCGGCGCGGCCCATCTGCCCGTCGACCCGGACTATCCGGCCGAGCGCATCGCCACCATGCTCGCCGACGCCGCACCGGCCGTGCTCCTCACCACCCGCGGGATCGCCGAGCGCCTCCCGGCCGGCCTGCCCACCGAGGTCGTCCTCCTCGACGCCCCGGCCGTCGTCGCCGAACTGCGCGACCAACCGGACACCGACCCGCTCGACGCCGGCCTGATCGACGCCGGCCTGATCGACGACGGTCACCCCGCGTACGTCATCTACACCTCCGGCTCCACCGGGCACCCCAAGGGCGTCATCGTCACCCACGCGGGCCTGCCCGCGCTCGCCGCCACCCTGGACCGCTTCGCCGTCGCACCGGACAGCCGCATCCTGCAGCTCACCTCGCCCAGCTTCGACGTGTCGGTGATGGAACTGCTGATGGGCTTCACCGCCGGCGCGACCCTCGTCCTGCCCGGCACCGACCGGCTCGCGGGGGACGAACTCGCCCGCGTCCTCGCCGACCGGCGCATCAGCCACCTGTTCATCCCGCCCTCCGTCCTGCAGACCCTGCCGCCCGGTACCGAGGACGCCCTGCCCGACCTCGCCTGCGTCGTCGTCGCGGGCGAGGCATGCCCGCCCGAACTCGTCCGGCGCTGGGCGCCCGGCCGCCGGATGGTCAACGCCTACGGCCCCACCGAGACCACGGTCTACGCCACCACCAGCGGCCCGCTCACCGGAGCCGGCGCACCCATCGGCCGCCCGGTGACCGGCACCCGCGTCCACGTCCTCGACGACCGGTTACGGCCCGTCCCGCCGGGCGTGCCCGGCGAGCTGTACGTGGCCGGACCCGGCCTGGCCCGCGGCTACCTCGGCCGCCCCGGGCTCACCTCCGAACGGTTCATCGCCGACCCGTACGCCACCGCGCCGGGCGCGCGCATGTACCGCACCGGCGACGTCGTCCGCTGGAACACCGACGGGCAGCTGGAGTACCTGGGCCGGGCCGACGACCAGGTCAAGGTGCGCGGCTTCCGCGTCGAACCCGGCGAGATCGAGGCCCAACTGCGCCGCACGCCGCAAGTCCGCCAAGCCCTCGTCGTCGCCCGCGACCATCAGGACGACGACAGGCGGCTGGTCGCGTATGTCGTACCGGAGGACGGAGCCCGGTTCTCGGAGGCGGCGGTGCGCGAGGCGCTGCGCGAGCGGCTGCCCGGGTACATGGTGCCGTCGGCGATCGTGGTGCTGGACGCCTTCCCGCTGAGCCCGAACGGCAAGGTGGACCGGACCGCGCTGCCCGCGCCGGACTACGGGCCGGGTGCGCGGCGGGCGCCGCGCACGCCGCAGGAGGAGATCCTGTGCGCGCTGTTCGCCGAGGTGCTGGGCCTGGCGGAGGTGGGGATCGACGACGACTTCTTCGACCTGGGCGGGCACTCCCTGCTGGCGACCCGGCTCGTCAGCCGCATCCGCCGCGCCCTGGGCGCCGAAGTGCCCCTGCGCACCCTCTTCGACGCACCCTCCGTCGCCCGGCTCGCCCGCCACCTCACCACCGGCGACGTACGCGCCGCGCTCACCCCGCGGCCGCGGCCGGAGCGGCTGCCGCTGTCGTACGCGCAGCAGCGGCTGTGGTTCCTGCACCGGCTCGAAGGCCCCTCGGCGACCTACAACATGCCGCTCGCCCTTCGGCTTGTCGGGCAGCTGGACGTGGCGGCGCTGGAAGCCGCCCTCAACGACGTGATCGCCCGCCACGAGCCCCTGCGCACCCTGTTCCCCGAACGCGACGGTCACCCGTACCAGCACGTCCTCGCCCCGCAGCAGGCACGGCTCGACCTGCCGGTCGAGCCGGTCGCCGAACACCGGGTCCGGCAGGCGGTGGAGGAGACCGCGCGCCTCGGCTTCCGCTTGGAGCACGAGATGCCGGTGCGGGCACGGCTGCTCGTGCCGGGGCCGCAGGAGTCGGTGCTGGTGCTCGTCATTCACCACATTGCGGGTGACGGCTGGTCCATGGGGCCGCTGGCGCGGGACGTGGTGGCGGCGTACGCGGCACGGCGGGCGGGGAGCGCCGAGCCGCAGTGGTCGGCGTTGCCGGTGCAGTACGCGGACTACACGATGTGGCAGCGGGAAGTGCTGGGCGAGGAGTCGGATCCGGGGAGTCCGTTCGGGCAGCAGTTCCGGTACTGGCAGGAACGGCTGGCCGGCCTGCCGGACGAAGTGACCGTCCCCGCCGACCGGCCCCGGCCCGCCGTGGCCTCGTACGCAGGCGACGCGATCCGCGTCGACCTCGGGCCGCAGACGCACGACGCCCTGCGGCAGCTGGCGCGTTCTTCGGGCACCACGCTGTTCATGGTGCTGCACGCGGGGCTGGCCGCGTTGCTGACCCGCCTGGGCGCGGGCACCGACATCGCGGTCGGCAGTGGTGTGGCCGGACGCACGGACGAGGCCCTCGACGATCTCGTCGGATTCTTCGTGAACACGGTGGTGCTGCGGACGGACACCGCGGGAGATCCGTCGTTCGGTGAGCTGTTGGAGCGGGTGCGGGAGTCGAGTCTGGCGGCCTTCGCACATCAGGAGGTGCCGTTCGAGTACTTGGTGGAGCGTCTCAATCCGCAGCGGTCGGCGGGTCGGCATCCGCTGTTCCAGGTGGCGCTGGTGCTGCAGAACAACGAAGAAGGCCGCTTCGACCTGCCGGACCTGCAGGTCGGCACCGAACCCCTCGGCACCGGCACGGCGAAGTTCGACCTGACGCTGAGCGTCTCCGAGACCTTCGACGACGCCGGCCGCCCGGCCGGTGTCACGGGCTTCGTGGAGTTCGCCACCGACCTGTACGAGCGCGGGACGGTGGAGGCGTTCGCGGCCCGGTGGGTGCGCCTGCTGGCGGAAGCCGCGGCGGAGCCGGGGCGGGCGATCGGCGAGTTGCCGATCCTTGCCGAGGACGAGCGGGAGCGTCTGCTCGGTGAGTGGGGCGTTGGCGAGGAATCGGAGTCGCGCAGCTGGCCGGTGCTCTTCGAGGAGCGGGTGCGGGCCGATGCGGATGCGGTTGCGGTGGTGGAGGGGGACACCACCTGGTCGTACGGGGAGTTGGCCGCCCGGGTCGATCGCGTTGCGTGGTGGTTGGTGGAGCGTGGGGTCGGTCCGGAGGATGTGGTGGCGGTGTCGGTGCCTGCGGGTGCCGGGCAGGTGGCGGCGGTGCTGGGTGTGTTGAAGGCGGGGGCGGCGTATCTGCCGGTGGATGTGGAGTATCCGGCGGAACGTATTCGGCAGGTGCTGGATGACGCGGGGGCTCGGGTCGTTCTTGATGCTTCTGCTTTGGCTGAGGCGTTGGGGAGGGAGTGCGGTTCGGGGCCTGTGGTGCGGTTGTTGCCGCAGCATCCGGCGTATGTGATCTACACGTCGGGTTCGACGGGGGTGCCGAAGGGCGTGGTGGTCTCGCATGAGGGCTTGGCGGGGCTGGCTGCCGGTTTGCGGGAGCGGTCGGGGGTGCGTCCCGGCGCCCGGGTGTTGCGGGCTGCGTCGCTGAGCTTTGATGCGTCGGTGTTGGAGATGCTGCTGGCGTTGTCGTCGGGCGCGGCGTTGGTGGTGGCTACGGATCGTGGGCAGCTGGCGGGGGAGGAGCTGGAGTTCCTGCTGTCGGGCGGTGGGGTCACGCATGCGTTTCTGCCGCCGTCGGTGTTGATGTCGCTGCCTGCCGGCGCGTCGGAGCGGTTGTCGCGGCTGGAAACGCTGATGGTCGGGGCGGAGGCATGTCCGCCGGAAGTGGTCGCCGCTTGGTCGAAGGGGCGTCGCATGGTGAATGCGTACGGTCCGACAGAGGCCACCGTGGCAGTGGCGATGAGCCGCCCGTTGTCGGGAGCGCGCGCGCCGATAGGCGGCCCCGTGCCCGGAGTGCGGCTGCTGGTGCTCGACGAGCGGTTGAAGCTGGTTCCGTCCGGCGTTCCGGGCGAGTTGTACGTTGCCGGAGCTGCTCTGGCGCGGGGTTACGGGGGGCGTACCGATCTGACTGCCGAGCGGTTCGTGGCCTGTCCTTATGCGCCGGGTGAGCGGATGTACCGCACCGGCGACCTGGTGCGGTGGGCGGCCGACGGGCAGTTGGAGTTCCTGGGGCGGACCGACGATCAGGTGAAGGTCCGGGGTTTTCGTATCGAGCCCGGCGAGGTGGAAGCCGTCCTGCGCGCTCAGCCCGGCGTCGCCCAGGCCGTCGTCGTGGCGCGTCGGCACCAGGAACACGACACCCGCCTCGTCGCCTACATCGTGCCGTCCGGCTCGGACGATGGCGGCAGCGCGTCCGCCGGAGAGCAGGTCGACGAATGGCAGGAGATCTACGAGTCGGTGTATGCCCGGCCGGATTCGGAGGTGTTGGGCGAGGATTTCGCCGGCTGGAACAGCTCCTACACGGGTGAACCGATACCGCTGGGCGAGATGCGGGAGTGGCGTGATGCTGCTGTGGCGCGTGTTTGTGAGTGGCAGCCGCGGCGGGTGCTGGAGATCGGTGTGGGTTCGGGCCTGCTGCTGGGGCATGTGGCGGGTGAGGTGGAGTCCTACTGGGCCACCGACTTCTCCTCGGCCGTCATCGACCGGCTGAGTGGGCAGATCACGGCGGCCGGTTGGGATCACGTGCGGCTGTTGTGCCGTCCTGCCGACGATTTCACTGATCTGCCGGCGGGTTTCTTCGACACGATCGTGCTCAACTCGGTCGTCCAGTACTTCCCGGATCATGGTTACCTGCAGCGTGTTCTCGACCAGGCATGGCAGCTCCTTGCCGACGGTGGCCGGATTGTGGTCGGTGACGTCCGCCACCGTGGTTCGGTCCGTGCTTTCCACACCGCCATCCATGCCCCCCACGCCCCCGACACCGGTCACCTGCGTGCCGCGGTCGAGCAGGCAGTGGTCACCGAGAAGGAACTCCTCCTCGATCCCGGCTTCTTCACCACTTGGGCCACCACCCGGAACGTCCCCGTCGACATTCGTCTCAAGCGCGGCACCGCCCACAACGAACTCACCCGCCACCGCTACGAAGTCACCCTCCACAAAGCCGCAACAGCAACCGATGTGTCGGCTTTCCCTGCCCTCGCCTGGGGTCAGGACATCACCTCCCTGGACGACGCCACCGCCCCCGGCCCCGTCCGCATCACCGGCATCCCCAACTCCCGCCTGACCGGCGAGGTCGCCGCCGAGCGGGCGGCGGCCGGCGGGGCGCCGGTGCAGCGCATCCGTGAGCTGCTGGCCGAGGTGGCGGAGGGCGCAGGGCCGGACCCGGAGGCCGTTCATCGCTGGGCCGTGCAGCAGGGGTGCCGGGCCCTCCTCACCTGGAACCCTCAAGAGGTCGACCGGTACGACGCGGTGCTCGTCCCGTACGCCGACGAGGCGCGGGCGTTCACAGGGACGTACGCGCCCGTCACCGACCTGCCGTTGCCGGCGCTCGTCAGCGACCCCGCCCGTGCCCGCGGCACCGGCGACCTGGTCACCGACCTGCGGCACACGCTCAAGGAGGTGCTCCCGGCCCACCTCGTGCCGTCGGCGATCGTCGCCCTCGACGCCTTACCCCTCACCCTCAGCGGCAAGGTGGACCGTGCCGCCCTGCCCGCGCCGGACTACGGATCCGGCGCGCGGCGGGCGCCGCGCACGCCGCAGGAGGAGATCCTGTGCGCCCTGTTCGCCGAGGTGCTGGGGCTCGCGGAGGTGGGGATCGACGACGACTTCTTCGACCTCGGCGGCCACTCCCTCCTCGCCACCAAGCTCGTCAACAGGATCCGCACCACCCTCGGCGCCGAAGTGCCCCTGCGCACCCTCTTCGACGCCCCCACCGTGGCCCGGCTGGTACGACAGCTGCGGAGTGCCGTCGCTCTTCGTACCGCCCTTGCTCCTCGTCCGCGCCTGGACGCGCTGCCGTTGTCGTTCGCGCAGCAGCGGTTGTGGTTCCTGTACAAGTTCGAGGGGCCGTCGTCGACGTACAACATGCCGCTCGCCCTGCGGCTCACCGGTCGGCTGGACGTGGTGGCGCTGGAGGCCGCTCTCAACGACGTGGTCGCGCGGCACGAGTCGTTGCGGACGGTCTTCCCCGACACCGACGGCCGCCCGCGGCAGCACGTGCTCAGCCCGCAGGAGGCGCGGCTGCGGCTGCCCGTCGAGCGCGTCACCGAAGAGGAAGCCGTCCGCGCCCGGATCCATGAGATCGTCCGGCACGGATTCGCTCTCGACCGGGAGATTCCCTTCCGCGCCCGTCTCCTGTCCGTGGGGAACGGGACGGACGCATGGGTGCTGGTGCTGGCCGTGCACCACATCGCGGGCGACGGCTGGTCCTCCGGACCGCTGGGACGCGATCTGGCCGTTGCGTACGCGGCGCGTGTGGCGGGTGAGGAGCCGCAGTGGTCGCCGTTGCCCGTGCAGTACGCGGACTACACCCTCTGGCAGCACGAACTGCTCGGTGACGACAGCGATCCCGACAGCGTCTTTGCCCGCCAGGCCCGCTACTGGACCGATCATCTCGCTGCTCTGCCCGAGCAGGTGACGGTACCGGCCGACCATCCGCGGCCGCCCGTCGCCTCGTACGAGAGCGACACCCTCTCCTTCTCGCTCGACGCACGGGCGCACGAGGCGTTGAGGGAGTTGGCGCGTACCAGCGGCACCACGCTGTTCATGGTGCTGCATGCGGGTTTGGCCGCGTTGCTGACGCGGTTGGGTGCGGGCACCGACATTGCCGTGGGTTCACCGATCGCGGGGCGTACGGACGAGGGGCTGGACGATCTGGTCGGCTTCTTCGTCAACACCCTCGTGCTGCGTACGGACACCTCCGGCGACCCCTCCTTCACCGACTTGCTGGAGCAGGTGCGGGAGACGAGTCTGGCGGCCTTCAGCCACCAGGACGTGCCCTTCGAGTACCTGGTCGAGAAGCTCAACCCCCGCCGGACCACCGCCCACCACCCCCTCGTCCAGATCATGCTCGCCCTGCAGAACAACGCCGACGTCCACTTCGAACTCCCCGGACTTCGTGCGCAGTACCAGGATCCGGGCGCCGGAGGCTCGCAGTTCGACCTGACGCTGAGCCTGTCCGAGTCCTTCGGCAACGCAGGCGATCCGGCCGGTGTTCAAGGTGTTGTGGAGTTCGCCAAGGATCTGTACGACCGGGGGACGGTGGAGGCGCTCGCGGCGCGCTGGGTACGACTGCTGGCAGCTGCCGCAGCCGCACCGGGCCGACCGATCAGCGCCCTGCCGGTCCTCAGCGAGGACGAGCGGGAGCGCCTCCTCGACGACTGGGGCGTTGGTGTCGGTGGAGATGCCGGGCCGCAGCAGACCTGGCCTGCGCTGTTCGAGGAACGGGTGCGGGCCGATGGCGGCGCGGTTGCCGTGGTGGAAGGGGGCACCACCTGGACGTACGCCGAGCTCGATGCCCGGGCGAACCGGGTCGCGTGGTGGCTGGTGGAGCGTGGAGTCGGTCCGGAGGACGTGGTGGCGGTGTCGGTGCCTGCGGGTGCGGGGCAGGTGGCCGCGGTGCTGGGCGTGCTGAAGGCGGGCGCGGCCTACGTACCTGTGGACGCCGACTACCCCGCCGAACGCATCCGCCGGCTGCTCGCCGACGCCGACGCCGCGGTCGTTCTCGACGACTCCGCCCTCGCCGAGGCGCTGGCGATGCAGCGCGACTCCGGGCCTGTGGTGCGGTTGTTGCCGCAGCATCCGGCGTATGTGATCTATACGTCGGGTTCGACGGGTGCGCCGAAGGGTGTCGTGGTTTCGCACGAGGGCTTGGCGGGGCTGGCTACCGGTTTGCGGGAGCGGGCCGGGATCCGGCCAGGTGCTCGGGTGCTCCGGGCGGCCTCGCTGAGTTTCGACGCATCGGTTCTCGAAATGCTGCTGGCGTTGTCGTCGGGTGCGGCGTTGGTAGTGGCTGCGGATCGTGGGCAGTTGGCTGGGGAGGAGCTGGAGCTCCTACTGTCGGGCAACGAGATCACGCATGCGTTCTTGCCGCCGTCGGTGTTGATGTCGCTGCCTGCCGGCGCCCCGGAGCGGTTGTCGCGGCTGGAAACGCTGATGGTCGGGGCGGAAGCGTGCCCTCCCGAGGCGGTATCCGCCTGGTCCGCGGGTCGTCGCATGGTCAACGCCTACGGCCCCACGGAAGCCACGGTCGCGGTGGCGATGAGCTGCCCGCTGTCGGGAGCGCGCGCACCGGTAGGCGGTCCCGTCCCCGGCGTGCGGCTCCTCGTCCTCGACGAGCGCCTCGGCCTCGTCCCGCCCGGCGTGCCCGGTGAGTTGTACGTTGCCGGGCCTGGTCTGGCCCGCGGGTACGGGGGGCGTCCCGACCTGACCGCTGAACGCTTCGTGGCATGCCCCTACGCCACCGCGCCCGGGAGCCGCATGTACCGCACCGGCGACCTCGTGCGGTGGGCGACCGACGGGCAGCTGGAGTTCCTGGGGCGGACCGACGACCAGGTGAAGATCCGGGGTTTTCGTATCGAGCCCGGCGAGGTGGAAGCCGTCCTGCGCGCTCAGCCCGGTGTCGCCCAGGCCGTCGTCGTGGCGCGCCGGTACCAGGACCATGACACCCGCCTCGTCGCCTACATCGTCCCGACCCCCGCTCCCGACGAGCGGCTCTCCTCGACCGCCTCCCTTCGCACCTCCCTTCGTGCCTCCCTTCGCGACGCTCTCCGCACCCGGCTGCCCGCACACATGGTGCCGTCGGCCGTTGTCGTCCTGGACGCCCTGCCGCTCACCCCGAGCGGCAAGCTCGACCGCGCCGCCCTGCCCGCCCCCGACTACACCACGGACACCACACGCCAACCGCGCACTCCGCAGGAGGAAGCCCTGTGCGCGCTCTTCGCGGACGTGCTGGGCGTGCCGGAGGTCGGCATCGACGACGACTTCTTCGACCTCGGGGGCCACTCCCTCCTCGCCACCCGCCTCGTCAGCCGCATCCGCAGCGTGCTGGGCGCGGACATCGCCCTGCGGACGCTGTTCGACGTACCGACAGTGGCCGGCCTGGCCCACCACGTGGGTGCTCCGTCGGACACCGCCCGTACCGCTCTCGCCCCCCGCCCGCGCCCCGCCGTGCTCCCCTTGTCGTTCGCGCAGCAGCGGTTGTGGTTCCTGTACAAGTTCGAAGGCCCCTCCTCGACCTACAACATGCCGCTCGCCCTGCGCCTCACCGGGCAGCTCGACGTGGCAGCCCTGGAGGCCGCCCTCAACGACGTGATCGCCCGCCACGAGCCGTTGCGGACGGTCTTCCCCGACACCGACGGCCGCCCCCGGCAGCACGTCCTCACCCCTCAGGAGGCCCGTCTCCCGCTGCCCGTCGTGCGGGTGCGGGAGGAGCAGGTGGCGGAGGCGGTGCGCGACGCCGTGCGGTACGGCTTCGCGCTCGACCGGGAGATCCCCGTGCACGCCCGGCTGCTGTCAGTGGGGCCGGAGGAGTCGGTCCTGGTGCTCGTCGTCCACCACATCGCGGGCGACGGCTGGTCGATGGGGCCGCTGGCCCGTGACCTGGTGGCCGCCTACGGGGCCCGGCTGGAAGGCGGGGCGCCGCAGTGGTCGCCGCTTCCCGTGCAGTATGCGGACTACACCCTGTGGCAGCACGAAGTGCTCGGCGACGACAGCGATCCCGACAGCCTCTTCGTCCGTCAGGCCCGCTATTGGACCGACCACCTCGCCGGTCTCCCCGAGCAGGTGACCGTGCCGACCGACCGGCCCCGGCCGGCCGTCGCCTCCTACCAGGGCGACGTGGCGCCGCTGACGATCGATGCCCGCACGCACGCCGGGCTGCGGGAGCTGGCCCGCACCTCCGGCACCACGCTCTTCATGGTGCTGCAGACCGGTCTGGCCGCGCTGCTGACCCGGCTCGGGGCGGGTGAGGACATCACCCTGGGCTCGCCCATCGCCGGCCGGGGGGACGAGGGCCTGGACGATCTGGTCGGCTTCTTCGTCAACACCCTCGTCCTGCGCACCGACACCTCCGGTGACCCCGCCTTCTCCACTCTCCTCTCCCGCGTCCGCGAGACGAGCCTGGCGGCCTACATGCACCAGGATGTGCCCTTCGAGTACCTCGTGGAGAAGCTCAACCCGCAGCGGTCCACCGCTCATCACCCCTTGTTCCAGGTGGTGCTGGTGCTGCAGAGCGGCGACGACGCCCGGTTCGAGCTGCCGGGGCTGCGCGTGCGCACGGAGCCGATCGGGGTGGGATCGGCCAAGTTCGACGTGTTCTTCAGCGTCGCCGAGACGTTCGACGACGGGGGCCGTCCCGCCGGGCTGACCGGCCTGATCGAATACGCCACCGACCTGTACGACGCGCAGACCGTGCGCGTCCTCGCCGACCGGTGGTCCCGGCTGCTGCGGGCAGCGGTCGCGGATCCCGGGCGGTCGATCGGGGCGCTGGAGATCCTCGGAGCGGGGGAGCGGGAGGAGTTGCTGGCGTGGTCGCGGGCCGACCGGTCCGACGAGCCGGCGGTGACGCTGCCGGAGCTCTTCGCCCGGGCGGTGGCCCGGGACCCGGGCGCGGTCGCGCTGCGGTGGGACGCCGGGCACCTGGCGTACGGGGAGCTGGACCGGCTCTCCAACCGCATCGCGCACTGGCTGCTCGACCGCGGGGTGGGGCCCGAGCGGCGCGTGGCGCTGCTGATGCGGCGCGGTCCCGGGCTGGTCGCGACCGTGCTCGGCGTGCTGAAGACCGGGGCGGCCTACGTCCCCGTCGACCCGGACTACCCGGCCGAGCGCATCGCGTTCATGCTGCAGGACGCGGAGCCCGCCCAGGTGTTCGACGACGGATGGACCGAGCGCGAGGATCTCTCCCGCTTCCCGGACACCGCACCCGAGGTGACCGTCCATCCCGCGCACCCCGCGTACGTCATCTACACCTCCGGTTCCACGGGCCGGCCCAAGGGGGTGGCCGTCACCCACGCCGGCATCGCCAACCTGGCCAGGGCGCAGGTCGACGGCTTCGCCCTCACACCGGAGAGCAGGGTCCTGCAGTTCGCCTCGCCCAGCTTCGACGTGTCCGTGTGGGAGCTGGTGATGGCCTTCGCCGCCGGGGCGAGCCTGGTGGCGGTCCCGGCCGACGCGCTGGCGGGCGAGGCGCTGCAGGAGACCATGCGGCGCCTGCAGGTCACGCACGTGACGCTGCCGCCGTCGGTGCTGGCCACCTTGGACGGGTACGGGCCCGGTGGCGCCCTCGCCGGGCTGGCGGTGCTGCTGGTGGCGGGCGAGGCGTGCCCGCCGGACCTGGTGGGCCGGTGGGCCCCGGGGCGCCGCATGATCAACGCGTACGGGCCCACGGAGTCGACCGTCGGGGCGGCCATGAGCACGCCGCTGACCGGGCGCGAGGCGCCTGCGGTGCCGATCGGCCGGCCGCTGTTCGGGCTGTCCGGGTTCGTGCTGGACGCCGGGCTGCGCCTGGTGCCGCGGGGCGTGGTGGGCGAGCTGTACATAGCCGGTGCCGGGCTGGCCCGCGGGTACCTGGGCCGGCCGGGACTGACGGCCGAGCGCTTCGTCGCACATCCCTTCGGCGGCCCGGGCGAGCGGATGTACCGCACGGGCGACGTGGTCCGCTGGAACGCCGAGGGACAGCTGGAGTTCCTCGGGCGCGCCGACGACCAGGTCAAGATCCGCGGCTTCCGGGTCGAACCCGGCGAGGTGCAGGCCGCCTTGCGGCGCCTGCCCGGCATCGTGCAGGCCGTCGTCGTCGCGGACCGGCACGCGGCGGGCGACACCCGCCTGGTGGCGTACGTCGTGCCCGAGCATCCGGAGTCCTTCTCCACCGCGGACGTGCGCGAGGCGCTGCGCGACCGGCTCCCGGCGTACATGGTGCCCGCGGCCGTCGTGGCCCTCGACGAGCTCGTCCTCAGCCCCAACGGCAAGGTCGACCGGCGCGCCCTGCCCGCCCCGGACTACGGGGGCGGCCCGGTGCGACCGCCGCGCACCCCGCAGGAGGAGGTGCTGTGCGGTTTGTTCACGGAGGTGCTGGCGGTGCCGGGGGTGGGGGTCGACGACGGGTTCTTCGACCTGGGCGGGCACTCCTTGCTGGCGACCCGGCTGATCAGCCGCATCCGTGACGTCCTGGGTGTCGAGCTGCCCCTGCGGGCCCTGTTCGAGGCGCCGACGGTGGCCGCGCTCGCGCAGCGGTTGGGCGGCGAGGGGGAGAGGTCCAGTGCCTTCGACGTCCTGCTGCCCCTGCGGGCGAGGGGGGAGCGGCCGCCGCTGTTCTGCCTGCACTCCGGTGGCGGCATGAGCTGGAACTATGCCGCCCTGCTGCCGCACTTGGCCGCTGACGTCCCACTGTACGGGCTGCAGGCCCGCGGCCTGGCGCACCCCGACGACCTGCCGCGGTCGCTGGAGGAGGTGGCCGACGACTGCATCGAGGCGATGCGCCGGGTGCAGCCGTCGGGGCCGTACCACCTGCTGGGTCACTCCTTCGGCGGGGTGGTGGCCCACGCCATGGCCGCCCGGCTGCGCGAGCGCGGGCAGGAGGTCGCCCTGATCGTCTGCCTGGACGCCAAACCGGCCGCCGACGAGGGCGAGCTGGAGGAGCATGCGCACGAGGAGTACTACCGGGGGATCCTCGACCTGCTGGGCGTCGGCACGGAGCAGGTGCCGGCCGGGCCGATGGGCTTCGAGGAGTTCGCCGAGCTGGCCCGGACCACCAACACCGTGCTCGGCAGCATCGAGGAGGAGGAATTCCTCACCATCATGCGGGTGCTGGAGAACAACATCGCCGTCACGGCGCGCTACCGGCATGAGCGGGTCGCCACGCGCATGGTGCTGTTCGCGGCGACGGAGGAGACCGACACCGTGCTGGACGCCGGCAGCTGGCGCCCGTACGTCGACGGCGAGGTCGTCTGCCACCGGGTGGCCACCACCCACGCCGGCATCCTCAAGCCGGAGATGCTCGGCCGGATCGCCTCGGTGATCGAGGCGGAGCTGCGCGCGGGGAGGTGATGGCGAGGAGCGACGGCAAGGGGTGACGGTGAGGACGACAACGGTGAGGACGGCAACGGCGAGGGGCCCGCATCGCCGGCCGACGTACCGTACGTCGGCGGGCGGCGCAGGCCCCCGGGCCGCCGGGCAGCTGCCGTCAGGCGGAGTGGCCGCCGGACACCTCGGAGAAGGGCGGCCGTGTCACGATCATCGGGCTGCGGTTCTCGGTGACCGTGCGCTCGTTGATGACGACCTTGACGACGTCGCTGCGGCTCGGTATGTCGAACATGACCGGCCGCAGGACGTTCTCCATGATGCCGCGCAGACCGCGGGCGCCCGTGCCGCGCAGAATGGCCCGGTCGACGATCGCCTCCAGCGCGCCCCGGCTGAACTCGAGCTCCACCTGGTCCATTTCGAACAGCTTCTTGTACTGCTTGACCAGCGCGTTGCGCGGCTCGGTCAGCGTCTTGAGCAGGGCCGCCTTGTCGAGGCTGGAGACGCGGGCGATGACCGGCAGCCGGCCGATGAACTCGGGGATCAGCCCGTACTTGACGAGGTCGGCCGGCATGACGCTGGCGAAGACGTCCCCGTCCGCGCGCGTCGTGACCGGCTCGATCTGGGCGCCGAAGCCCAGCCCGCGCCGGCCCACCCGGTCGTTGATGATGTTCTCCAGGCCCGCGAAGGCACCGGCCACGATGAACAGCACGTTGGAGGTGTCGATCTGGATGAACTCCTGGTGCGGGTGCTTGCGCCCGCCCTGCGGCGGCACCGAGGCCGTCGTGCCCTCCAGGATCTTCAGCAGCGCCTGCTGGACGCCCTCGCCGGAGACGTCCCGGGTGATGGAGGGGTTCTCGCTCTTGCGGGCGATCTTGTCGATCTCGTCGATGTAGACGATGCCGGTCTCGGCCCGGGTCACGTCGTAGTCGGCGGCCTGCAGCAGCTTGAGCAGGATGTTCTCGACGTCCTCGCCCACGTAGCCGGCCTCGGTCAGGGCGGTCGCGTCGGCGATGGCGAACGGGACGTTCAGCAGCCGCGCCAGGGTCTGCACGAGGTAGGTCTTGCCGCAGCCGGTGGGTCCGAGCATCAGGATGTTCGACTTGGCGACCTCGACGTCCTTGTCGTCGTCCTCCATGCCCCACACGCGCTTGTAGTGGTTGTAGACGGCCACCGCCAGCGAGCGCTTCGCGGCCTCCTGGCCCACCACGTACTGGTCGAGGAACCGGTGGATCTCCGCCGGCTTGGGCAGCTCCTCCAGCGGCGCCTCGGTGACGACCGCCAGCTCCTCCTCGATGAGCTCGTTGCACAACCCCACGCACTCGTCGCAGATGTGCACGCCGGGCGGGCCGGCGATGAGCTTCCTGACCTGTTTCTGCGTCTTCCCGCAGAAGGAGCACTTCAGCAGGAACCCCTCGTCACCGATGCGTGCCATGACCCGTCGACCCGTCCCCTCCGGTGCGCCGCGGCCCCGCCTGGGAACCCCGCGCGCTCTTGCGTGACTTTAACAGCTGCCCCTGCCATCCAGATGTTCCCGTCATCCCGATGCTAGGGTAATTTGACGGCCGCCCTGTGGGGGCCCGGTACGAGGAGGACAATGGCTCGGCTCAACAGGGCGCAGACGCAGGAGCGCACGCGTGCCAGGGTGCTGGCCGCCGCCCGTGAGGAGTTCGCCGAGAAGGGCTTCCGGGCCGCCCGGATCGACGCCGTCGCCGAGCGCGCCGAGCTCACCCGCGGCGCCGTCTACTCCAACTTCCCCGGCAAACGGGCCCTGTACTTCACCGTTCTGGCCGAGCGCGCCGAACGCGCGCCCGCCCCGCCGGCCACCGAGGCGGGCGGCACGGCCCGCGAGGCGCTCGGCGCCCTTGCGCGCACCTGGGTCGCCCGGCTGCCCGGCACCGGCTTCGCCGACGCCGGTTCCGCTCCCGGAGGCGTCCCCCCGCAGTACGGCGAGGCCCGCATCGACGTCGACGCGCTGCCCGAAATCCTCGCCGACACCCGGCTCGCACAGCCGTTCGTCGAGCTGATGAAGCTCGACGCGCTCCTCCTCGCGCTCGCCCTCGAACACCTGCGGCCACCCCGGTCGCCGCAGGGCGCGCCCCCCGGCCGGCTCGTCCGGCTCGCCGAGACGGTGCTGACCTCCCTGCACGGAGCCCGGCAACTCGCCGCCGCCGCGCCCGGGTTCGTGCAGCCCTTCGACATGGTCAGCGCCGCCGAGCGGCTGTGCGGGCTCGAACTCAACGACTGGTGGGCGCCCCCGCCCGTGCACCCGCCCGCCCGCGCCGAGGACCGGCCCTGGGAGCCGCCCGCGGCCGTCGACGCCGTACGGGCCGCACCCGCGCCCCTGCACGAGGACGGCATCGTCGCCGTGCTCGGCCTGCACCGGCTCTCCGCGGTCGAGGAGGCCGTCCGCGCCGCACCACCCGGCACTCCCGTCACGGTGGTCGTCGTCACCGGCGACCCCGGCGAACTCATGCCCCTCGCCCGGCTCGTCGTCGCCGAGCTGTGCGGCTGCCTGCGCAGCGCCTTCCCCCGGTCGGCCTGGCCGGCCCTGCGCGTCGTGTGCGACACCGCCGGCGCCGTCGCCGCAGCCGCGGGCGTGACGGCCGTGGACGACGACACCGAGACGGCGATCCGCATCGAAGCCGGGCGCGTCGTCGGCCGCGCCGACGGGTTCGGGGCCTGCCACGCGATGGCGTCCGCCCGGCCGGTGGGCAGCGCCTCCGAGGTCACCGGCCCGAGGGCCGCAGGCGTACGCGTTCCGGTGTCAGGTCCTTGACGGACGTCGCGCCGAGCAGCTGCATCGTCTGCCGCACCTCCGCGCCCAGGATGTCCAGGACCCGCCGCACGCCGGCCCCGCCGCCCGCCATCAGCCCGTACAGGTACGCCCGTCCCACCAGTACGGCGGTCGCGCCCAGGCACACCGCGGCCACGGCGTCCGCCCCCGACAGCACGCCCCCGTCGACGTAGACCTCCGCCCGGCCGCCGATCGCCTCGACAACCGCGGGCAGTTCCTCCAGCGGCACCGGGGCCCGGTCGAGCTGCCGGCCGCCGTGGTTGCTCACCACGACCGCGTCGGCGCCGGCCTCGACGACCGACAGGGCGTCCTCCGCGCTCTGCACGCCCTTGACCACCAGCTTGCCCGGCCACACGGCACGCACATGGGCGAGATCGGCGAGCGAGGCCGCCGGATCGAACATCCGGTCCGCGAGCTCCGCGACGGTACCGCCCCACTGTCGCAAGGACGCGAACTCCAGCGGGGCGGTGGTCAGCAGATTCAGCCACCAGCCCGGGCGCAGCGCGCCGTTGACGAACGTACGGGCGGTGAGGGCGGGCGGCAGCGTCATCCCGTTGCGCACGTCGCGAAGCCGTGCCCCCGCCACCGGCGTGTCGACCGTCAGGACGAGCGCCTCGTACCCCGCGTCCGCGGCACGCCGCACGAGTTCTTCGCTGCGTTCCCGCTCGCGCCACAAGTACAGCTGGAACCACCGGCGGGTGCCGGGAGCCGCCGCGGCCAGCTCGGCCACCGACGTCGTACCGAGGGTCGACAGCGCGTAGGGGACGCCGGCGCGGCCCGCCGCCCGGGCCACGGCCACCTCGCCCTCGTGGTGCATCATCCGCGTGAACCCGGTCGGCGCGAGCACCAGCGGCAGGGCGCAGGGGCTGCCGAGCACGGTGGCGGTGGTGTCCACGGCGGAGACGTCGCGCAGCACACGCGGCCGGAATTCGATGCGCGCGAAGGCCGCCCGATTGCGGGCGAGCGAGAACTCGTCGCCGGCGCCCCCGTCGACGTAGTCGAAGACGGCCCTCGGTACGCGGCGGCGTGCGGCCCGGCGCAGGTCCGTCACGGTCGCCGCGGCGGCGAGCCGGCGCCGGGTGCCGTCGAGCTCCAGGGGACGCGGGCGCAGCAGCGCGGCCACGTCCGCCGGCCTCGGCACCCTCCGGCGGGGACGGTCGTGAAGCATGCGAACACCATTACGGATGCGGTGCGTTGGGTGCAATGCCCACCGGCTGCGTCAGGGACTTCCTCGACAGGAAGGTCAGGGACGCGTCGGGGTCGGGTCAGGGTGATCCCGGTCGTACGGGAAGATCACCGACGGAAGAGTGGACGTCGCAAGCGAAGAACGAGGAAAAACGGAGTCCTGCATGCGTCGCTCATCGGCCCTGTCCCTGGCCGCCGCCACGGCGGCCACAGCCGCCGTCGTGCTCACCATGGCCCCCGCGCATGCGGCGACGGGCGCGCCCGGCGGCCTGGACCGCGCCGCCCTGAACGAGGCCATCGGTCTGCGCCCGACCGACGGTGCCGCGGCCGCCGTCGCCGAGGTGCACAGGGACGCGCAGACCTGGCGGGGCACCTCCGGGGACCTGGTCACTGGCAAGCACATCAGCACCAGTGCTCATTTCCGGATCGGCAGCATCAGCAAGCCCATGGAAGCGGTGATCCTCCTCCAGCTGTCCGCCGAGGGCCGGGTCGACCTCGACCAGAGCGTGCAGCACTACCTGCCCGGCCTGCTGCCGGAGGACCGCTTCAAGGAGCCCATCACCGTACGGCAACTGCTCAACCACACCAGCGGCCTCCCCCAGGACTTCGAGGGCGCCCCCGCCTCCACACCGGACCAGGACATCGACGGCCGCCTCGGCTCCCTCACCTGGGACCAGATCATCCAGCAGACCCTCCGCCCCGAGGGCCGCCCCGGCCCCGGCCCGCGCTTCGGCCCCGGCACCCAGCAGGAGTACAACTCCTTCGGCTACCGCATCGCCGGCAAGCTGATCGAGCAGATCACCGGGCACCCGTACCAGTACGAGGTGACCAAGCGCATCCTCAAGCCGCTGAAGATGCGCGAGACCAGGACCGCGGTCCCCGGACGCAGCATCCCCGTCCCCCGCCCCTACCTCCCCGGCTACATGCCCCGGAGCAACGGCGAGCTCGTCGACGTCAACGTGCAGGGCGGCCTGCCCGCCAGCATGACCTCCACCACCGGCGACCTCGACCGCTTCATCACCGGCCTGTTCGACGGCAGCCTCCTGCGCCCGGCCCAGGCCGCCGAACTCTTCACGGTGCCCAAGGGCCTCGACGGCAAGCCCCTGCGCTACGCCAACAACCTCAACTGCAACACCGGCCCCACCAAGGGCACGGCGTGCTTCAGCGTCGGCCTGATGTCCTTCACCCTCCCCGACGGCTCGACCGCCTGGGGCAAGACCGGCAGCGACCCCGGCTACCGCAGCGGCGTCTTCGCCACCCGCGACCTCAACCGCCGAGCCGTCTACGCCCTGGGCACGTCCTCCACCGCCAACCAGAACGCCCCCGCGGTCGGCCTGCGCCTGGCCCTGGCGGCCTTCGGGAAGTAGGGACCATGCCGGCCGGCCCCTACGCGGCGCAGAACTCGTTGCCCTCCGGGTCCTGCATGACCCACCAGTGGCCGGCCGGACCCTTGTTCACCTCCCGCACACGAGTCGCCCCCAGCCCCTCCAGTCGCTCGACGAGCGCGTCGAGCCCGCCGGGCTCGCTGTGGACGTCGATGTGCAGCCGGTTCTTGCCCGTCTTGCCCTCACCGACATCCTGGAACAGCAACCGCCGCCCCCGCCCGACCCCGCTCACCTCGTCGTACGGATCATCGGGATGCCGGATCCCGGCGAAACCACGGAAGGTCCTGCGCCCCTGATGCACGGCAACGGCCTCCTCACCGATCTGCCCGGCGGCCAGCAGCCGCTCGACGAGCCCACTCGGGTCCTCCACCACGTACCCCAGCGCCTCGGCCCAGAAGTCCGCGAGGGCGGGTGCGTTGGAGCTGTCGACGACGAGTTTCCAGTTCAGTGCCATGAGGACGGTTATATCGGCACCCACTGACAGGCTGCGCCCAGCGATCGCATGGCGATGCGCGCCGGGTGTCGACCAATCCCGGTAGTACCCATCGGCGCTCCTTCAATGGAGGGCGACAGAACTCGTGCTTACAGGATCTGGAAGGCCAGCCTTTCGGCCGCTGTAGCAATCAACGCCATGGTGCTGATGAGAAGGGAGCGAGTCGCGCGGTGCAGTCTGGCCATCCTCAGCTGGTGGAGCGTCATGCAGCGCCATAGTTCGAGGAGCGCCGACCGTGTGGCATCACCCGTGCTTTGTGCCATGAATCCGGCGCCGAAAGCCTCCGGGTCGCTGAATTCGTCCAGGGTGTCCTTGTAGCTGAAGGCCAGGGCGGGCGGGGATCCGGGTGGGCGGGACAGGTCGCGCCCGCGTAGCGGACCGGTGAGCACCCCGGTCACCTGAACCACCGAGTATGTGCTCATCGTCAATACGGCAAGGGTGGACCCCCAGATGATCGGCGCCAGGCGCGAAGAGGGCGCACTGGAGACGAGAACTGCTCCGGCGACGACGAGCGCGTTCGCGCTCAACAGCGCGCTGGTGCGGCTCACCAGGCCCAAGCGGAGCTGATCCGCTCGACTCAGGTGCCATTGAGCGAGCTTGAGGGCATCTTTTGCCTGTATTTCTTCATTCATCGGGCGCATCCGACCTTTCGGCTCCCAGGTGCTGCCTTGACGCTGCCCCTGAGGATTGCCCTGCAATCGTGCGGAGGATCACGAAGCCCCTCTCCTGGCGGCAGGAGAGGGGCTCGGGGTTACTTCTTGCGGCGCTTGCGCGGGGCGGGGATGGCCGGGGGCTCGGTTTCACGGGCGGCTGCCATGAAGGGGGCCATGGCCTCCTCGTACTGCTTCAGGGATTCGGCGCCCAGGTCGACTTCGAGCCACTTGGGCACCTGGATTTCCTTGATTTCCGTCACCGGGGAACCGTCCTCGTGCATCTCCCCGGTGAAGTCCTCCATTTCCTCCGTCACCGTCACGGCGAACTTGACCGTGGTCAGGTCTTCGGTCACCTCGGGGGCGAGGTCGTCGAAGTCGATGCGCTGGACGAAAATCGGCGTCGTGATCGTCTGACCGCCGACCTCGATCGTCTTCACCCCTTCCTCAACGCCCGGCTGACCCTTGTGGGTCTCGTCCACCTCGATGAATTTGGTGCCCATGGACGGCGCCTCTCCTCTGTGCTGTTGGGTGCGTAAATTCTAGAGCACCGGGCACAGTTGACGCCAATTCAGGAAGCCCGGCGCGGCTTCTAGAAGAACCCCAGCTTCTTCGCGGAGTACGACACCAGCACGTTCTTCGTCTGCTGGTAGTGGGAGAGGGCCATTTTGTGGCCTTCGCGGCCGAAGCCCGATTGTTTGTAGCCTCCGAAAGCGGCGTGGGCGGGGTATTGGTGGTAGGTGTTCGTCCAGACGCGGCCGGCCTGGAGGGCTCGGGCGGTGCGGTAGGCGGTGGTGTGGTCGCGGGTCCAGACGCCGGCGCCGAGGCCGTAGAGGGTGTCGTTGGCCAGGGCGACGGCGTCGTCGAGGTCGGTGAAGGGGGTGACGCCGACGACCGGGCCGAAGATCTCCTCCTGGAAGACGCGCATGCGGTTGTGGCCCTCGAAGACGGTGGGTTCGATGTAGAAGCCGCCGGCGAGTTCGCCGCCGAGGGCGGCGCGGGTGCCGCCGGTGAGGGTGCGGGCGCCTTCCTGGCGGGCTATGTCGAAGTAGGAGAGGATCTTCTCGAGCTGGTCGTTGGAGGCCTGGGCGCCGATCATGGTGTCGGTGTCCAGGGGGTGGCCGGGGACGATGGCCTCGGTGCGGGTGAGGGCTGCGGCGAGGAAGTCGGCGTAGTGGCCGCGCTGGATGAGGGCGCGGGAGGGGCAGGTGCAGACCTCGCCCTGGTTGAGGGCGAACATGGTGAAGCCTTCGAGGGCCTTGTCGAGGAAGTCGTCGTCGGCGGCGGAGACGTCGTCGAAGAAGATGTTGGGGCTCTTGCCGCCGAGTTCGAGGGTGACCGGTTTGAGGTGCTCCGAGGCGTACTGCATGATCAGGCGGCCCGTCGTCGTCTCGCCGGTGAAGGCGATCTTGGCGACGCGGGGGGAGGCGGCGAGAGGCTTGCCGGCCTCGGCGCCGAAGCCGTTGACGATGTTGAGGACGCCGGGCGGGATGAGGTCGGCGACCAGGTCGAGCCAGACGTGGACGGAGGCGGGGGTCTGCTCGGCGGGTTTGAGGACGACGGCGTTGCCGGCGGCCAGCGCGGGGGCGAGCTTCCAGGCGACCATCAGCAGGGGGAAGTTCCACGGGATGATCTGGGCGACGACGCCCAGGGGCTCGTGGAAGTGGTAGGCGACGGTGTCCTCGTCGAGTTCCGAGAGGCTGCCCTCCTGGGCCCGGACGGCGCCCGCGAAGTAGCGGAAGTGGTCGATGGCCAGGGGGATGTCGGCGGCGAGGGTCTCGCGGACGGGTTTGCCGTTCTCCCAGGACTCGGCGACGGCGAGGGCTTCGAGGTTGCGTTCCATGCGGTCGGCGATGCGGTTGAGGACGGCGGCGCGTTCGGCCGGGGAGGTGCGGGCCCAGGCGGGGGCGGCCGCGTGGGCGGCGTCCAGGGCGCGTTCGACGTCCTCCGCGGTGCCGCGGGCGACCTCGGTGAAGGTGCGGCCGTCGACGGGGGAGGGGTTCTCGAAGTAGCGGCCCTGCTTGGGCGGTACGTAGGTGCCGCCGATCCAGTGGTCGTAGCGCGGCCGGTACGAGACGAGTGCGTCGGGCGAGCCGGGGGTGGCGTAGCGGGTCATGGGTTCTCCAGCCCTGAAGGCGGACGGTGCGGGAACGGGCGGCCGCACGGTAGCCGTTCGTACGTTGCGCGAAGGTTGCTCGCGGACGCTTACCGGCCACTCCCCGTCGCATGGGCTGCGGCCCGGCGCAGCCGGTCCTCCAGCAGTCGGCGCAGCCGGGCCACCCCCGGCGCCTCCGACGTGGGCAGCACCGGGCCCGGGTAGGCGCGCAGGGCCGCCCGGACGTCGCCGTGGTCCAGTTCCCGTTCGACCAGGGCGATGTCGGTGTGCAGCGGTACGGCCGGGCGGTACGGGCGCGAGTGCAGCAGGCCGGGCACCAGGCGGCGCAGCCGGCAGATCTCCGCGCGCAGGGTCACCGGCGGTACCGGCCGGTCCCCGTACAACGCCGCGGTGAGCTGATCGCCCGTCAGGCCGTCGGGGCGGGCGGCGAGCAGGACGAGGATCTCGCTGTGCCGGCGCCCGAGCCGTACCCGCCGTCCGTCGGTGACCAGCAGCGCCTCGTCGCGGCCCAGTACGGACAGCGCGGGGCCCGGCAGGGGCGGGCCGGGGGACGCGGTCGCCAGCTGGGCCTCGGCGGCGCGGGCCGTCGCCCGGACGAGGGCGAGGGTGTGCGGTACGGCCAGGTGGTGGCCGCCGGTGAGGTCCACCGCGCCGAGCAGCTGCCCGGTACGCGGATCGTGGACGGGCGCGGCCGCGCAGGTCCACGGCTGGACGAGACGGTTGTAGTGCTCGGTGGCGAAGATCTGCACCGGACGGTCGAGGGCGAGCGCGGTGCCGGGCGCGTTGGTGCCGGCGTGCCGCTCGTCCCAGCGGGCGCCTGGGACGAAGTTCATGTGCTCGGCCCGGCTGCGGACCCCCGCGTGCCCCTCCACCCACAGCAGCCGGCCCGCCGCGTCGCACACCGCCAGCAGGTGCGCCCCGTCGTCGGCGATGGAACCGAGCAGCTCCCGGAACAGCGGCATCGCCCGCGCGAGCGGGTGCGCCGCGCGGTACTGCTCCAGCTCGTCGTCGCCCAGCTCCACCGGTGCCATGAACTCCGGGCGCGGCAGCACCGCCGCGGACCGCCGCCAGGAGGCCGCGACGACCGGGCGCAGAGCCGGGTCCAGTACGCCGTCCGCGACGAACGCCGAGTGCGCGCCGCCGACCGCCCGGCACCGCTCGGCGGGGTCGACGGCCGGCACGGGCGCGGCGCCCGCGCTCCAGGGGTCGCCCGCACAACGGTCACGCTGGGGGTTGGCCATGTGGACCCTCCCTGTTCCGCCCGTCGCGGCGACGATACCGCCCTCGCCACGGGTGCCGAACGGGTCCGGTACGGGTAAGACCCCGAGCAGCGGAAGCTTGGAGTGCACACGTCACGCCGCGCCCTCCGTCCCCGCTCCCGACAGCACGACAGCACGACAGCGCAACCGCCCGACCGCCCGACCGCGACTTTCGAACGGAAGCACCTGCATGAACAGCAAGGTCATCTCCGACATAGCCGAGCGGACCCTCGCCGCGTACGTGACCACCTTCCTCGGCATCCTCATCGCCGACGGGTTCGACCTCACCAGCATCTCCGCGATCAAGGCCGCGGCCATCGCGGCACTGCCCGCCGCGCTCTCGGTGATCAAGGGCGCCATCGGCAGCCGCTTCGGCGACCGCAGCAGCGCCGCATGGCTGCCCCACCACGGCGCGAAGAAAACGAAGCAGGCCGGCTCCCGCTCCTCGTCGTAGCCCGTAGCCCGTAGCCCGTAGCCCGTAGCCCGTAGCCCGTAGCCCGTAGCCCGTAGCCCGTACCCCCCGTATTCCCGAAGCCGGTAGCCGGTAGCCCGCGCCCCGGCCGCTGTGGAAGGGGTCATTCCACACGGGGTGTGCGCGGCCGCACCCGCATTGACCCGCTGCACACGCTCCCGCCGCCGCCTCCGCCGCGCTTGACTCGGCGGTGCGAGTCCCACTGGCGCAACGGGACGGGGCCTGCCGGTCTTCCCCCCGAGCCGGCGGCCCGCCGCCCCGTACCGCCGGGCGGACGGTACGGGGCGGAGCCGTGCGCCGAGCGGGGGGTCGTACGGGCGTCAGCGCGCCCCCCGCCGTCGACGCGCGCGGGGCGGGTGCAACGATGTCCCCGTCATGAAAACAGGGCAGCAGGCCGGTCAGGTCCCGCGCACGCTGCGAGCCGGGGTGTTCGCAGCGGTCTGCGTGCTGCTCGCCGCCCTCGGCCACGCCCTGATGTCCGGCACCACCGTGCCCTGGTGGGCCGTCGCCGTCGCCCTGACCGGAACCGGCAGCTGCGCCTGGTTCCTGGCGGGCCGGGAACGCGGGCCGCTGCTGATCACGCTCGCCACGGTGGGCGCACAGACGGCTCTGCACTCCTTCTTCACGGTCGCCCAGAGCGTGCAGCAGGGTGCGCAGGCCGTGCCGAGCGGCCCGTTCGATCACGCCCTGATGCCCGCCGCCGGAACGATCTGCGGCGGGTACGGGCTGCCCGCCCCGGGCGCGGGGGCACCTCATGACATGGCCGGTATGAGCGGCGGCATGGGCATGCCCGGCATGTCCCACGCCGGGCACGGCGCGCTCGGCATGTGGTCCGCGCACGTCCTCGTCGCCCTCGTCTGCGGCATCTGGCTCGCCGGCGGCGAGCAGGCCGCGTTCCGGCTCGCCCGCACCGTGCGGGCCCGCCTGCGCGCGCCCCTGCTGCTGGTCCTCGACGTCATACCGGTACGGCCCGGGCCGCCCCGCGTCCGGGCCGGGCTGGCCCACGCCGTACAGCGGCTGCGCCAGCTGCTGTACGCCCACGTCCTCCCCACGCGCGGTCCTCCTGCCCGCGTCGCCGTCGTCTGACGGCGACCCACCGGGCCGAATCACTTCACCGGGCCCGCCCACCGCAGGGGAGCGGAGCAACCGCCCCCGGCCGCCGGGCGCCCGGATTCCAGGAAGGACCCAGGGCGATGACCCCTGCCCTCACACCGCCGGCCTGCTCAGCCGAGGTCCAGCCCCGCCGCGAGGACCTTCAGCCTGCGGGCCCGCTCCTGCCACTCCCGGCACTGCGCGCACCCCTCCAGGTGCGCCCCGACCACCGGCCCCGGCACCCCCGGGGGCGCCTCCTCGCCGTCGAGGCGGGCGGAGACGGCGGTACGTACCTCACTGCAATGCACCCCGCCATCGTCCCCGGCACCACGCCGCGCCCCCGCACCGGGGGGCGTCGTGCGTGACGACGAGACGGTGACCGCCTGGGCCCTGGCCGCGCGCAGCGGCGACGCCGAAGCGGTCGACCGCTTCATCAGGGCCACCCAGAACGACGTGCGCCGCTACGTGGCACGGCTCAGCAACGACCCGCAGGGCGCGGACGACCTCGTCCAGGAGACGTACCTGCGCGCGCTGCGCTCCCTGCCGCGCTTCGAAGGCCGCTCCTCGGCCCGCACCTGGCTGCTGTCCATCGCCCGGCGCACGGTCGTGGACCGGCTGCGCTTCCAGGCGGCACGGCCGCGGCTGTCGGACACCGACGACTGGCAGTCCGCCGCCGAACGCGCCCAGCCGGCCGCGCTGCCCGGCTTCGACGAGGGCGTCGTCCTCTCGCAGCTGCTCGACCGCCTGCCCTGCGAACGGCGCGAGGCCTTCGTCCTCACGCAGATGCTCGGGCTGCCGTACGCCGAGGCCGCCGTGGTCGCCGGCTGCCCGGTGGGCACCGTCCGCTCGCGCGTGGCGCGGGCACGGGAGGCGCTGATCGTCCAGCTCGCCGCGGCCGAGCACGAGGCCGCCGCGGAAGCGGCGGCACGGGAGCGGGTGCCCGCGCTGGCGGGCTGACGCCCAGCTCGGTCACGCAAGGGGCCCACGGTGCGGACGTCGCACCGTGGGCCCTTTTACTCGTTGTGCCCCTTGCGGGGTGCTAGTTCCCCGGCCGTACGACGACCGCCTCCCCGCGGACCGTGCCGCTCTCGCGGAAGCGCAGCACGTACGGCAGCCGGTCGCCGACGCGCAGGGCGGGCGGCCGGTAGACCATCACGTCCACCGTGTGCGGCGACATCACCAGCGTCCGGCGCGCCGGTACGGTCACCGAGTGGACCATGCGCATCGTGCCGGCACCGTTGCGGACCACCGTGCGGCTGAGCATCGCGCCGCCGGCCGTCGGCACGTCCACGCCGATCAGCTCGTCGTCCACGTCGCCGGAGTTGCGCAGCCGCAGCAGCGCGGCGGTGTCGTCCGAGCCGAACGGTACGAGGACCCGAGCCTCCTCCACCGTCACCGACGCCGGCCGGCCGGCCGCGCCCGAGGCCGCCCACGCGGTCAGGCCGGCCAGGGCCAGGGCACCGGCCGCGGCCGGCACGAGCGCGGCGCGGGCCGCGCCGATCAGGGAGTTCTTCACCGGGACTTCCTTGCGGCGGGGGGACGGGGCTGCCAGCTGCGCAGCCGCAGGCTGTTGCCCACGACCAGCAGCGAACTGACGGACATCGCCGCCGCCGCGAGCATCGGGCTGAGCAGGCCGACGGCGGCGAGCGGCACGGTGACGAGGTTGTACGCGAATGCCCACGCGAGGTTGGACCGCACCGTCACCGACGTGCGCCGGGCCAGCCGGACCGCATCGCCCAGCGCCCCCATGTCCTCGCGCACCAGCGTGACGTCCGCCGCACCGATCGCGGCATCCGTGCCGCTGCCCATGGCGATCCCGAGATCCGCACCGGCGAGGGCGGCCGCGTCGTTGACCCCGTCGCCGATGACGGCGACGCGGTGGCCGCTGCCGCGCAAGGCGCGCACGAGGGCGGCCTTCTCCTCCGGCGTGGCCCGCGCGTGCACCTCGTCGATGCCGAGGCGCTCCGCGACGGAGCGGGCGGCCGCCTCGGTGTCGCCGGTGGCGAGGACCGGGCGCAGACCGAGGCGCCTGAGGTGGTCCACGGCGCGGTAGGTGTCGGGGCGGACGGTGTCGCCGAGGGCGATGACGGCTGCGGGCGTGCCGTCGATGTGGACGACGACGGGGGTGTCGCCGCGGGCGTCGGCGGCCGCCAGGGCGGTGCGGAGGGCTTCGGCGGTCGCGGATGCCGCCGGGTGCTCGGTGGGGTGGGAGGGGTGCCCCAGTCCCGCCCTTCCACCGTTCCCGGGGGGCAGGCCCCCCGACCCCCCGTCACGGGGCTCCGCCCCGGCCCCGGGGTGGGTGGCGAGGGCGGCTGCCGCGCCTTCGTGCGCCCCGGCCTCGGGCGAGCCCTCCGGCTCCCCGTCCCGGGGCTGCGCCCCGGCCCCCGCGTGGGGGGTGGGGGTGACTGCCCGGTGGGCGCCGGGGGCGGTTGCCGGCGTTGTGGTCGCCGGGGCCTCGCCCGCCCCCGGGCGCATCACCGTCACCTCGTGACCCTCCACCGTCGCGTGGACGCCCAGGCCCGGAGTTGCCGTGAAGGCTGTCGCCTCCGGGAGGGGGCCTGCCACCGTCGTCGCGTGGGCGTGGATCGCGCGGCCCACCGGGTGTTCGGAGCCGGCTTCCGCCGCGCCCGCCAGGGTCAGGGCCTGCTCCGCGGTGCAGCCGGGCAGGGCGACGACGTCGGTGACCGTCATGGCGCCCGTCGTCAGGGTGCCCGTCTTGTCGAGGACCACCGTGTCCACCCGGCGCAGGCCCTCCAGGGCCTGCGGGCCGCTGACGAGGATGCCGAGGCCGGCGCCGCGGCCCGTGGCGGCGAGCAGGGCGGTGGGGGTGGCCAGGCCCAGGGCGCAGGGGCAGGCGACCACGAGGACGGCCACCGCGGCGGTGACCGCCGCCTGCGGGGCGGCGCCGGCGCCCAGCCAGAAGCCGAGGACGGTGACGGCGACGGCCAGGACGGCGGGGACGAAGACGCCCGCGATGGCGTCGGCCACGCGCTGCACGCGGGCCTTGCCGGTCTGGGCCTCCTCCACCAGGCGGGCGATGCGGGCCAGTTGGGTGTCGGCGCCGACGGCCTCGGCCCGTACCTCCAGCAGGCCGCCGGAGTTGACGGCGCCACCGACGACCGCGCAGCCGGGTCCGGCCTCGACGGGGGCGCTCTCGCCCGTGACCAGGGACAGGTCGAGGGCCGAGCTGCCGGTGACGACCACGCCGTCGGTGGCCACGCGCTCACCGGGGCGTACGACGAAGCGGTCGCCGACCCGCAGCTCCTCGATGGGCACCCGGCGCTGCGTGCCGTCGGCGGCGCGGACGACGACGTCCTTGGCGGCGAGCGAGGCCAGGGCCCGCAGGGCGGAGCCGGTGCCGTGCCGGGCGCGGGCCTCCAGCAGGCGGCCGGTCAGGACGAACAGGGGCACGCCGACGACGGCCTCCAGGTAGACGTCCGCGGTGCCACCGGTGGCCGACGGCACGAGCGTGAACGGCATCCGCATGTCCGGCTCGCCCGCGCCGCCGAAGAAGAGGGCGTACGCCGACCACAGGTAGGAGGCGACCACGCCCAGCGAGACGAGGGTGTCCATGGTGGCCGTGGAGTGCCGCAGCCCGCGCAGCGCCCGGTCGTGGAAGGGCCAGGCGCCCCAGACCGCGACGGGGGAGGCGAGGACGAAGCACAGCCACTGCCAGTTGCGGAACTGCAGGGCCGGGACCATGGAGAGCACCAGGACCGGTACGGAGAGCAGGGCCGTGATCAGCAGGCGGACCAGCGGGCCCGGCCCCTCGCCCTCGGCGGGGGCCGTCTCCTGCGCCGGTGGCTGCGGCAGCGCGGCCGTGTAGCCCGCGCCCTCCACCACGGCCACCAGCTCCTCGGCGGTCACGTGCGCGGGGTGGCCGATCCGGGCCCGTCCGGTGGCCAGGTTGACGCTCGCGCTCACGCCCTCCAGCCGGCCGAGCTTCTTCTCGACGCGGGCCACGCAGGCGGCGCAGGTCATGCCGCCGACGATCAGCTCCGTGGTGACCGCCGGCGCCTGGGTCGAGGCCGGGGTGCTCATCAGTGGTTCATCCCGTTCATGCCGCCCATGCCGCCGCCACCCGTGCCGGAGCCGGAACCGGAGCTCCCGCTGGGGTGCATGCCGGGCGCCACGGGGCCGGCCGCGGCACCGGCCGCCCAGGCGACGCCGAAGAGGGCGGCCAGCAGCAGCACGAAGCCGACGAGGGGTGCGTACGGGGGTACTCGGCGTGCGGTCATCTCCGCATCGTGGCACGGTCCGCCCGGCCGCCCGGGCGCATCGCCCGCTTCCCGGCGCGTGAGGATTGTCCCTTTCGCAGCCGGGAACCAGCGGGCCCGCGCGGCCGACTACCCCGGGATACCGGGGG
This sequence comes from Streptomyces sp. PKA51, assembly GCF_057552455.1. Taxonomy (NCBI): domain Bacteria; kingdom Bacillati; phylum Actinomycetota; class Actinomycetes; order Kitasatosporales; family Streptomycetaceae; genus Streptomyces; species Streptomyces sp. PKA51. The sequence goes on from NZ_BAAJPZ010000003.1 coordinate 432,292, forward strand.
CATCGACGGGCGCCGGCCCGGGAGTCGTACGAAAAGCCGGGAACTCGCCCGCGCGGGCGTACGACTTCCTTGGGGTCCACGACCTCGCGAGGAGCCCCACGCCGTGCCGCTGCCCGACCCCGTCCCCCTCTTCGGTCCCGCGTACAAGCGCGACCCCTACCCGTTGTACGCGCGGCTGCGCGCGCAGGGCCCCGTCCACCGGGTGCTCTTCCCCAGCGGGGTGACCGCCTGGCTGGTCACCGGGCACGCCGCCGCGCAGCGCACGCTGGCCGACCCGCGGCTGGGCAAGAACCACGCGCTCGGCAACGACGCCTGGCGCGCCCGGGCCTCGATCATGCCCGAGCCCCAGCACTCCCAGCTGCAGGTGCACCTGCTGCACCAGGACCCGCCGAAGCACACGGTCATGCGCCGCCTGGTCACCGACGCCTTCGCGCCGCGGCGCATGGAGGCGCTGCGGCCCCGCTTCCAGGAGATGGCCGACGCGCTGCTCGACGCCGCCCTGCCCGCGGACGGGGCCGCCACCGTCGACCTGGTGCGCTGCTTCGCGGCCCGCTTCCCCTTCCAGGTGCTCGCCGAGGTCATCGGACTGCCCCCGCACCTGGCGGCGCGCTTCCGCCGCGACTGGGGCAGGGTCGTCGCGCCGGTCGGCCCGACCGACCCGGGCCGGCCCGCGTACGAGGCGCTGCTGCGCGAGCTGCAGACCTACATCGCCGAGGTCGTCGCGGACCGGCGCGAGCACCCCGGCGACGGGCTGCTCGCCCGCCTGGTCACCGCCCACGACGCGGGCGAACTGACCCGCGAGGAGCTGGACTCGATGGTCTTCCAGCTGCTCGTCGCCGGCCAGGAGCCGGTCACCAACCAGATCACCACCGCCCTGGTGGCGCTGCTGCGCGCACCGGAGGCCCTGGCCAGGCTGCGCGCCGAGCCGGACCTGATGCCCGCCGCCGTCGAGGAACTGCTGCGCATCGACAGCGCCTTCGAGCTCACCACCTGGCGCTTCCTCGCCGAGGACGCCGACCTGCACGGCACCCGCGTGCCCGCCGGCGACTCGGTCATCGTCTCGCTGTGCGCGGCCAATCGCGACCCCGAGCGCTTCCCCGACCCGGACACCCTCGACCTCGACCGGGCGCAGGGCCCGCACCTGGCCTTCGGCCACGGCATCCACTTCTGCCCCGGCGCGGCCCTCGCCCGCATCGAACTGCAGGTCGCGCTCGGCACGCTGATCGCCCGGCTGCCCGGGCTGCGCCTGGCCGTGCCGGACGAGGAGCTGCAGTGGATCCCCGCCGTCCTGGGCCGGGGCACCAGCTCCCTGCCCGTCTCCTTCGCCCCGCCCGCCTGCCCCCGCCACCGTGGATGACCGCAGCATGACCCTCGCCCCTCCCGCCCCCGCACCCGCCCCCGCCTCCTGCCTGGAGGCCCGCATCCTCGGGCTGCTGCTGCCCTACCACCGCACCGCCGGACCGGCCGTGCCGGACCCGGCCCGGCACGAGCGGCAGTTGCAGCGGATACGCAGGTTCACGGACGCGGGCGAGCCCGTCGTGCTGACCCTGCCGGGCTTCCCCTGCAAGTCGCCCAACCCCGCCAAGGTCCTCGGGCGCCTGCCCGACGAGGGCGAGCGCCTCTCGCTGGCCTTCCTCGACGGCCTGTGCGCCCGCATCGGCGAGCTGTACGCGCCCGGGGCCCGCCTGGTCATCTGCTCGGACGGCCACATCTTCGCCGACAGCATCGGCGTGAGCGACGAGGACGTGGACGCCTACGGGGACGAACTGCGCGCCCTCATCCGCCGCGAGGGCCTGCGCCACCTGGAGACCTTCGACCTGCGCGACGTGCACGGCGACCTCGGCCACGACGCCAAGCGGCGCCTGGTGACCGACGCCTACGCCCCCCGCCTGGAGGAGCTGCGCGCCGCGGTGCGCAGCGACGAGGAGACCGCCCGGCTCTACCGCGGCATCACGCGCTTCCTCGTCGAGGACACCGCCCACCACACCGGCAGCCGCTCGGCCCTGCAGCGGGCCTGCCGGGCCCGCGCCTACGAGGTGATCGCCCGGAGCCGGGCATGGGGCGCGTTGGTCGCCGACCGCCATCCGGACGCCGTGCGCCTGTCGATCCACCCGCAGCCGGTGGGTGGCGAGAAGTTCGGGATCCGGCTGCTGGAGTGCGCCGACGTGTGGGCCACGCCCTGGCACACGGCCGTCCTGAAGGACGCCGGCGGCCGGGCGCGGCTGATGCGCCGCGCGGACGCCGAGCGGCTGGGGCGCCTGGTCCTGCGCGACGGACGCCCCAGCCACTTCGAGGCGACGGCCTGACCGGCCGATGCCCGACGGCCGCTCAGCGGGCGGCGGCGCCGCCCGCGGCGGTCACCGCGCCCGGCGGGCCGCCCGCGGGCGAGCGGTGGTCGAAGGCGATCAGCGGATCACCCGTCAACGGGTGCTCCACCACGGCCACCCGCACCCCGAACACCTCGGCCAGCAGGCCGGGGGTGAGCACCTCGCGCGGCGCGCCGGAGGCCACCAGCGCCCCGTCGTGCAGGACGTGCAGCCGGTCGCACACCGACGCGGCCGCATTCAGGTCGTGCAGGGCGATCAGCGTGGTGCGGCGCTGCTCGCGCAGCAGCGCCAGCAGCTCCACCTGGTGGCGTACGTCGAGGTGGTTGGTGGGCTCGTCGAGCACCAGCACCCGCGGGTCCTGGGCCAGGGCGCGGGCCAGCAGGACGCGCTGGCGTTCGCCGCCGGACAGCGCCGAGAAGCGCCGCCGGCCGGCGCCGGCCATGCCCACCCGCTCCAGCGCGGCCGCGACCAGCTCGGCGTCCGTGCCGTCCTCGCCGGCGAAGGCCCGCTTGTAGGGGGTGCGGCCCATGGCGACGACCTCGCGCACGGACAGCTCGAAGTCGCTGCCGCGCTCCTGCGGCAGGGCCGCGACCCGCTGCGCCGACTGCGTCGGTGTCAGCGTACGGATGTCCGTACCGCCCACCAGGACGCGCCCGGCGTCGGGCGCGAGGTGGCGGTAGACGGTGCGCAGCACGGTGGACTTGCCGCTGCCGTTGGGCCCCACCAGGCCCACGATCTCGCCGTCCTCGGCGATGACGTCGATGCCGTGGACCACGGTCCGTCCCGACAGGGACACCGCGAGGTCCTCGATGGCGATCCTCATGCGCGCTCCAGTCGCCGGTCCAGCAGGTACAGCAGTGCGGGCGCGCCCACCAGTGACGTCACGACGCCCACCGGCAGCTCCTGGTCGGGCAGCGCGGTGCGGGCCACCAGGTCGACGACCGTCAGCAGGACGGCGCCGAACAGGGCGGAGACCGGCAGCAGCCGGCGGTGGTCGCCACCGATCACCATGCGGCAGGCGTGCGGCACCATCAGCCCCACGAAGCCGATGGCCCCGGAGACCGCCACCAGCACGCCCGTCAGCATGCTGGTGACGACGAACAGCTCGCGCCGCAGCCGGACGACGTCGACGCCCAGGCCGGCGGCGGTCTCGTCGCCCATCAGCACGGCGTTCAACGCCCGGCCGCGGGCCAGCAGCACGGCCAGGCCCAGTGCCACGGCGGCCGCGGGCAGGGCCAGGGTGGACCACTGGGCGCCGCCCAGGGACCCCATCAGCCAGAACAGCGCCCCGTGGGTGCGCTGTTCGTCCCCGGCCTGCAGCACCAGGTAGTGGGTGAAGCCGGAGAGGAACTGCCCGATGCCCACGCCCGCCAGCACCAGCCGCAGCGGCCGGAAGCCGCCGCCGCGCCGGGCGAAGGCCCACACCAGCGCGAAGGAGGCGAGCGCCCCGGCGAACGCCGCCGAGGCCAGGCCGAGCCCCAGGGCCCCGCCCGCCCCGGCGCCCAGCACCAGGGCGGCGACGGCGCCCAGGGAGGCGCCGCTGGAGATGCCCAGCAGGTAGGGGTCGGCCAGCGGGTTGCGCACCAGGGCCTGTACGGCCGTGCCGACCAGGCCCAGACCCGCGCCGACGACCGCGGCCAGCAGGGCGCGCGGCACCCGCAGGCGCCACACGATCAGGTCCTGGGTGCCCGGCGCCGGGTCCTGGCCGGTGATGCCGCGCACCACGGCCGACCACACGTCCGGCAGCGGCACGTTCGTCGAGCCCAGGCACACCGACGCGGTCAGGGCGAGGACGAGGGCGCAGCCGAGCACGGCGCAGACCGGGCCGGCGCGCACGGTGCGCGCCTCGGCGTCCCCGCCGGCCCGCCGCGCCGCCGCCCGGGCGAGTGCCGCCATCTACTTGACCCGGTCCGGGTGCAGGGTGTGGGCGATCTCGCGCACGGTGTCCGCGCTGCGCACGCCGCCGATCGTGGTGCGCTCGGAGCCGATGCGCAGGAAGCGGCCTTCCTTGACGGCCTTCAGGCCCGCCGTCGCCGGGAAGGTGCGCAGGAACTCGGCGGCCTCGTCGAACGCCTTGGCGTTCGCCTCCTCGCTGCCGCGGTTGCGCACGGCCAGCTGGATCCAGTCCGGGTCCTTGGCGACGACGTCCTCCCAGCCGACGGGCTTGAAGTCGCCCTCGCAGTCGGCGAAGACGTTGCGGGCGCCCGCCAGGGTGATCACCGCGTTGGCGACCTGCCGGTTGCACACCGCCATGGGCTGCTTGGTGCCGGCGTCGTAGTCGAAGAGGAAGTAGGTGGGCCGCTTGTCGGCCGGCAGGTCCGCCAGCGCGCCCCGGACCTCGTCGGTCTTCTTGCGCATGCCGGCCACGAGCTCCCCGGCACGCGCCGAGGTGCCCGTCACCTTGCCCAGCTCCTGGACGTCGGCCTCGACGCCGGACAGGTCGGTGCGGGCGGTCTTGTTCATCGCGGCGCAGGCCGTCGACTTCAGGAAGACGTGCTTGATGCCGGCGGCCTTGAACTCCTCCGCCGTCGGGGCGTCGCCCATCTTGCCCATGTTCTTCATGGAGGAGAAGGAGTCGAGGTACAGGTCGGCGCCGGAGCCGAGGAGCTTCTCCTTCGGGATCACCGTCCGCCCCAGCACCGGCACCTTCGCGGCCTGCGCGGCGTACTGCTGCGGCAGCGTGCCGGCCCCGGGCGGGAAGCCGGTGCCGACGACCTTGTCGCCGGCACCCAGCCACATCAGCAGCTCCAGGCCGGCCGCGTTGCTGGTGACGATCCTGCGCGGGGCGGCGTCGAACGTCGTCCTCGTCCCCATGCAGTCGGTCACGTCCACCGGGAATCCGGACCGGGCGGCCGCGGCGGCACCGGCGTCGTCCGCCTTCTTCCCGCCGCCACCGCCGCACGCCGTCGCCGACAGGGCCACAGCGGCCAGCACACCGCACCACGCACGAGGACGCATCAGTAACTCTCCAGACAATCGCATCCGCACGAGCCGCCGACCGGGCGACCCGGATCAGGTAGTCGGACCGCGCCCCGGCCCGGTTCCCGGCCGGGCCGGGGAAACTGCACGACCATGCGGGCAGGGGATCCCACAGCAAGGGGGAGCAGGAAAGAAGGCAGCCATGGCCGAGCAGCTCGCGCCGATGCCCACCGACTGGCGCCGTGCCCTGGCCGTCGCCGCCCACCCCGACGACCTGGAGTACGGCGCCGCCGCAGCCGTCGCCGTCTGGAGCGACGAGGGACGCGAGTGCACCTACCTGCTGGCCACCTTCGGCGAGGCCGGCATCGACACCCTTGCGCCGCAGGAGGCGGCCGAGCTGCGGGAGGCGGAGCAGCGGGCGAGCGCCGTGGTCGTCGGCGCCGCGGCGGTGGAGTTCCTCGGGCACACCGACGGCGTGCTCGAGTACGGCATGGCGCTGCGCCGCGAGATCGCCGCCGCCGTCCGCCGGCACCGCCCGGAGCTGGTGCTCACCCTCAACCACCACGACACCTGGCCCGGCGGCTCCTGGAACACCCCCGACCACCGGGCCGTGGGCCGGGCCGTGCTCGACGCCGTCGGCGACGCCGGCAACCGCTGGATCTTCCCCGACCTCGCCGAGGACGGCCTCGCGCCCTGGAACGGCGTGCGCTACGTGGCCGTCGCCGGCTCCCCGGCGCCCACGCACGCCATGGACGCGGGCGCCGGGCTGGAGCGGGCCGTGCAGTCGCTGCTGTGTCATCGCACGTACATCGAGGCGCTCACCGACGAGCCCCCCGAGCGGTACTGCCGCAGGTTCCTCGAAGGCGGCATGGCCGCCGTCGCCGAGCGGTTCGGCGGGCGCCCCGGGGTCGCCTTCGAGCTGTTCACCCGCTAGCGGCCGCGGGCGCGCGCTCCAGGACCAGGACCGCCACGTCGTCCTGCAGCCGGCCGCCGGTGTGCCGGGCCAGGTCCGCGCGCAGGCGGGCCAGCAGCTCGGCGGTGGGCAGCGCCGCCCAGCCGGCCAGCCGCTCGGCGAGCGGGTACAGCTCCCGCCGCCCGCCGGGCGCCCGGGCCTCGGTCACCCCGTCGGTGCAGGCCAGCACCCGGCCGCCGGGCGGCAGTGGGATCCGCCGCCCGGGCCGGCGGCCCGGCAGCAGCTCGCCCAGGCCCAACGGCAGGCCCTGCTCGGCCGGTTCCAGCTCGCGCACCGTGCCGTCAGCGCGCAGCAGGTACGGCGGCGGGTGCCCGCAGTCGACGAAGACCAGCGCCACCGCGCCCGCCTCCTCCTCGGTGCCCAGCACCAGCGCCGTGACGAACTCCTCGGCGGCGTGCGCGTCGTGCGTACGGGCCTGGTACTCGGCCGAGCGGTGGTAGCGGTACAGGCCCTCCTCCGTCGCCACCACCCCGCCGGCCAGGTCCGAACGGTGGTAGGCGGCCTCCCGGAAGGCGGAGAGCACCGCGGCCCCCGCCCCCAGCGTGCCCAGCCCCTTGCCGCGGACGTCCCCGAGGAGCACCCGGGTGCCGTAGGGGGTGTCGACGACCTCGTAGATGTCGCCGCCCACCAGCGCCTCGTGCTGCGAGGAGACGTAGAAGCCGTCGACGACCACGCCGCTGGTGCGCAGCGGCAGCGGGCGCAGCAGCGCGCGCTGCGCGGCCTCGCCGGTGGCCCGCACCCGCTGCAGCAGCGCCTCGCCGTCGCGGCGCAGCCGCGCGACGACGACGGCCGCGCCGACGATGAGCAGGTTGCCGAGCACCGCGCCCACCCGGTTGACGGCCGAGGAGTCGTCGCCGAGCACGCCGTGGTGGGCCGCCATCAGCAGGAAGTCGGCGATCCCGACGAAGACCGTCTGCCGGTAGGTGCACACCGCGGCGGCGGTCACCGGCGCGAGCGCGGCGTAGACGTCCAGGCGCAGGTACGACGGTGTCACCAGGTCGGTGACCACGATGCCGGTGAGGTAGGCCAGGACCGCGGCGAAGGGCACGGCGGACGACAGCGTGGCGGTGCGCGACACCGGGGCGGGACCTTTCGCGGACGGACGAACGGGGGGCGAACGCGTAGACAATTCCAGACTTTCGTCCCGAATGCCCGGTGCCGGGCCTCGTGTCGGCGCTTTCCGGCCGCCCCGCCGGCCGTCCCCTCAGAGCTTGCGGTACGCCCGGGCGTCGTCCGCCGCGGCCAGCACCGCAGCCAGGTCGCCGCCCGCCGAGGCGGTCACCACCGCCGCCACCGCCCCCTCCACGAAGGGGGCGTCGGCGATGTGCACGCCCTGCAGCTCCTTGTTCTCCAGCAGCGACTTCACCGTCAGCACCGCGCTGCCCATGTCGCACAGCACCACCACCCCGGCGCCCTCGTCCGCGTCGGCCGCCGCCCGGCGCACCAGCTCGGCACTGGTGCCCACCGCACCGTCCGGCAGCCCGCCGGCCGGAGCGACGCGCGCCGGCACGCCACCGCCCGCCAGCGCCCGGGCCAGCGCCGCGGTGGACTCGGCGACCGCCCGGCTGTGCGAGACCAGCACCACGCCCACCCGGGCCGCCCGCCGCTGCGCGGGCCCGGCCGCGTCCTGGTCCCGGGGCTGCGGCGCGGTGGCGCACAGGCCGGGGTCCGTCGCCTCGTACAGCGCGGTCATCAGCAACGCCGAGGACGCCGCGCCCGGGTCGAGGTGGCCCACGCTGCGCTCACCCAGATAGCTGGCGCGGCCGCGCCGCGCCCGCAGCGGGACCGTCGCCTCCGCGCCCTCCCGGGCCGCCCGCGCGGCGGCTTCCAGCGCCCCGGCCGTCCCGCCGCCGGGCAGGGCCGCGGCGTAGGCGTCGGCCGCCGGCTGCAGCGCGTCGACCATGGTCTTGTCGCCGGGCGCCGAGTCGCCGAGCCGGCGCACGCTCGCCACGGCCGCGGCCAGCGCCCGGCCCAGCGTCTCCGGCTCGACGACCGCGTCCTCGCCGAGCACCTTGCCCATGCGCCGCAGCACCGTGCCGTACAGCGGGCCCGAGGCGCCGCCGACGGTGTTGGTCAGATGGGCGCCCGCGGCCGTGAGCAGCTCGCCGGGAGTCCCTGCGCCGGCTTCGGCCAGCGCGCCGGCCATCGAGGTGAAGCCCCGCTTGAGGTTGGTGCCGTGGTCGGCGTCGCCGATGGCGGCGTCGAGCTCGGTCAGGCGGTCGGCCTCGGCGGTGACGACCTGCGCGGTGCGGTCGAGGAAGCGGCGGAAGAAGGAGGCATCGAGCGTGACGGTCATCGGCGGCGGCTCCTTGAACGGGCTCGGGCGCCCCAGCGTAATGCGGGCCGGCACGGGGACGGCGGCCGAGGAGCGAGCCGGGCCTGTTCCCGGCCGGGTGGGGCGCAGGAGGCACGACGCGGGGCGCCTCCCGTCCGCGCGGCCCCTGGCGGGGCCGGCGGGCGGGAGGCGCCTTCGTGGTGCGGGGGCGGGTGCGGATCAGCCGATGGCCCTGATCAGCTCGCCGTCGGGGGTGTCGCCCCCCAGCTCCCAGAAGAACGTGCCGCCCAGGCCCTGACGGTTCTTGTAGGCGACCTTCCCGGCGATCGTCGCGGGGGTGTCGTAGCTCCACCACTCGTCGCCGCACTTGGCGTACGCCGTGCCGCCGACCGTACCGGTGGCCGGACAGCGGGTCTTGAGGATGCGGTAGTCCTCGAAGCCGGCCTCGGAGGTGCCCTTGGCCGGTCCGGTGGCGGTGCCGCCGGGCGCCGACCGGGTCACGCCGCTCCAGCCGCGGCCGTAGAAGCCGATGCCCAGCAGCAGCTTGCCCGCGGGTATGCCGAGCGACTTCAGTTTGCCGATGGTGGAGTCGGTGTCGAAGCCGGCCTTGGGGATGCCGGGGTAGGACGTCAGCGGTGAGTGCGGGGCCGTGGGGCCCTTGGCGTCCCAGGCGCCGAAGTAGTCGTACGTCATGGGGTTGTACCAGTCGACGTACCGGGCGGCGCCCGCGTAGTCCACCGCGTCGATCTTGCCGCCGGCCGAGGCGTCGGCGGTGATGGCCGCGGTGACCAGGTTGCTGCGGCCGAACTTCGCGCGCAGCGCCGCCAGCACCTCGCGGAAGGCGTCACGGCCGCTGGTGTCGCAGGTCAGGCCGCAGGCGTTGGGGTACTCCCAGTCGATGTCGATGCCGTCGAAGACATCGGCCCAGCGCGGGTCCTTCACCAGCCCGTAGCACGACTCGGCGAAGGCGGCGGGGTTCTTCGCGGCCTCGCCGAAGCCGCCGGACCAGGTCCAGCCGCCGAAGGACCAGACCACCTTCAGGCCCGGGTGCAGCTTCTTGAGCTTGCGCAGCTGGTTGAAGTTGCCGCGCAGGGCGCCCTCGTCCCAGGTGTCGGCCTTGCCGTCGACGCTGCCGGCGGCGTCGTAGAACTTGTCGTAGTCGGCGTAGGAGTCGCCGATCGTGCACCTGCCGCCGCTGACGTTGCCGAAGGCGTAGTTGATGTGGGTGAGCCGGGCGGCGGCGCCGGAGGTCTCGATGTTCTTGACGTGGTAACCGCGCTGGTAGACGCCCCAGTTGGTGAAGTAGCCGACGACGCGCCGGCCGGCGGAGGTGTCGGTGGTGTCCGGGGTGTCGTCGGCCGCGCCGGTGGCGGGGGTGGTGGGGGCGGCGGTGGCGGAGCCCGCGGTGAGGCCGCCCGCCAGCAGGGTGGCGCCGGCGGCCAGTGCCGCGAGCCAGGCGCGGGCGCGGTGTCCGTACGGTCTGGGCATGAGGTCTCCTCGGTGGGGGAGAGAAGCGTGCTCTTGACATGGACGCGTTGAACGGTGGGGAAACCGTAGGAGGACTAGACCAATACGGTCAATGGTTCGTACCAAATCCGCCGGGGACCGCGCCCCCGGAGCGGTTTTCCATGAACGGTTTTTCATGATCAGTCAACCCGTGACGCCACGCCCCCGATCGGGCATACTCCAAACCCGCCACAGCCGCAGGTCACGCCCCTCCGAGACCCGGAGCGCGACCATGGACTGGGCATCAACGGTGACGGCGCCGACACCCCGGCGCGCCGGCCGCCGCCGCGCCCGACAGGGAGGAGAGCCGCCTCATGACCGATCACGGCCCACAGCCGGTGGAGCGTCAGCTGCCCACCGAGGAGGCACGCGACCTGATCTCACTCGTCCGCGAGCTGGTGCAGCGGGAGATCAGGCCCCGTGCGGCCGAGGAGGAGGAAGCCGGCCGCTTCCCCCGCGAGGTCTTCCGGCTGCTGTCCGCCTCCGGCCTGCTCGCCCTGCCCTACGCCGAGGAGTTCGGCGGCGGCGACCAGCCGTACGAGGTCTACCTGCAGGTCCTCGAGGAGCTGGCGGCCGCCCGGCTCACCGTCGGCCTCGGGGTGAGCGTCCACACCCTCGCCTGCCACGCCCTCGCCGGCTACGGCACCGAGGAACAGCGGCAGGAGCACCTGCCCGCCATGCTCGGCGGCGGCCTGCTGGGCGCCTACTGCCTGTCCGAACCGGCCGCCGGCTCCGACGCCGCCTCCCTGCGCACGCGCGCCACCCGCAACGGCGACACCTGGACCCTCGAGGGCACCAAGGCCTGGATCACCCACGGCGGCGTCGCCGACTTCTACACCGTCCTCGCCCGCACCGGCGGCCCCGGATCCCACGGCATCACCGCCTTCCTCGTGCCCGGCGACGCGCCCGGCCTCGGCGCCGCCGCGCCCGAGCGGAAGATGGGCATGAAGGGCTCGCCCACCGCCCAACTGCACTTCGACGGCGTCGAGGTCCCCGACGCCCGGCGCATCGGCGAGGAGGGGCAGGGCTTCACCATCGCGCTGTCCGCCCTGGACTCCGGCCGCCTCGGCATCGCCGCCTGCGCCGTCGGCGTCGCCCAGGCCGCCCTCGACGAGGCGCTCGCCTTCGCCGCCGAGCGGCGGCAGTTCGGCCGCCCGATCGCCGACTTCCAGGGCCTGCGCTTCATGCTCGCCGACATGGCCACCCAGATCGAGGCCGGCCGCTCCCTGTACCTCGCGGCGGCCCGGCTGCGGGACGCGGGCCTGCCCTTCGCCAAGCAGGCCGCCATGGCCAAGCTCTTCTGCACCGACGCCGCGATGCGGGTGACCACCGACGCCGTCCAGCTCATGGGCGGCTACGGCTACACCGCCGACTTCCCCGCCGAGCGCTACATGCGCGAGGCGAAGGTCCTGCAGATCGTCGAGGGCACCAACCAGATCCAGCGGATGGTCGTCGCCCGCCACCTGGCCGGCCCCGAGACCCGCTGACCGAACGGAGCGGGCCGGCCACCCGGGAGGTGGCCGGCCCGAACGAACGCGGGATCCCCGTCAGGCGCGGCCGTGCGGCTCGGGCACGCGCAGCGGGCGCGAGCCGGGACCGCCGATGTGCGAGAAGGGCTGCGTCCGCCAGTCCAGCCCCTCCGGCAGCGTCAGCAGCATCGCCGCGTCCAGCTCCTGCGAGTCCAGCGACTCGTCGGCCGGCGCGGCCTCCTCCACCGAGCGCCCCGAACCGGCACACACGGTCAGGCCGAACGGGTTCCACGGGGAGGGGCAGCGGGCGTGCTCCGGCAGCACCTCCTCGTCCGCGAGGAGCGCAATGGGCCGGGCGCAGTCCGGGCACAGGACCCGGAACATCTCGTAGGTCTCGTCGTACGAGCCGAAGTCGCCTTCGCCGTCGTGACCGGCGTGGTCCAGGCTGCTGGGCATAGTGGTCTTCCCCCTCGGATGAACCGGCGGGGCACCCCGGCCCCGGCCACCCGAAGCACTTCCCGCCGGGCGAGTGGCGTAATCGCCGCGTCCGGGAGGACACGGGTGCATACCTGTGGCGTTGGTCACATACCCTGTGCGCCTGCGGCGCCGCCGGCTGTGCCGCGCACGCCACGACACAGTAGGTTGATCCGCGTGGAGGAGCTGGACAAAGAGATCGTGGAACTGCTCGTCAAGGACGGGCGGATGAGCTACACCGACCTGGGCAAGGCCACCGGCCTGTCCACCTCGGCGGTGCATCAGCGGGTGCGCCGGCTCGAACAGCGGGGCGTCATCCGCGGCTACGCCGCCGTCGTCGACCCCGAGGCCGTCGGCCTGCCGCTGACCGCCTTCATCTCGGTGAAGCCCTTCGACCCCAGCGCTCCCGACGACATCGCCGACCGGCTCGCGGAAGTGCCCGAGATCGAGGCCTGCCACAGCGTCGCCGGCGACGAGAACTACATCCTCAAGGTCCGCGTCGCCACCCCGCTGGAGCTCGAACACCTGCTGGCGCGCATCCGCTCTCTGGCGGGCGTCTCCACGCGGACGACGATCGTGCTGTCCACCCCCTACGAGGCGCGCCCCCCGCGGGTGGGGTGACCTGCGCGGGGCCGGGTGGGGAAGCCGGTCACCGCCACGTCACACTAGGTGCCATGACCTCGCGCTCCGAAAAGACCGTGCTCCTGCGCGGCGGTGACGTCCACAGCCCCGCCGACCCGTTCGCCACCGCGATGGTGGTCCAGGGCGACTCCATCGCCTGGGTCGGCTCCGAGGGCGCCGCGGACTCCTTCGCCGACGGCGTCGACGAGGTCGTCCACCTCGAAGGCGCCCTCGTCACCCCCGCCTTCACCGACGCCCATGTGCACACCACCGCCACCGGGCTGGCCCTGACCGGCCTGGACCTGACCGGTGCGGCGGGGCTCGCCCCCGCCCTGGAGCGCATCCGCGCCCACGCCGCCGCCCGGCCCGCGGACCGGGTGCTGCTCGGCCACGGCTGGGACGCCAGCGCCTGGCCCGAGCAGCGGCCCCCGTCCCGCCGGGAGCTGGACGAGGCCACCGGCGGCCGGCCGCTGTACCTCACCCGCGCCGACGTGCACTCCGCCGTCGCCACCACCGCGCTGCTCGACCTCGTCCCCGGCGTGCGCGAGCTGCCCGGTTACGCCCCCGACGCGCCCCTGACCGGCGCCGCCCACCACGCCGTGCGCGCCGCGGCCTACGGCGCCCTGACCCCCGCCCAGCGCACCGAAGCACAGCGCGCCGCGCGCGCCCGCGCCGCCGCCCTGGGCATCGGCTCGCTGCACGAGTGCGCCGGACCGGACATCTCCGGCGAGGACGACCTGACCGGGCTGCTGCGCCTGGCCGCCGAGGAGCCCGGCCCCCGCGTCACCGGCTACTGGGCCGAGGCCGTCACCTCCGCCGCGGACGCGGCGCGCATCCGCGCCCTCGGCGCGGTCGGCGCCGCCGGCGACCTGTTCGCCGACGGCTCCCTCGGCTCGCACACCGCCTGCCTGCACGAGCCCTACGCCGACCGGCCCGGCCACACCGGCACCGCCCAGCTGGACGCCGCCGCCGTCGCCGCCCACGTGACCGCCTGCACCGAGGCCGGTCTGCAGGCCGGCTTCCACGCCATCGGCGACGCCGCCCTGAGCGCCGTCGTCGACGGCGTGCGCGCCGCCGCCGACACGCTCGGCCTCGCCCGCATCCGCGCGGCCCGGCACCGCGTCGAACACGCCGAGATGATGACCCCGGAGCACATCGCGGCCTTCGCCGAACTGGCCCTGACCGCCTCCGTGCAGCCCGCCTTCGACGCCGCCTGGGGCGGCGAGGACGCGCTGTACGCCCGGCGCCTGGGCACCGAGCGCGCCCGCACCCTCAACCCGTACGCGGCCCTGCTGCGCGCCGGCGTGCCGCTCGCGCTCGGCTCCGACAGCCCCGTCACCCCGCTCGACCCCTGGGGCACCGTCCGCGCCGCCGCCTTCCACCGCACGCCCGAGCACCGCATCTCGGTGCGCGCCGCCTTCACCGCGCACACCCGCGGCGGCTGGCGGGCCACCGGCCGGGACGACGCCGGCGTGCTGGTGCCCGGCGCCCCCGCCGACTACGCGATCTGGCGCACCGGCGACCTCGTGGTGCAGGTCCCCGACGACCGCGTCGCCAACTGGTCCACCGACCCCCGCTCCGGCACGCCGGGCCTGCCGGACCTCACCCCCGGCACCGCGCTGCCGGTCTGCCTGCGCACCGTGGTGGCCGGGCACACCGTGTACGCGGGGCCTAACGAGTGACGCCCCACGATCCGCGTACCGCCGAACGATGATCCCGCACCCCGTCGTGCAGCGCCCCGCCCCCGCGCACTGACCTGCTGATTTGGTCAAGGCGCGCTGGTGGCGAGGGTGTTGACACGGTGCGGGCGGCGGCCGGTAGGTTCTCGCTGTCCACCACAGGACGTCCGGTCGGGGTGCCTTCGCACAGTCGTCGAACGCCGCTGGGCCACGGGGCGGTGCGCCGGGACGCGCGCCGCCACTGGGAGCCAGGTCCAGCGCACGGGGGCGGGGGAGGTTCCGCCGGACCGGCAGGTGCGACCCGGGTGGGGCCCGGACGTTCAGTAGACAACGGCTCCCGGCAACCGCAGCCGGCGGTTCCGGGGCCGGCCCGAAGGACGCCGGGTCCCCATTCCGCCCTCCCTCTCCCCGGCGCTCCACCGCCTGCGCCGTTCGAGGTACGGTCAGCTGATACCCCTGACACGCTCCAGGAAGAAGCACCGTGCCCCCCGGTCCCGAAACCACTGAGGAACCCGCCGCGAGCACCCGGCCGGCCACCGGCGCGCCCGCGGCCGACGCGCGCCCGCGCCGGGCCGTGCGCCTGGCCCGGCTCGCCCGCCGCGAGGCCGCGCGCACGGCGCTGGCGGCCCTCGCCGGCGGCTGCCTCGCCGCGGCCTTCCCGCCGTACGACCTGTGGCCGCTCTCGCTCGTGGCCGTGGCCGCCCTGGCCCTGCTCACCCGCGGCCGGACCGCCCGGCAGGGCGCCTGGACGGGCTTCGCCCTCGGGCTGCCGTTCTTCTTCTTCCTGCTGCGCTGGCTGCACGTGGTGGGCTACGACGCGGTCGTGGGCCTGTCGATCGTGGAGGCGGCATTCCTGGCCGTCCTCGGCGCCGGCCTCGCGCGCACCTCCCGGCTGCCGGCCTGGCCGCTGTGGGGCGCCTGCCTGTGGGTGGCCCAGGAGTGGGCGCGCGACCGGCTGCCCTTCGGCGGCTTCCCCTGGGGACGGCTCGCCTTCGCCAACACCGGCTCCGCCTTCACCCCGCTCGCCGCCCTCGGCGGCGCGCCGCTGGTGACCTTCGCCGTGGCCCTGGCGGGCGGCACGCTGGCGTACGCGGCGCTCGCCGCCCGCCGCGCGCTGGGCGCCGGCGGCGGACGGCTGCGGGCCGTGCTGCCGGGCGCCGGCGCGCTGGTGCTCACCGGCTGCCTGATCGGCGCCGGGTACGCCGTGCCCGTGCCCACCCGGGCCGACGACACGGTGGACGTGGCGATCGTCCAGGGCAACGTCGAAAAGCCCGGCATGGACTTCCTCGGCCGCCCGCTGATGGTGCTCGACAATCATGTGGAGGCCACCCTGCAGCTGGCCCGGGACGTGCAGGCGGGCAAGGTCCGCCGGCCCGACCTGGTCATCTGGCCGGAGAACTCCTCCGACCTCGACCCCTTCCAGTACTCCCAGGCCTACGAGCGCATCCAGCGGGCCGTGCAGGCCGTGGGCGTGCCGGTGCTGGTCGGCGCGCTGGTCGACCACCCCGGCAAGCCGGGCTTCATCGACAACAAGGGCATCGTCTGGGACCCGGTGACCGGGCCGGGCGCCTGGTACGCCAAGCAGCACCCGGTGCCGTTCGGCGAGTACGTGCCCTTCCGCGAGCAGCTCGGCAAGGTGATCTCCCGGCTCCAGCGCGTCCCCCGCGACTTCTACCCCGGCGACCGCACCGGCGTGCTGCGGATCGGTCCGGCGCGGCTGGGCGACGTCATCTGCTTCGAGGTCGCCTACGACGGGATCGTCCACGACACCGTCCGCGCCGGCGCCCGCGCCCTGGTCGTGCAGACCAACAACGCCACCTACGGCCGCACCGGGCAGCCCGAGCAGCAGCTGGCGATGTCCAGGCTGCGGGCCATCGAGCACGGCCGGGCCGTGGTCACGGCGGCCACCAGCGGCATCAGCGCGGTCGTCGCGCCCGACGGCAGGGTGCTGCAGCGCAGCGAGGAATTCACGCGTGATGTGATCAGTGCGCGCATCCCCCTGCGGGACGGCACGACGGTCGCCGACCGCGTCGGTGCGGCGCCCGAATGGGCGCTCGCTATCGTGGGACTTCTGTCCTGGGCGGCCGCTCTCCTGATGGGCCGTCGGCTCCGGCCGGAGGGACCCGTACAGAACATGGACAAGAAGGGCCAGCAGTGAACGACGGCGGTCAGCGGAGATTCGGTCCGCTCGGCACGACCTTGGTGATCATCCCGACCTACAACGAGGCGGAGAACATCAAGCCCATCGTCGCCCGGGTGCGCGAGGCCGTACCGGAGGCGCACGTCCTCGTCGCCGACGACAACAGCCCCGACGGCACCGGCAAGCTCGCCGACGAGATGGCGGCCGAGGACGACCACGTCAAGGTGCTGCACCGGCAGGGCAAGGAGGGCCTGGGCGCCGCCTACCTCGCCGGCTTCCGCTGGGGCCTGGAGAACGGCTACGGCGTCCTCGTGGAGATGGACGCCGACGGCTCCCACCAGCCCGAGGAGCTGCCCCGGCTGCTCACCGCGCTCAAGGGCGCCGACCTGGTGCTCGGCTCGCGCTGGGTGCCCGGCGGCCGGGTGGTGAACTGGCCGAAGTCGCGCGAGTTCCTCTCCCGTGGCGGCTCCACCTACTCCCGCCTGATGCTGGACGTGCCCATCCGGGACGTCACCGGCGGCTACCGGGCCTTCCGCCGGGAGACGCTGGAGGGGCTGGGCATGGAGGAGGTCGCCTCGCAGGGCTACTGCTTCCAGGTCGACCTCGCCTGGCGCGCCGTCAAGGCCGGCTTCCACGTCGTGGAGGTGCCCATCACCTTCGTCGAGCGCGAGCTGGGCGACAGCAAGATGAGCCGGGACATCGTCGCCGAGGCGCTGTGGCGCGTCACCTCCTGGGGCATCGGCTCCCGCGTGGCGAAGGTGGGCAAGGCGCTCACCCAGCCGCCGGCGAAGGAGCGCGGACGGTCCGTCAAGGACGGATAAGGACGCCCCGGCCGTATCCGCGCACTGCGGGCACACTTGAGGCATGACGTTCGGAGCACAGCAGGAGACATTGCACAGCCGGCCGCCGCGCCGCGGCCGGGCCCGCAGGCTGGTCCCGCTCGGCGTGGCCGCCTGGGTGGTCCTGGAGGTGTGGCTGCTGACCCTGGTGGCCGACCTGGCCGGCGGCCTTGCGGTGCTCGCCCTGCTGGTGGCCGGCGTGGTCGCCGGCTCGTACGTGATCAAGCGGGCGGGCCGGCGGGCCTGGCAGCGGCTGACGGGCTCCCTGCAGACGCCCGGCTCCGACGGGGCCGCCCCGGCCCCCGGCGAGAGCGGCGGCAACGCCCTGACGATGCTGGGCGGCCTGCTGCTGATCGTGCCGGGCCTGGTCTCGGACGTGGCGGGCCTGCTGTGCCTGTTCCCCCCGACGCGGGCGCTGCTGCGGCGCGCGGGGGAGCGGTGGCTGAGCCGTCCGGGCACCCTCGGCGGGGCGTTCCAGCAGGTGCGCATGCACCAGCCGGACGGCAAGGTCGTCCAGGGTGAAGTGATCCACGAGGACGAGCGCCCCGGCCAGGGCCCCGCAGGCCCGCAGCTGCCGCGGTAGCGGCCGGTAAGGGGCGCGACAAGGTACGAAAGGGCCCGGGCCACTGCGTGAGGCAGTGGCCCGGGCCCTTCGTCGTACGCCGGTGGCGCGCGCCGCCCGCTTTACGCGGACTTGCGCGTGTCCCGCGGATGCACCGCGATGTTCATGGCGCCGGAGCGCAGAACGGCCAGCCGCTCGGCCAGCACCTCCTCCAGCTCCTCGCGGGTGCGTCGCTCCATGAGCATGTCCCAGTGCGTACGCGCGGGCTTGCCCTTCTTCTCCTCAGGACCGTCGCCGTCCACCAGGAGTGCCACGGCGCCGCACGCCTTGCACTCCCACTCCGGCGGAATTTCCGCCTCCACCGAGAACGGCATCTCGAATCGATGGCCGTTCGGGCATGCGTACTCCACCGCCTGGCGCGGGGCCAGATCGATGCCGCGGTCGGTCTCGTAGCTGGTAACCACAAGTCGCGTGCCGCGGAGAGCTCGCTCACTCATGAATCGTGCCTCCCGGGCTTGTCGCCCACAGGACAGGTGTCGCTGTCGTCGTCATCCGGTCAACGTCCGGTCGGCGGTGAAGATTCCCCGTTGAGGGACATGCGTCGCCCGTCG
This sequence comes from Streptomyces sp. PKA51, assembly GCF_057552455.1. Taxonomy (NCBI): domain Bacteria; kingdom Bacillati; phylum Actinomycetota; class Actinomycetes; order Kitasatosporales; family Streptomycetaceae; genus Streptomyces; species Streptomyces sp. PKA51. The sequence continues at coordinate 450,687 of NZ_BAAJPZ010000003.1, forward strand.
TGCCGCCCCTTGTTGTACCCATCGGCGCCCGTTTTGTCACATCTGGCAATGGTTGTCACCCTGTGCTGCGGCGCTGTGAACGCGCAGTAACGATCCGCCTGGTGGGTCGAAGGCGTACACTACCGGCCCTGCCCGGTCACCACCTAAACCGGGTCCGGAACCGACCGGTCCGACATGACCGGATTCGCCGAATCCGCCGCCTGGCCGGTCCCGGCCGCCCCCGCCGGAGCCGGTGCGAACAGGCGCAGGAAGAACTGGGCCAGCGGCCCGATCCCCAGGGCGAAGACCACCGTGCCCACGCCGACCGAACCGCCCAGCGCGAAGCCGGTCACCAGCACCGACAGCTCGATCGTCGTGCGCACCAGCCGCACCGAGCGCCCCGTGCGCCGGTGCAGCCCGGTCATCAGCCCGTCCCGCGGGCCCGGGCCGAAGCGCGGCGAAATGTACAGTCCCGTCGCCACCGCGCACAGCACCACGGCCAGGAGCAGCAGCGGTATGCGCACCCACAGTGCATCGGGCGCCGGCAGCAGGGCCAAAGTGGCATCGACCACCAGACCGATCACCAGCACGTTGGACACCGTCCCCAGCCCCGGCCGCTGCCGCAGCGGGATCCACAGCAGCAGCACCAGCGCACCCACGGCGATGCCCGCCTCGCCGATCGACAGGCCCGTGTGCCGCGCGACACCCTGGTTGAGCACGCTCCACGGCCCCAGCCCGAGCCCGGCCCGCAGCTGGAGCCCCTCGCTCACCCCGTACAGCACCAGACCGGCGTACAGCATGACCAGCCGGCGCAGCAGCCCCGGCCCGGCCGGTGGCGGCACCGGAACGGACGCGGACGACGGCGCGGCATCGGACGGCTCGGCATCGGGCGCGGACATGAGAATTCCCCCCTGCGGTGGTATCAGTGGCCTGAGACATGACAGTCTGTGGACCGGGTCGAGCACAGATCCATGGCCAATCCCCGAAAGGTGGACCGGAAAAATGAGCCCGTGGACCTCTTCGGTGGGGGCACCCCAGCTGGCACGCCTCCTCGGCTCCCAGAACGGACGCGGCTCCGTCACCCCCCTCGCCGGCCGCCGCACCCCCGCCTACCGCTCCCTGGCCGACGGGGTACGCACCCTCGTGCTCGAAGGCCGCGTCCCCGTCGCCGCCCGCCTCCCCGCCGAACGCGAGCTCGCCGCCGCCCTCGCCGTCAGCCGCACCACCGTGGCCGCCGCCTACGAGGCCCTGCGCGGCGAGGGCTTCCTCGAATCCCGCCGCGGCGCCGGCAGCTGGACGGCCGTACCCGCCGGCAGCCCCCTGCCCACCCGGGCCCTGGACCCGCTGCCCCCCGAGGCCGCCGGCTCCGTCATCGACCTCGGCTGCGCCGCCCTGACCGCCCCCGAGCCCTGGCTCACCCGCGCCGTCCAGGGCGCCCTGGAGGAGCTGCCGCCCTACGCCCACACCCACGGCGACTACCCCGCCGGCCTGCCCGCCCTGCGCAGTGCCCTCGCCGACCGCTACACCGCCCGCGGCATACCGACCATGCCCGAACAGATCATGGTCACCACCGGCGCCATGGGCGCCGTCGCCGCCATCTGCCGCCTGATGGCCGGCCGCGGCGAGCGCGTCGCCGTCGAATCCCCCTCCTACGCCAACGTCCTGCAGCTCATGCGCGAGGCCGGGGCCCGCCTGGTGCCCGTCGCCATGGCCGACGGACTCGCCGGCTGGGACCTCGCCGCCTGGCGCCAGGTGCTGCGCGACGCCGCCCCCCGCATGGCCTACGTCATCGCCGACTTCCACAACCCCACCGGCGCCCTCGCCCCCGAGGAACAGCGCCGCGAGCTCGTCGAGGCCGCCCGGGCCGCCGGCACGCTCCTGGTCGCCGACGAGACCATGTCCGAGCTCGTGCTCGACCCCGACCTGCGGCTCCCGCGGCCCGTGTGCGCCTTCGACCCCGCCGGCAGCGCCGTCATCACCGTCGGCTCCGCCAGCAAGTCCTTCTGGGCCGGCCTGCGCATCGGCTGGGTACGGGCCGCCCCCGACGTCATCCGCGGCCTCGTCGCCGCCCGCGCCTACGCCGACCTCGGCACGCCCGTCCTCGACCAGCTCGCCGTCACCTGGCTGCTGAGCTCCGGCGGCTGGGAGCAGGCCATCGCGCAGCGACGCGAACAAACACGCGAGAACCGCGACGCGCTCGTGGCCGCCGTGCGCCGCCACCTGCCCGAGTGGGAGTTCACCGTGCCCGGCGGCGGCCTGACCCTGTGGGCCCGCACCGGCGGACTGTCCGGCTCGCGCATCGCCGAGGCCGCCGAGCGCCTGGGCGTCCGCGTCCCCTCGGGCCCCCGCTTCGGCGTCGACGGCGCGTTCGAGGGCTATGTGCGGCTGCCCTTCACGGTCGCCGGTGCGGTGGCCGACCAGGCGGCCACGCGCCTGGCGGAAGCCACGCGCCTCGTCGCGAGCGGCGCGGTGGCGGCGGCGGAGATGCCGCGCACGTACGTGGCGTGACCGCCTGCGGCGGGCCTCCCCGGCCCCGCCGGCCGGTGTCCTCAGCCCGCCGCAGGCGTCTGCGTCGGCTCCGGTACGAGCGCCGCCACCGCACGGCGCAACTGCTCCGGCGCCTCCTCGTCGTACGGATCCGGCGTCGCCGGCACCTGCAGCCGGTGCACCGGCCCCGCCCCCACCCGCGCGTACCCCCGCCCCGGCGGCACGCACTCCGGCGGCGTGGTGTGCGGAGCCGTCCCCAGGACGGCCGCGATCTGCTCGGGCGTGAGCGGGCCGAGCACGGCCCGGGCCCGGGTGTGGGTGAACAGCGCCTCGCCGAGGAGGCCGGCGGCCTCGTACTGCTCGCCCACCGCGACGGTGACGTTCGCGGTGCGCCCGTGCCGCAGCGGCACGGTCAGCAGGCCCTGCGGGTCGGCGCGGCCCTCGCCGGCGGCCAGGTGGCCGAGGGCGGCGGGCCGGTCGACGACGATCCACAGGGGCCGGCGGACGTCGTCGGGCGCCGGATGGCCCTGGCGGCGGGCGAAGTTCGCGGCCAGCAGTCGCCGCTCGGTCTCGCGGCAGGCCCATTCGAGGACGGACAGGGCGCCGGCGACGGACGACTCGACGGCGAGGACGCCCTCGCGGCCGGTGAGAAAGGCGTACTCGCCGGTGGCGCCGCCGTCCACGACGACGACGTCGCCGTGCTGCAGGGCCTGCAGGGTCACCGACCGCAGCAGGGTGGTGGTGCCGCTGCCGGCCTGGCCGAGGGCGAGGAGGTGGGGTTCGGTCGAGCGGGGGCCGGTGCGCCAGACGACGGGCGGGGCGTCGCGCAGTTCCTCGCCGTCGGTGACGGGCAGGGTGCGCTGGACGGCGTCGGCGTCGGTGAAGCCCAGCACCGTCTCGCCGGGGGCGGTCACGAAGCGCTGGGCGTGGATGCCGGTGGACAGCGGGGGCAGGGCGGCGAGGGTGAGGCGGTTGTCGGCCTCGTCCCAGTCGAAGCGGTATTCGGGGCCGCGCCCGGCCTTGAGCTGCAGCAGTTGTTCGATCCGGGTGCGGGCCCCGTCCTCGCCGTCGGTGAAGTAGCCGGGGTAGCGCAGCCGCAGCCCGGTGAGCCGGCCGTGCTCGTCGAAGGCGTGCTCGTCGAAGGCGGTCCGCCAGTCGCCGCCGTGCTCGTACAGCGGCCGGGGGTCCTGGGGCGCGGAGAAGTAGGGCACGAGCGCCTCGTAGAGGGCCTGCAGCCGGGTGCTCTCGGGTGTGTCCGGCCGGGCGGCGGCGGTGCGGGGCCCGTGCTCGGCGGCCCGGGCCTGCCCGCGTCCGGCCCAGGCGCCGGCTGCGAGCAGGGCCGCGGTGCCCAGGGTGGGGCCGTAGGGCACGAGGGCGACGATGACCAGGCAGGAGGCGGCGAGCAGCAGGGCCGGGCCGCGCCGGTCCCGGGGGGTCCGCTCCCATGTGCGGCGCCCGCGCCCGGCCAGGGCGCGCAGTCCGCGCAGGACGACGAGCAGGGGATGCAGGACGTCCCTGGCGCTGTCGGCGGCGGTACGCGCAAGGTCGCGGCCCCGGGGGGACGCGGGGGCGGGCGTCAGTGTGCGGGGCAGTGCTCGCCGGCCCACGTCGGCCTCCTCTTCAGGCTCGTCAGAACTTGATCCCGCCGAGCAGGTCGGCCAGGCTCGCCCCGCCGGCCCGGATGCTGGGGGCGATCCCGGTCCCGGAGAGGTAGAAGCCGAACAGGGCGCAGATGATGCCGTGCGATGCCTTGAGGTTGTCCTTGCGGAAGAACAGGAACACGACGACACCGAGCAGTACGACGCCCGAGATGGAGAGGATCATGGGAATCTCCTGGGAACTGGGGGGCGGTCACCTCAAGTCCCTCCAGCTTCACAGAAAGTATTAATACGGCAACCGGTGATACACCCGTACGGAGGATGACAGACCATGCCCGAGCAGATGCCCGCGTCCGAAGAGCCCGCACACGACCCGGAGGTGCTCCAGCTCGCGGCCAAGGTCTTCGACCTGGCGCGGCACGGGGACACCGACACCCTCGCCGCCTACGTGGACGCCGGTGTTCCGGTGAATCTCACCAACGACAAGGGCGATTCCCTGGTCATGCTCGCCGCCTACCACGGTCATCCGGCGACCGTCACCGCCCTGCTGGAGCGCGGCGCCGACCCCGACCGGCCCAACGACCGCGGCCAGACCCCCCTGGCCGGAGCCGTCTTCAAGGGCGAGCAGGAGGTCGTGCGCCTCCTCGTCGCACACGGCGCCGACCCGGCGGCCGGAGTGCCCTCCGCCCTGGACACCGCCGCGATGTTCGCCCGCCAGGACCTGCTGGAGCTCCTGCAGGGCAAGTAGGAAACCCGCGGAACCCCGGACGGCTCCCGGCACCCCCCCGGGAGCCGCCCCCGATACGACGGCTTCTTAAAACCTTCTTAAGCCCGTTCGTTATCAACTCCCCATGACCTTCCTGAACTCCAGCCGCACCGCCCGCGCGGCCGCCGTGGCGCTTGCGGTCACCCTGCCCTGTCTCACCCTTGCCGCCCCTGTGCACGCCGCGCCGCGCCCTGCGGGGGACGTGCGGGTGCACGAGCAGTCCGTGGAGGTGCCCGTCAGGGGCGGGACCGCCGTCGTCGACGCCGCGACGCTGCGCGTGACCGCCCGTACCGACGCGGGGGCCACCTGGGAGATGTCCGCGCCCGCGGCGGGCGCGCTCGGTGCGCCCGGCCGCATCACGACCACGGCCGGCGGCGCCCGGTGGAGCTACGCGCACAGCGGGCTGACCGTCTCCGTGCGCGCCGAGGCCGGTCGCCTGGTGGTGGACGTGCAGTCCACCGGCAGCGCCGACCGCACCCTGCAGTGGCCCGTCACCGGCGCCGACCCCGCGGTCACGGCGCTGCAACTGCCGCGCGGCGAGGGCCTGTCCATACCCGTGGGCGACCGCTTCTGGAACTCGCCCGCCGCCGGTCTCGCCGGCAGCAGCACCGCCGTTGCCGGCGGGCTCTCCCTGCCTCTGTGGGGCTACTCCGCCGGCCGTACCGGCGCCAGCTACCTGGTCCCCACCGACATCGGCACCGAGCTGCGGATCGCCTCCGACCGGGGCCGGCTGCGCACCACCGCCGTCCACTCCTTCTCCCGGGCCGAGGGCACCACCGGCTACACCGTCACCCTCGCCCTGACCGACGGCTCCCCGGTCGCCCCCGCGCTGGACTACCGCGCCTGGCTGAAGGAGCACGGGCACCTGGGCAGCCTCAAGCGCAAGATTGCGGCCGTGCCGGCCAACGGCAAGCTGCTCGGCGCCTTCCACGCCTACCTGTGGGGACAGGCCCGCACCGCCGAGGGGGTGGGTGCGCTGCGCTCCCTCGGCGTGGATCGCATGTGGCTCGGCTACGACGCCGGCGACGACCCCATGGACGCCGCCGCCGTCACCGCCGCCAAGAAGGCCGGCTACCTCGTCGGCCCGTACGACTCCTTCGCCAACGGTCAGAAGCCCGAGACCTCCGACAGCCCCACCTCCGCCTGGCCGGACGGCATCTACCCCGGCTACTGCGTCCAGAGGGCCGACGGCAAGCCCGAGCCCGGCTTCCACGACCGCGGCTGCTACATGAGCTCGCAGGCGTTCGAGCAGGCCGAGCCGACCCGCCACTACCTCGACAAGCGCACCCGCGCGATGACGGCGAACGGCGCCGAGTCCTACTTCCTCGACGTGGACGCGGCCGGCGAGTTCTTCCGCGACCACAGCAGCGCCCACCCCATGACCAAGGCGCAGGATCGCGCCAACCGCCTGGCCCGGATGCAGCGCATCACCGACGGCAGGCGTCTGGCCCTCGGCTCGGAGTCCGCCGGGGCCTGGGCCAACGAGGTCCTCTCCTACGACCACGGCTCCGGCACCCCCGTCCACGACGGCCTGTGGGCCGCCGAGCGGGACAGGAAGAACTGGGGCGGCTACACCCCCGCCAAGGCGCCCGACGTCTTCTTCAAGCCCGCCGAGCTCCCGGCGGACGTCGCCAAGGCCATGTACGACCCCACCTACCGCGTCCCGCTGTTCGAGACGGCCCTGCACGACTCCCTGGTCAACGTCGAGCGCTGGGAGCTGCCGTACGACAAGCTGCCGCGGCAGAAGACCGACCGGGCGCTGCTGGCGATGCTCTACAACACGCCGCTGAACTTCGTCATCGGCACCGGCACGCTGCAGAAGCAGGGCAGCGAACTGGCGGCCCTGCAGAAGTACTTCTCGCCCCTGCACAAGGCGGCCGGCACCGAGCCGATGACGTCCTTCCGCACCCTCACCGGCGACCGCACCGTGCAGCGCACGACCTTCGGCGACGGCACGCTCACGGTGACGGCGAACTTCGGCACCGGCGCGTACGAGGGGCTGCCGGGCGGCTGCGTCGACGCCAAGCTCAAGGGCGACAAGGAGCCGCGCCGCCTGTGCCCGGCGGACGTCAACCGGTGAGGGACGCACCGGTGACGGGGCCCCCGGACGCGAGCACCGTCTCCACGGTGTCCGCGTCCTCGGGGCGCTTGTCCTCCCGGTAGCGCACCACCCGGGCGAAGCGCAGGGTGACGCCGGCCGGGTAGCGCGGGGAGCGCTGGATGCCGTCGTAGGCGATCTCCACCACCAGCTCGGGCCGCACCGTCACCGTGAAACCGTCGTCGCTCACGGCGAGTTCGCGCAGGCGCTGCGTCTGCCAGGCCAGCATCGCGTCCGTCATGCCCTTGAAGGTCTTGCCGAGCATCGCGAAGGAGCCGTCGGGGCGGCGGGCGCCGAGGTGGATGTTGGACAGGCTGCCGCGGCGCCGGCCGTGCCCCCACTCGGCGGCCAGCACCACCAGGTCGAGGGTGTGCACGGGCTTGACCTTCAGCCAGGAGGCGCCGCGTCGGCCGGCGGTGTACGGCGCGTCCAGGGCCTTGACCACGACGCCCTCGTGGCCGCGCCGGAGCACCTCGCGCAGGAAGGCGCGGGCGGCCGCGCGGGCCGCGGCGTCGGCGGGGTCCGGCACGGTCAGCCGGCGTACGCGCAGCGGTCCGGGCACCACCTGGGCGAGCACCGCGTGGCGCTCGGCGGCCGGCAGGTCGAGCAGGTCGCGGCCGGCGACGGACAGGGCGTCGAAGAACACCGGCGACAGCGGAAGGGCCCGGCCCGCGGCCGCCACGTCCAGGCGGGAGCCGACCCGGCCGGCCACGTCCTGGAACGGGTGCGGGCGTCCGGCCGCATCCAGGGCGATCACCTCCCCGTCCAGCACCGCCGAGGACACCGGCAACGCCAGCGCCTGCTCGGCCAGTTCCGGCAGGCGTTCGGTGATCTCGTCGAGGGTGCGGGTGTAGACGTGCACCCGGTCGCCGTCCCGGTGCACCTGGACCCGGATGCCGTCCAGCTTCTCCTCCACCGCGCACGGGCCGAGCCGGTCCAGGGCCTCGTCGACGTCCTTGGCGCTCTGCGCCAGCATCGGCAGCACCGGCCGGCCCACCTCCAGGCGGAACCGCTCCAGCGCCGCCGGGCCCTGCGCCAGCAGCTCCCGCGCCACCGCCCCCAGCGACCCGCCGAGCATCACCGCGCGCCGCACCTCGGCGGCGCCGGCGCCCGTGGCGGCCGCCAGGCCCTCGACGGCCAGGGCGTCCAGGGCGCCCTGGCGCAGCTCCCCGACGATCAGCCGCACCAGGAAGTCCTGCTCCGCGGCCGTGGCGGCGCCCAGCAGCCCGGTGAGCAGCCGTTGCCGCTCGGCCCGGGCGCCCGGGCCCGCGACCGCCGCGAGGGCGTGAAGCGTGCGGTCCACCTCCCGTACGGTCAAGGTGGGCTCCGCGGCCGGCGGCGGGGGGTGGCGCAGGGCGCTCCAGCCGACGCCGGTACGGCGCTGGGGGAGCCGGCCCGCCAGGTAGGGGATGACGACGGGGGCGTCGTCCGGCTCGGCGCGCCGGAACAGCTCCGCCAGCAGCGCGGTCTTCTCCGTCCGGGCGGTGGTGGCCGCGACCTGCCCGGAGACCCGCGCGACCTCGGCCAGCAGCATGCCCCCATCGTCCCCCGGGAAGCACCGCGGCGCCCGCCATCGGGGTCACGGTGGGTGATGTCGCGCACACTTCGTGGAAGGGACGTAACCGGCCGGTGCCGCCCCGAGTTGCCCTACCGGCACCGCCGGATCGACCACCGCAGGGTCGACCACCCGCAGGATCGACGACGCAGGACGGAGCAGTGGTTCAGCGATGAGCAAGCGCCAGAAGGGCCGCCGGCACCGCACGGTCAACCGCACCCCCCGCCCCGTGCGCTCCTCCCCGGCCCGCACGGCGACCGGGCCCGGGCCCCGCACCCTGGGCCGCCACGAGGCGCGCACCTGGGAGAGGCTGTGCGCCACCGGCACCGGGGGCGCGTCGGTCGAGGAGCTGAGCGCGGCGGTGGGCTACCAGGCGCGCACCATCCTCAAGCACATGACCGGCCTGTCCGGCCAGGGCCTGGCCGAACTCCGCGGCGACCGCTGGTACGCGGCCGGAACCGGCCGCTGACGACCGGGCCCGTGGGGGCGGCGCAGGGGCGCTACGCCCGCCGGTACGGCCGGTACCCGATGCGCAGGCGCCCCGTGTCCAGCGCGTACGGCAGCGGCCGCGCCGGCCCCAGCCGTACGCCCGCCACTGCCAGCTCCCCGCCGCGCAGGAACTCCGCGACGAACCCCGTGGCCAGCAGCAGCCCCACCTCCATGCCGCTGCACCGCGCCTCGCCCCGCCCGAACGGGCTCGTGGCCCAGTCGGCCGGGGCCGGGCCGTCCAGCCACGTCTCGGGCGCGAAGCGGTGCGCATGCTCCAGCCGCTCGGCGTCCCGGGCGTGGAAGCCCGCGGGCACCAGCACGTCGATGCCGCCGGGGGCCACCGCCGAGCGCCAGCGCGTCTCGCCGGTGGTGCGCCGCACCAGCTGCGGCACCGGGGGCCACAGCCGCACCGCGTCCAGGACGCACGCCCGCAGGTACGGCATGTCCCGGAAACCCGGCACCGTGGGGGTGGCGTGCCGCCGGTCGGCCTCGCGGACCTCCTGCGCGGCGCGCCGGTGCTGCTCCGGGTGCGTGGCCAGCAGGGTCAGGGTGCGCACCACCGCCGCGTGCACCGGCCCCAGCGCCATGAACCACTGGGCCACCTGCCCCTCGGGGGCGGTCTCGGGCCCGCGGGGCGCGGTGCGGAAGAGCCCGGCCAGGCTCCGCGGATCGGCCTCGCACAGATAGCGCGCCTGACGCTGCATCATCGCCCGCCGCAGGCGGCGGGTGCGCCGGGCCCACCGGGGCCGGGCGCCCAGCCAGTTGGCCTCGGCGAGCAGGGCGTCGAGCAGGCGCGAGAACTCCAGGTCGTCGGCGGCCGCCTCGCCGAGGAAACAGCGCCGCCCCATGCGCTCGATCCGCTCGCGCAGCTGCTCCTGCGAGAGCCCGGCCTCCGCCTCGGGCCCGAGCAGGGCCCTGGCCTCCTGGGCGGCGATGCGCAGGAAGTGCCCGCCGAGCCGGTGCACTTCGCTGCCCGCGTCCAGCACCGCGTCGTTGAAGGCGCGCCGCGCGGTGCGCTGGCGGCCGTGCGAGGCGAGCAGCGACTGCGGCTGCACGGCGGCGAAGCCGCGCACCTTGTGCCGGGTGTCGACGGCGTAGAGCGCGACCGGGCCGTCGAGCACCTGCCGGACGTCCTCGGCGTCGAGCACGAGCAGGGCGGGGCCGGACAGGCCGCGCACCCGCACCGGGCCACGGCCGTGCCGCCGGCGCAGGGCCTGCAGCAGCTGCGCCCCGCGCCGCTCGGGCTCCGCGCGGGCCACGAGGCGGGCGAGCCGGGGACGGGTGCGGAAGATTCCGCGGGCGTACTCGGGCAGGAAGCAGCACAGGGCGAGCCGGAGGTTCTCGCCCGGGGAGGCCGCGGGCAGGGCCCGGGTGGGGGCCGGGTCGGCGGAGCCCGGGGTGCCGCACACGGTCGCGGTCGTCATGCCTGACACCTCTTGCGGTTCTGGGGGCCGGTGGGGGAGGGGAGCATTGCCACTTCCCGGCCGGCGAACCGGGGCCGCCGAAGATCAGCTGAGTATTCATCCGAGCGAGTGAATACCCTCTGGCCTGCGTTCTCTTGCCGCCGCGCGGCTTCTACCGTCGCCCGCATGCCTGACATGGATGAGATCATCCGACGTATTCGCCTGGACATGAACACGGAGCTGCGCAAGCGGGCCCGCCGGGCCCAGGACGCCCCGTCGGGCTGGGCCGTGCGGGGTGAGGGCGGCGAGGGCCGCGGCCAACTGCCCGCGCACGACCCGGTGACCGCCGGGCCGGACCGGCAGCCGGCCGACCGGCCGCCCGGCCTCGGCCGGGCCTGACGGCCGCGCACGACGGGGCCGGGCCGCGACCGCACGCGGCCCCACCGCCCGGAGCAGCGGGCGGCGGGGCCTTGGGGAAGGGGACCCGGTTCCGGTGGGAGGGGCCGGTGCGGTGCCGGGTGCGCGCCGGTGTCAGCGGCGCGCGCGCCTGACTCCCATGCCCGCCAGGGCCAGGGCGACCAGGCAGCCCACGGCACCGACGATGACGTTGCTGACCGCGGCCCCGGTGGTGAAGGGATGGCCCGAGACGACCCACGGGGTGATGATCGTCCAGACGGCCAGGCACAGCGCGGCCCAGCTCATGGCGTGCGTGCGCTCGTAGGCGTGGCCGAATCCACCGACCAGGCAGGCGAAGGCGATGCCCGTGATCAGGTTGTTGACCGACAGGGTCGTGGCGCCGTTGAAGCCCACGATCCACGGTGAAGCGGCCAGGTACACGCCGCACAGGAGCGCGAGGGCCTCGACGGCCTGGGCGACGGGGGTCGACGTCGTCTCCTCGGAGTAGGCGCGGAGCGCCACGATGTCCGGGTGCTGGTCGATCCGCGGCGACGTAGGGGCGGTCACGTCAGCCACCTTCTTTCAGCTGAAAAGGTCCGACCTACTTGCATTTTAACCCAATTGCCCGCCAATTCACCCGGTTGGCGGCGTATCGGGTGCGGGCGGCAGGGAATGCTTACAGGTCCCAGAACGCCACTCCAGGGGGAGGCGACCCGCCATGCAGGATCCCGACGGACCCGAGGAACGCACCCGCACCCGCACCGAGGCCTCCGAGACCACCGGCCGGACCGCGGCCACGACCGAGGACGAGGACCCCGAATCCCACATCATCCGCGGCATGGACTGACGGCGCGGACCGACCGACTCCACGGACAGCCGTACGGAGAGCCGTACGGACCGCCGTACGGACCGACGGCGAGGACTGACGCTCACGGGACGTTCCCCGGGCGGAAAGATCGACGTGACCCACCGGGCGTGCGGCCCGACGACAACAGCGGTATGCGTGTCGTCATCGTCACCGAATCGTTTCCGCCCGACGTCAACGGCGTCGCGCACTGCGCCTGGCAGACCGCCCGGCACCTCGCCCTGCGGGGCCACGACCCGCTGGTGGTGGCCCCCGCCCCGGCCCCGGCCCGGCGCTCCGCCGCCCCGGACGCCGCCATGCCCTGCCCCGTCGTGCGCATACCGTCCGTCCCGCTGCCCGGCTACCCGCAACTGCGCGTGGCCCTGCCCAGCCGCCGCACGACCGCCGCCCTCGCCGCCCACCGGCCCGACGTCGTGCACCTGGCCAGCCCCTTCGTCCTGGGCGCCCGCGCCATGGCCGCGGCCGCCCGCCTGGGGCTGCCCGCCGTCGCCGTCTACCAGACCGACCTCGGCGGCTACGCCCGCACCTACCTCGGCATGGGCCGCACCTACGCCTGGCACCGCATCCGCGCCGTCCACGCCGCCGCCGACCGGACGCTCGCGCCCTCCTCGGCCGCCGTGCGCGACCTGCTCGCCCACGGCGTGCCCCGGGTGGAACTGTGGCCGCGCGGCGTCGACTCCGAGCGCTTCCACCCGGCCCGCCGCGACCCCGAACTGCGCCGCGCCCTCGCCCCGGGCGGCGAGCTCATCGTCGGCTACGTGGGCCGCCTCGCGGCCGAGAAGCACGTGGACCTGCTGGCGGCCGTGTGCGCGCTGCCCGGGATCCGCGTCGTCGTCGCCGGCGACGGCCCGCAGGCGGCCCGGCTGCGCGCCCTGCTGCCCGGCGCCCGCTTCCTGGGCACCCGCACCGGCGACGAACTCGCCCGCATCTACGCCTCGCTGGACGTCTTCGTGCACACCGGCCCGCACGAGACCTTCTGCCAGACGATCCAGGAGGCGCAGGCCAGCGGCGTGCCCGTCGTCGCCCCCGCGGCCGGCGGCCCCCTCGACCTCGTCGACCACACCCGCACCGGGCTGCTGGTGCGCCCCGGCGATGCGGAGGCCCTGCGCGAGGCCGTCCTGACCCTGGAGGCGGCCCGCCGCACCCGCTCCCGCTACGCGCGCGCCGCCCGCGCCGGCGTCCTCGCCCGCACCTGGCCGTCCGTCGTGGACCGCCTGCTGACGCACTACGACGAGGTCCTCGCCGCCCGCGCGACGGACGCCCTGGCGGCCTGATCCGCGGGGGCCGGCGGGGCGACGGGGACGGCGGTGCGGCGCCGGTGGTAGTGCACGGTGACCGCGCCCAAATGGCGATGCGCCACACGGCGGACGGAACGTTGGTCGGCGCTGCCCCGAGCGCGGCGCGCCACGCCCGGCGCGGCACGTTCGGTGCCGTCACGACCGCACCGGTACGAACCGCAGGGGCGTGCCCGGCGGGGCCTGGGCCGCGGCGGGCAGGGCGGCGGCCGGGACGACGCCGACGACCGGGTAGCCGCCGGTGGTGGGGTGGTCGGCCAGGAAGAGGACCGGCAGGCCGTCCGGGGGCACCTGGACCGCGCCCAGGACCACGCCCTCGCTGGGCAGTTCGCCTTCACGGACCCTCACGAGCGCCGGGCCCCGCGCGCGCAGGCCGATGCGGTTGCTCTCGGGCGAGACCACCAGACCGCCGGCGGCCCACAGGCGCAGCGCGTCCGGCGCGAACCAGTCGTCGCGCGGGCCCGGCACCAGCGGCAGGGCCAGCCCGTCCGGCCCCGGCGCCGACCAGGGCACCACGTCCGCCGCGGCCGGGGGGCCGCACGGCGGGCCGAGGGGGAGGAGCCCGCCGTCCACGAGCGGATCCGGGCCCAGGCCCGACAGCAGGTCGCGTGACCTGCTGCCGAGGACCTCCGGCACGGCGATGCCCCCGGCGAAGGCGAGATGGGTGCGCACGCCCGCGGTGGCCGGCCCCGCCTCCAGCACCGCGCCCGCCGGCAGGAACAGCGGCTCGCCCCAGGCCGCCGGCCGGCCGTTCACCCGCACCGGGCACGGCGCGCCGGTCACCGCGGCGACGACGGGGGCGTCCGTGCGCACCGCGCAGCCGGTCACGGTGGTCTCCAGCGTCGCCGCCCCGTCGGGGTTGCCGACCAGGCGGTTGGCGAGGCGGTGCGCCGGTTCGTCCAGCGCGCCCGAGCGCGGCACGCCCAGGTGCGCGTACCCGGGCCGGCCGAGGTCCTGCACGGTGGTCAGGGCCCCGGCGCGCACGACGGTCAAGGTCATCGGCCGCGCTCCTCGAAGCGCACCCGGGTGCCGGGTGCCAGCAGGGCGGCGGGCTCGCGCCGCGGGTCCCACAGGACGGCGTCGGTGCGGCCGACGATCTGCCAGCCGCCGGGGGAGGAGCGGGGGTAGACGCCGGTGTACGGGCCGGCCAGGCCCACCGCGCCGGCCGGCACGGCGGTGCGCGGGGTGTCCCGGCGCGGCACGTGCAGGTGCGGCGGCAGTCCGGTGAGGTAGCCGAAACCGGGCGCGAAGCCGCAGAACGCTACCCGGTACTCGATGCCGGCGTGGATGCGTGCCACCTCGCGCTCGCCGACGCCCCACAGCTCGGCGACCCGCGCCAGGTCGGCGCCGTCGTAGCGGACGGGCAGCACCAGCGGCGCGGAGCCGGTGGCGGGCAGCGGCGGCACGTGCCACCGCTCCAGGTCCGCCGCCAGGGCGCGGGGGTCGGCCAGCCCGTCGAGCAGGACCGTACGGGCGGCGGGCACGATCTCCCGTACGGGCGGCAGCGCGCCCGCCGCGCGGCGCCGCAGCAACTCGGCGTGCAGGGCCTGGGCCTCCTCGGCGGTGGCCACCTCCACCAGCAGCGCGTCGCGGCCGACGGGCAGCGCGCGCCGGGCCGTGTGCTCCCCGGCCGTCACGCGAACGCCTCCACGCGCACGCCCGCCTCCTCCAGCGCCTGCCGCACGCGGCGGGCGAGCAGCGCCGCGCCGGGGGTGTCGCCGTGCACGCACAGCGAACGCGCCCGTACGGTCACCTCCTCGCCGGTGAGCGCCGTGATCGCGCCGTCGCGGGCGAGGCGCACGCTGCGGGCGAGGACGGCGTCCGGGTCCGGCACCACCGCACCGGGCTCCCGGCGCGGCACCAGGGTGCCCAGCGCCGTGTACGCCCGGTCGGCGAACGCCTCGGCCACCACCGGCAGTCCGGCCCGGGCGGCGGCCTCGTGCAGCCGGGAGGCGGGCAGTCCCAGGACCGGCAGCCGCCCGCCCGCCCGCAGGACGCCGTCGACCACGGCCTGCGCCTGCTCGGCGTCGGCGACCACGCGGTTGTACAGGGCGCCGTGCGGCTTGACGTACGCCACGTCGGCACCGGCCGCCTGTGCGAAGACGCGCAACGCGCCGATCTGGTACGTGATTTCGTCGGCGAGCTCCTGCGGCGGCACGTCCATCGCCCGCCGCCCGAAGCCGGCGAGGTCGCGGTAGGAGACCTGCGCGCCGATGCGCACGCCGCGCTCGACGGCCCGCTCGCACACCCGCCGCATGGTCGACGGGTCGCCGGCGTGGAAGCCGCAGGCGACGTTCGCGCTGGTGACGGCGGCGAGCAGGGCGTCGTCGTCCGTCAGCTGCCAGCGGCCGAAGCCCTCGCCGAGATCGGCGTTGAGGTCGAGGACGGGGACGGAGGCGGAGGCGGGGCCCTGCGGGGCTGCGGTCGTCATCGGCGCTCCTCCTCGGTGGGTGCGACCTCGGCCCGTACGACGGGCGCCGGTGCGGCGGCGCCGGTGTGCAGGGCGTCGAGGATCAGGCGGCAGGCGTCCGCCAGGTAGGCGGCGAGCTCCGCCTCCGCCGCGGTGTGCTCGCCGCGCTCCAGCAGCGTGGCCAGGGTGCGGTTGCGGGCGACGAAGGGGGCGTGGAAGTGCCGGGGCGAGGGCATCGCGTGGAAGGCCAGGCGCAGTTCGGCCAGCAGCCGGTCCATGGCCGCGTCGATGCGGGCGCTGCCGGCCAGGGCGGCCAGCGCCCGGTGGAAGCGCAGGTCCGCGGTGGCGACGCGGCTCCAGTCACCGGCGCGCGCGGCGTCCTCGGCCTCGGTCACCGCCGCGGCGACGGCTTCGCGCAGTGCGGCCGGCGCCGTGGCCGCCGCCCGTACGCCCGCGCTCTGCAGCGCCGCGCGCATGCGGTAGATGTCGGTGACGTCGGCGGGTTCGAGGACCCTGACGAACACGCCGCGGTTGAGCAGGTGCACCACCAGACCGTCGTGGACCAGCAGCCGGAAGGCCTCGCGCAGGGTGTTGCGCGAGACGCCGAGCTCCCGCCCGAGCGCCTCCTCGGACAGCCGGGTGCCGGGCGGCAGAGTGCCGCCCTCGATGCGCTCGCGCAGCGCGCAGGCGATGCGCTGCGAGGCGGCGCTGGAGTTGGCCATGGCCTCTCCCGGGGATCCCACGGAGGTTTTCCGCTCAGCCCATTGAGGATTGTTCAACAATATCTTAGCGTCCTCGCAGTCGCCTCACCTCGTCGAGTGAGGTCCGAGAATGCGGAAGGCCCGCGCATGCTCGTACTCCTGGGCGTCCTCGTGGTGGTGGCCGGCTTCGCCACGAGACGCAACCCGCTGCTCGTGGTCGGTGCCGCCGGCATCGTCACCGGAGCGCTGGGCGGCCTCTCGCCCGGCGAGATCCTCGCCGCCTTCGGCACCGGCTTCGCCGGCAGCCGTGCGGTGAGCATCTTCGCCGTCACGCTGCCCGTCATCGGCCTGCTGGAACACCACGGCCTGCAGGAACAGGCACGCAACCTCGTCCGCCGGCTGGCCGGGCTCACCACCGGCCGCTTCCTCGCGTTGTACCTCCTGCTGCGGCAGGTCACCGCCGCCGTCGGCCTCGGCGGCGTCCTCGGGCACGCCCAGACCGTGCGCCCGCTGGCCGCGCCCATGGCCGAGGGCGCCGCGGAGCGCCGGCACGGCGAGCTGAGCGCCACGGCACGCGAGAAGATACGTTCCTTCGCGGCCAGCGCCGACAACGTCGGCTTCTTCTTCGGCGAGGACGTCTTCCTCGCCGTCGGATCGATCCTGCTGATCACCGGGTTCGTCAACACGACGTACCACACGCAACTGGAGCCCCTGCAGCTGGCGCTGTGGGCCGTGCCCACGGCACTGTGCGCCCTGGCCGTGCACGGCTGGCGGCTGCTGCGCCTGGACCGCACGCTCGAAGGAACCTTCCGATGATCAGGGCGGAGTGGTTCTACTGGCTCGTCGGCGGCATCTTCCTCGTCATGGCCGCGCAGATGCTCACCGACCGCACCAACCCCAAGCGCCTGGGCAGCGCCGCCTTCTGGGGCCTGCTGGGCGCCGGATTCTGCTACAGCACCTGGGTCGTGGACCACAGGGCGCCCGCCGAGCCGCTGGGCGCCGCCGTCCTGCTCATGATCTGCCTGGCCGGCTTCGGCCGCACCGGACGCGGCGCCTCCCGCGCGCCGGGTCCCCGGCAGCGCGAGGCGGCCGCCGCCCGGCACGGCAACAGGCTCTTCGTGCCCGCCCTGACCATCCCGGCCGTCGCCCTGGTGTGCGCCGTGGGCCTGAAGAAGGTCAGCGCCGGGGGCCGGCCGCTGCTGCAGACGGGCAGCGAGACCATCCTGGGGCTGGGTATCGGCGCCGTGGCCGCCCTCGTCGTCGCCATGGTGCTGCTGCGCGAGCGTCGCGTGCTCGCGCCCCTGCACGCCGGGCGTTCGATTCTGGAGTCCGCCGGCTGGGCCCTGCTGCTGCCGCAGCTGCTCGCCACGCTCGGGGCCATCTTCGCCAAGGCCGGCGTGGGCGAGCAGGTCCGCCGCATCACCACCGCCGTGCTGCCGCACGGGTCGGTCTTCCTCGCCGTCGTCGTCTACTGCGCGGGGATGTTCCTGTTCACCGTCGTCATGGGCAACGGCTTCGCCGCCTTCCCCGTCATGACCGCCGCCGTGGGCTGGCCGGTCCTGGTGGAGCAGGCGCACGGCGATCCCGCCGCCGTCCTCGCCGTCGGCATGCTCGCCGGCTTCTGCGGGACGCTGGTGACGCCCATGGCCGCCAACTACAACCTCGTGCCGGCGGCCCTTCTGGAACTGACGGACCGCTACGGGCCCATCAAGGCGCAACTGCCCACGGCATTCGTCCTGCTCGGCTGCAATATTGCCATCATGTCCGCTTTTGCCGTGTGAGGGAGGTGAGGAGGCAGGGGGGCGGAACGAGCCGTTCCCCACCGTCCTAGACTGTCCTTTCCGGACCGTCGTCCCCGCACCGTCGTCCGACAGCCCGGCGAACCCGTGCCGTTTCGTCCGTTGTCGGTGCGACCGCCTACTCTGTGCGACGTGACTTCTCCAGCCCCGGCGGCCGTTCCGCCCCAGCTCAACGGGCCGCTGCGCCCGGCCCCGGGCCCGGCCGCCGACGAGGGCCTGGCCCGGCGCCTGCGCGCGCTCGCCTGCACCGCGCCGCTGCACGACCTCGACGTCCGCAAGGCCAACCTCGCGGGCGAGTTCGGCGTCTACGCCATGGCCGAGGTGGCCCTCGCCGCCATCGACCTCGTCACCCTCACCATGGACTTCGACACCGGGGCCGACCACGAGCAGATAGTCGCAAGGCTCCAGCCCCGCGTCGCCGCCCAGGCCCCCGAGCGGCCCGCCGCCGAACACGAGCGCGTCGCCCGCTGGGTCCTGGAGAATCTCATCAACGTCGGCAGCGCCGACCGCGGCTTCCGCGCCGTCTACGGCACCTTCGGCGCCGACGGCGCCTACGTGCGGCGCGACTACGACTTCAAGCTCATCGAGGAAGTGCCCGGCCCCGGCGGCACCGTCTTCCTGCGCACCACCGACGAGGCCGTCAACGTCCTCGTCGGCGCCCTGGACACCGACGTCACCAGCGCCCAGATCGCGGCCGAGGTCAAGCTGGAGGTCCTCATCAGCCGAGGCCGCCTCGCCGACGCCCAGCTCGCCGCCGAGCAGGCCCGCTACCGCACCGTCCAGTACGCGGAGACGCTCCGCAAGACCCTCGACGCCACCCGGCGCAACGTGCGCGCCGTCGACTGGCTCCAGGCCGTCCCCGACATGATCGCCGAGGCCCTCGACCACGTCGCCGACCGCTACCGGCACGAGAACGCCATCCTCACCAACATCCGCAAGGTGCGCGACGAGGCGGAAGCCGGTCCCGACGCGAGGACCGCCGAGCACAAGCGGCGCGCCGCCGAGCTCGTCGACATCGTCAAGGACTGCATCCGCCGCCACACCCAGCTGCAGTCCCGGCTGCTGGAGGCCGGCCCCCTCTTCCGCGCCGAACAGGACCGCCAGGCCTTCTCCACCCCTGCCGCCCGCGCCGGCCTCGACCTGTACGGCCAGCTCCTCGCCCCCCTGCTGCCCCTGCCCCTGGAGCAGGCCGGCCGCGTCACCGACGCCTTCTTCGCCCACGGCACGGGCCTGCGCACCCCGGCCGCCGTGCGCGTCGGCGACCTCGTCGAGATGCTGCTCACCCCGCCCGCCGAGCGCGAGCACCTCGGCGCCGAGATGCCCGAGCCGGACCTCGTCGAGACCCCCGACGACAGCCGCTTCAGCGAGGAACAGCTCGCCGCCGCGACCGAGCTGCTCACCCTGCCGCCCGACGCCCCGCGCCGCCTGTCCGGCCTCCTGGCCGAGGCCCGCCGCCACGACCCCGACCTGCCCTACCTGGTCGCCCTCCTCGCCGTCCACGCCGCCAGCCCCCCGGTCGGCACGGCCTACCGCCAGGGCGAGCCGTCCCTGCTCTTCGCCGTCGACGACGGCACGCAGCTGGACGACCCCGAGTTCGGCGGCGCCGACCTCATCGTCGGCACGGCCCTCCTCGACGCGGCGGGCATGGCGGCGGACCGGCAGGAGGCGTCGTGAGCGCCGCAGCGGCGCCCGGCCTCCCGGCCGACGCCCGGCCGGCCCCCGCCGGGCTCCCCGGCGACCCGTCCGGCGCCGCCGCACCGACCGCACCCCCGCAGATCCCCCGCAGGAGCAGCAACCGTGACTGAGTACGACGTCGAGGCCCCGGCCGACGAGGCCGGCACCGGCGAGACCGGCGAGGCCCGAGCGGCGAGCGGCGCCGCCGCCGTCACGCCCGCCGACGCCGCTGACGCGGCGCGGCTCATCGCCTTCGGGCTGCAGCCCAAGCTGCAGCCCGCCCGCGACGCCGAGTACGCCGAGCTGCTGCGCCGCCACCGCGACGAGCCCGCCTTCGCCCGGCTCGCCGACGCCGTCGCCGCCGGGCTCGGCCTCGTCGTGCTGGAGGTCTCCACCCGGGCCGGCATGGCCGTGACCGCCGCCGAGGACTCCGTCTTCGCCGTCCGCATGGGCGATTACGCGCGCCGGGCCACCGCCGACTCCGGCGACCGCTTCCTGCACGGCCTGGCCCACCTCGCCGTCGCCGCCATGGCCTTCCCCCGCCCCGCGGACCTCGCCGACGACGGCTACATCGGCCGCATCACCGTCAACGGCGTCGACGCCTTCGTCCGCCAGGCGTGCCGGCGCCTGGAGGAGCGGGCCGCCGAGCAGGGCGAGAACACCGACCCCGTCAGCGACGCCCCCGGCCTGGAGGCCGCCTGGCGGGTCTACGCCCGCCGCAGTGCGACCGGCGCCACCAAGGACGCCCGCCGCCTGGCCGGCTCGACCACCGGCATCATCGCCAAGGCGGTCGCCTTCCTCGTCGACTCCGGCTTCCTGCAGCGCACCGGCGACGACGGCGGCGGCACGTACCGCACCACGGCCCGCTACCAGCTGCAGGTCCGCGACATGGCGGGCAGCGCCGCCATGGCCGAGCTGCTGGAGCTGGGCGTCGTGCCCGTCGCCGACGGCAGCGCCACGCTCCTGCCGCCGGACGAGTCCGACGCCCTCGACCTGGTCGCCGACGCCGGCCTGCCCTTCCACGCTTCCTGAGTCCTCCCGACATACGAGAGTCCGCCATGTACGAGCTGTCCCGGGTCCGTCTCTACTCCATCGGACCCGCCGGTGCGCGCTACGCCGACACCGTGCTGGACCTGCGCGGGGTCGGCGCCCCGGTGCCCAGCCCCGCACCCGCGCAGGGGGATTTCTTCGCGGAGGAGCCCGTCGGCCCGCCGCGCCGCCCGGCCCCCGCCGGCGTGCTGTTCCTGGAGAACGGCGGCGGCAAGTCCGTGCTGCTCAAGCTGATCTTCTCGGTGATGCTGCCCGGCCACCGCAACACCCTCGGCGGCGCCAGCTCCGGCGTGCTGCGCAAGTTCCTCCTCGCCGACGACTGCGGCCACGTCGCCCTGGAGTGGCAGCACGTGCTCACCGGCGAGACGGTCGTCGTCGGCAAGGTCAGCGAGTGGCGCGGCCGCCAGGTCTCCAACGACCCGCGCAAGTTCGCCGAGGCCTGGTACTCCTTCCGCCCCGGCCCCGGCATGAGCCTGGACTCGCTGCCCGTCGCCGAGTCCACGGCCATGCGCCCGTCCGCCGACGGCGCCTCCGGCGCGCGCGGCCGCCGCCGCACCATGAAGGGCTTCCGCGACGCCCTCACCGAGGCCGGCAAGGCCTACCCCCACCTGGACGTCGTCTGGGAGGAGATCCACGAGCGCTGGAACGAGCACCTCGGCGAGCTCGGCCTCGACCCCGAGCTCTTCCGCTACCAGCGCGAGATGAACGCCGACGAGGGCGAGGCCGCCGGCCTCTTCGCCGTCAAGAACGACTCCGACTTCACCGACCTGCTGCTGCGCGCCGTCACCGACACCCGCGACACCGACGGCCTCGCCGACCTGGTGCACGGCTTCGCCCACAAGCTCGGCCGGCGCGCCGAGCTCACCGCCGAGCGGGACTTCACCGCCGGCTCCCTCGACCTGCTCTCCCGCATCGTCGACGCCGCCGAGCAGCGCGAACGCGCCCGCGGAGTGCACGCCGGCGCCGAGCGCCGCACCCGCGCCCTCGCCCGCCGCCTCTCCGCCCGCGGCGCCACCGAGCGCGGCCGCGCCGTCGAACTGGCCGGCCAAGTCGCTGCCGCCGCGCACGCCGTCACCGACGCCGAGCGGCAGCGCGACCGCAGCTCCCTGATCGCCGCCGAACTCGCCTACCGCCACGCCTCCCTGGCCCTGGCCGCCGGCGAGAAGGCCGCCGCCGCCCAGCGCCGCGAGCTCAACGACGCCCGTACGCTGCACTCCGCCTGGCAGGCCGCCGAGACCGTGCTGCGCCACCGCGCCGCCGCCGACCGCTCGGCACGCGTCGCCGCGGCCATCCACGAGGCCGAGCGCGACGCCGCCCCGGCGCTCGCCGCCCGCTCCCGCGCCGCCACCGAGCTCGTACGCGCCCTCAACGCCGCCGCGGAACAGGGCGAACGCGTCGCCAACGAGCACGAGGAGCGCTCGGCCGCCCTCCAGGAGACCGGCGAGGCCGCCCACCGCGACGCCACCGCCGCCGCCACCGCCGCCCAGCGCGCCCGCAGCGAGGCCGAGCACCTGCGCCAGCGCCTCGCCGAGGTCGAGCAGGAGACCGCCGAGGCCGTACGGGCCGGCTGGCTGGACGACACGGCACCGGACGCCGACCCGGCCAGGGCCGCACTCGCCGCCAGCGACGCCGAGAAGCCGGCCGTGGCCGCGTACGAATCGGCCCGCGAGGAGGCCCGGCAGGCCGCGGACCGCGCGAAGGAGGCCGCCGCGGCCGAGAGTCGCGCCGAACTCACCGCGGCGCGGGCCGCCGACGCGGCCACGGCAGCGGAGTACGCCTACGACGCCGAGCGCCGGGCGGCGGAGTCCATCGGCGCCGACCAGCGCCTGATCGAGCTCCTCGGCCTCCCCCAGCCGACGCCCTCCGGCCAGGTGCCCGCCCAGCGCAGCGCCTCCGGCGAGAGCGCCCCCGCCGGGGCGACCGGTGCTCCGGCCGACGGCGAGGCCGCCGGCTCCGACGGCGGGTACCTTGCACCTGCGGGCTCCGCACCCGGCGGTGCCCTGACCGCCGAGGAGCTCGACCGCAGCGCCGACGCGCTGCGCGCGCTGCTCGACGAGAACGTCGCCGCCGCCGAGCGGCAGCTGTTCGAGCTGCGTACGGCCGCCGCCGACGACTCGCGCATCCTCGGCGCGCTCGGCGACGGCGGTCTGCTGCCGCCGAGCCCCGACGTGCTGGCCGCCGTGGAGTTCCTCGGCGAGCACGGCATCCCGGCCCTGCCGGGCTGGCGTTACCTGGCCCAGTCCGTCGACCCGGCCCGGCACGCGGCCGTGCTGGCCGCCCGCCCCGAGCTCGTCGACGGCGTCGTCATCACCGACAACGACTCGCACGCCCGGGCCCGCGAGGTGCTGGGTGCGGCGTCGCTGCTGCCGCGCTCGGCCGTGGCCGTCGGCACGGCCGCCGCGCTGCTCGCACCGGCTCCGGCCGACGCGGGCGAGGGCGACGGCGTGTTCGGCGTCTTCCTCGTACCGCCGAACCCGGCCATGCACGACGAGCGGGCCGCCGACGAGGAGCGGCAGGCGCTGCGCGAGCGCGCCATGGCCCGCGACGAGGAGATCCGCAACGTCGCCGCCCGGCTGGCCGGGGACCGGGCGCTCGCCGCCCGGCTGTCGTCCTGGCGCGCCGGCTGCCCGCAGGGGCGGCTCGCCGAACTGGCCGCCGAGGCCGAGCGCACGCGCCTGGCCGCCGACGCGGCGCAGCAGGCGCTCGCCGAGGCCCGTACGGTCCGTGCGGAGGCGGAGGAGGCGGCCGCCGAGACGGCCCGCGTGCGCGACGAGCGGCAGGAGGCCGCCCAGCGCGCCCGCCGGGTCGCCGACGCCCTGGCCGGCCTCGCGTACCGGCTGCGCGAGCGTGCCACCTGGCAGAGCAGGGTGCGCGAGCTCGCCGAGGAGGCCGCCGAGGCGGAGGAGCGCGCCGAGGAGTGCGTGGACCGCGCCCGGGCGGCCGACGAGGAGCGCCGCGCCGCCCAGCGCGCCGCGGACGACGCGCGCCGTACGGCGCGTGCGCTGCGCGCCGAGCGCGCGGAGATCGCGGGTGCCCCCGACGACGTCGAGGAGGGCGCCGAACCGCCGACCGGCTCGCTGCCCGCCCTGCGCGAGGCCTACCGGGCCGCCTCCCAGGTCTACGAGAAGGTGGGCGTCGGCGCCGACCTGCGCGCCGAGCAGGCCCGGGCCGAGAGCGACGAGAGCGCGGCCCGCGCCGAGCTGGACCGCCTCACCAACAAGGTGCGCACCCGTGCCGCCCAGCTGCTCGAAGGCACCGACGGCGCGGACGGCCCCTCCCGCCAGGCCGCCGCCGCCCGCGCCGAGGCCCTGGTCCAGACGCTGGAGTCGCGCGCCTCGGCCGCCAGCGAGCAGCTCGGCCGGCTGCGCGGCGAGGCCGAGCGCCTCGCCCCGGCGGACGCCGAGGCCCACACCGAGCTCCCCGAGGAGTTGGTGCCCGCCGACGCCGACAAGGCCCGGGCCCTGCTGCGCACCGCCACCGCCGACCTCGCCGCCCGCACCGAGGCGCTGGAGGCGGCCCGCGCGGCCCACGCCGGGCTGGTGCGCGCCCACCGGGCCGCGGAGGACGCGGCCACCGGCTTCGACGACACCGCGGCCCTGCTGCGCGACCTGCTGCGCGACCACTCCGCGGACGACGAGACGGAGGAGGCGGAGCCGTACGCCGGCAGCCCGGAGGAGGCCCGGCAGGCCGCCGCCGAGGCCCGGCGCTCGCTGCGTGGCTGTGCCGCCGACCTGTCGGCCGCGGAGGCGGCCGTGCGCGAGGCGTCGGACGTGCTCGTGCGGCATGCGAACTCCACCCGCTACGAGCAGGTGCGCACCCCGGCCCGCCAGCAGATCCGTGAACTGCCCGCCGCCGCCCTGCCGGAGCACGCCGCCGCCTGGGCGGAGGCGTTCGCGCCGCGGCTGCGGGTGCTGACCGACGAGCTGGAGCAGCTGGAGCGCAACCGCGACAGCATCGTCGACCGGCTGCGCGGCCTGGTGGAGTCGTCGCTGACGACGCTGCGCTCCGCCCAGCGGCTCTCGCGGCTGCCGGAGGGCCTGGGGGAGTGGTCGGGGCAGGAGTTCCTGCGCATCCGCTTCGAGGACCCGGACCAGTCCACGCTCACCGAGCGCCTCGGCGAGGTCATCGACGAGGCGACCCGTTCGGCGGTGAAGAAGAACTCCGACCTGCGCCGCGACGGCATGTCCCTGCTGCTGCGCGGGGTGCGGGCGGCGCTGCTGCCGCGCGGGGTGGCCGTGGAGATCCTCAAGCCGGACGCGGTGCTGCGGGCCGAGCGCGTCCCCGTCGGCCAGATGGGCGACGTCTTCTCCGGCGGCCAGCTGCTGACCGCGGCCATCGCGCTGTACTGCACCATGGCCGCGCTGCGCAGCAACGACCGCGGCCGCGACAAGCAGCGCCACGCGGGCACGCTGTTCCTGGACAACCCCATCGGCCGGGCGAACGCCACGTACCTGCTGGAGCTGCAGCGCGCCGTCGCGGACGCGCTGGGCGTGCAGCTGCTGTACACCACGGGCCTGTTCGACACCACGGCACTGGCGGAGTTCCCGCTGGTGATCCGGCTGCGCAACGACGCGGACCTGCGGGCGGGGCTGAAGTACATCAGCGTCGAGGAGCACCTGCGGCCCGGCCTGCCGCAGCCGCAGGACCCGCAGGAGGAGAAGGTGCACGGGCAGATCACGGCGACCCGGATGTACCGCCGCCCGGCCCAGGAGACCCCGGCCGAGCCCGCCCCGGCCGGGCGGTAACCCCGCGTCCGCCCCCGGCGGGCCGGCCGTGCCGGCCCGTCAGGGGTAGCGCGGGCGCCGGGCGCGGCGCACCGGCCGCGCCGTGCTGCTCGGCACGGAGACCACGCCGTGCCGCTGCAGCCACACCTGGCGCGTCACCCAGACGTCGGCCACCGCCCAGGTCGCCGCGACGGTGCCGGCCACGGCCAGCAGCACCGCGGGGAACGCCAGCCAGTTGCCGGTGAGCGCGAAGAGTATCGCGATCATGGTGACGATCAGGGTGACCGAGGCGACGATCCCCGCGCGCACCGCCGAGGCCCGCACGGGATCGGGCATGCGCGGCCGGGCGGCGCTCTCCTCCACCCACAACGGCCTGCGCCCGGACGGCCGGGTGTCGTGGTCCAGGTCCATGGCGGCTCACCTCCCCCACGTGGCTGCTGCCCGGACGGGCCGGTGCCGATGCCTTGCGGCAGGATGCACGCCCCGAACGGACCCCTCCTTGAAGGAAAGAGCGCGCAAGTGCGCCCGGAAGTTCCCGGCGGGAGGGAAACAGCAGGAGAAATCCGGTCAGAGAGGCGTGCCTCGGCCGCACTGGCCTTCGAGTCCCGAAGCGCACAGTAGTAGGCTCACGCCGCGTTGCTGTCGGCACACGGAACACCACCCCCCGGCAAGGGGGTTGACATGGGGGAGGCCATGCGCTTTCGCGGGAAGTCGATCCGCCGGAAGATCGTGGCGCTGCTGCTGGTGCCCCTGGTGTCCCTGACGGGGCTGTGGGTCTTCGCCACCTCCATCACCGCCGGCGAGGCCGTCCAGCTGCTCTCCGCCGCCGACGTCATGCGCAAGGTCGGCTACCCGGCGGGCGACATGGTGCGCGCCCTGCAGAAGGAGCGCCGGCAGACCCTCGTCCAACTCGCCGACCCCGCCCGCTCGGACGTGCGCACGGAGCTGCTCGCCCTGCAGCACGCCACCGACCGGACGGTGTCCTCCTTCCGCTCCGGCGTGGACGGCGATGTGCGCGGCGACATGGGCGCGGACGCGGCGAAACGGTTCCGCGCCCTGGAGCGGGCCCTCGACGGCCTCGACGGCCTGCGCCGCAAGGCCGCCGACGGCGCCCTGACCCGCCTCGACGCCTTCCAGTCCTACAACGACATCATCGAGCCCTACTACGACTTCCTCGGCAGCCTCGGCCCCCTGCAGAACACCGAGATGGACCGCTGGGGCCGGGCCGTCGTCGGCCTCGGCCGCGCCCGCGAGGCCGTCGCCCGCGAGGACGCCCTGCTGGCCGCCGCCCTGGCCGCCGGCACCATGACCCGCCAGGACCTGCGGGCCTTCTCCGACCGCATCGCCGAGCGCACCACCCTCTACACCACCCACCTGCCCGCCCTGCCCGCCGCCGACCGGAAGACCTACGAGGACTACTGGCGCGGCCCCAACGGCCGCGCCCTGGTCGCCACCGAGGACGCCGTCGTCCTCGGCGGCCAGGCCCGGGCCGTGCGCGTCGTGGACGCGCACCGCTGGCAGAGCACCGCCGGCCCGGTCCTGGAGGACCTCAGCCGGATGAGCGTCGAGACCGTCGACCGCTTCAGCGGCCGAGTGCGGCCGGTGGCCGCCGGGGTGCTGGCCAAGGCGATCGTCGCCGGCGTCCTCGGCCTCATCGCCCTCGTCGTCTCGCTGGTGGTCTCCCTGCGCGTCGGCCGGGGCCTGGTCAAGGACCTGCAGCAACTGCGCAAGGAGGCGCACGAGATCTCCGGCGTCCGGCTGCCGAGCGTCATGCGCCGCCTCGCCGCCGGCGACCGCCTCGACATCGAGGCCGAGGCCCCCCGCCGCGAACACGGCTCGGACGAGATCGGCCAGGTGGGGCAGGCCCTGGAGACCCTGCAGCGCGCCGCCGTCGAGGCCGCCGTCAAACAGGCCGAGCTGCGCCGCGGCGTCTCCGAGGTCTTCGTCAACCTCGCCCGCCGCAGCCAGGTCCTGCTGCACCGGCAGCTGACGCTGCTGGACGCCATGGAGCGCCGCACCGAGGACACCGAGGAACTCGCCGACCTCTTCCGCATCGACCACCTCACCACCCGCATGCGCCGCCACGCCGAGGGCCTGGTCATCCTCTCCGGCGCC
Source organism: Streptomyces sp. PKA51 (assembly GCF_057552455.1). NCBI lineage: Bacteria > Bacillati > Actinomycetota > Actinomycetes > Kitasatosporales > Streptomycetaceae > Streptomyces > Streptomyces sp. PKA51. Next base: position 478,091 of record NZ_BAAJPZ010000003.1, read on the forward strand.
GCCCCCTCCCGACAGTGGCGCCGGCCCGTCCCGCTGATGGACGTCGTGCGGGCCGCCGTCGGCGAGGTCGAGGCGTACGAGCGCATCGAGGTGCGCCGGCTGCCGCGGCTGGCCGTCTCCGGCCCCGCCGTCGCCGACCTGACCCACCTGATCGCCGAACTGCTGGAGAACGCCACCGTCTTCTCCCCGCCCCACACCACCGTCCACGTGACGGGCGAGCGGGTCTCCAACGGCTTCACCCTCGAAATCCACGACCGCGGCCTGGGCCTGCCCCCCGAGGCGCTGCTGGAGGCCAACCTCCGCCTCGCCGAGACACCCGAGTTCGAGCTGTCCGACACCGACCGGCTCGGCCTGTTCGTCGTCAGCCGGCTCGCCCAGCGCCAGGGCGTACGGGTCTCGCTGCAGCCCTCGCCGTACGGCGGCACCACCGCCGTCGTCCTCATCCCCTCCGGCCTGCTCACCGAGACCGCGCCGGGCACCGGGCGGGAGGACACCGGCGGCCGGCCCGTGCCCCGCCCCGCGACCCGCCGCCCCGCACGGCGCACCGGCTACGCCTACGAGGACCCGGAGGACGAGCCGTACGCCACCGGCTCGCACACCACCGGCTCGCACGCCACGCCGTACGAGCCGTCGCCCGGCGGCGCCCACGACGACACCTCCGGCGCCGTGCCGCTGCCGCGCCGCAGGTCCGCCCGCCGGGCCGTACCCGACGGCGAGCAGCACCAGCAGGCCGCCGACGGCCCGGCCACGGACCCCACCCCGCCCGGCGGCCTGCCCCGGCGCGTGCGCCAGGCCAGCCTCGCCCCGCAGCTCAAGGAGCCGCCCGCCGCCCGCACCCGGCCGGTGCCCGACCCGGCCGGAGGGCCGGCCGAGCGCGACCCCGAGGAGGTGCGCTCGCGCATGGCCGCCCTGCAGCGCGGCTGGCAACGGGGCCGGGCCGACAATGAACCGACGACGCCACCGAAGACGTCGGGCAGAACCGCACCAGGAACGACAACCGAGGGGGACGGTCGATGACCGCACCGAAGGCCGCGATACGCACCACTGACCGCACCGGGGACGGGGACGCCGGCTCCGGCGGGCTCAACTGGCTCCTGGACGACCTCGTCGAACGCGTCGGCAGCATCCGCAAGGCGCTCGTGCTCTCCGGCGACGGACTGGCCACCGGCTCCTCCAAGGAGCTCAGCCGGGAGGACGGCGAGCACCTGGCCGCCGTCGCCTCCGGCTTCCACAGCCTCGCCAAGGGGGTGGGCCGGCACTTCGCGGCCGGCGAGGTCCGCCAGACCGTCGTGGAGCTCGACCGGGCCTTCCTGTTCGTCACCGCCGCCGGCGACGGCAGCTGTCTGGCCGTCCTCGCCGACGCGGAGTCCGACATCGGCCAGGTCGCCTACGAGATGACCCTCCTCGTCAAGCGCGTCGGCGCGCACCTGGCCACTGCTCCGCGCGCCGGCGCCGCCGACGCGTGACCGGCGGCATGACCGAGGACGCCGCCGCCTTCCGCCCGCCGGACCCCGCGACCGGCCCGGGCGCGGGCGCGCGGCGGCCGTCCGGTCCCGATGCACCGGAGCACGCCGCGCACTGGTACGACGACGCGGCGGGCCCCGTCGTCCGCCCGTACACGATGACCCGCGGCCGCACCCGGGCGGCGGCGGCCGAGCGGCTCGACCTGATTGCGCTCGTCGTCGCCGAGGACTTCCTGCTCGCCCACCCCGGTGGCGCCCACGCCATCGCCGACCGGACGCTCTCGCCGGAACATCTCGACATCGCCGGGCTCGTTCTGCAGGAGCCGCAGTCCGTCGCCGAACTCGCCGCCGGGCTCGACCTGCCCGTCGGCGTGGTGCGCGTCCTCATCGGCGACCTCATCGACGCCGGCTACGTCAGCGCCTGCCGCCCGGTGCCGCCGGCCGAGCTGCCCGACGCCGGCATCCTGCGCGAGGTCATCGACGGGCTGCGGGCCCTGTGAGGGGACCGGAAGGGGGTTGAACAGGCGGCGGTCCGTGCGGAACGATCAGTACCGCGGGGGAGAGCAGGACCACGGGGGGAGCGCGATGCCGCACTGACCCTTGAAGACGGAGGAAAACCCATGGTGTTCGGCCGCTCTGACCGCCGCATACGGCCCGCGGCCCCGCCGGTGGCCCTCAAGGTGCTCGTCGCCGGCGGCTTCGGCGTCGGCAAGACCACGCTGGTCGGCTCCATCAGCGAGATCCAGCCGCTGCGCACCGAGGAACTGCTCACCGAGGCGGGCCGGCCCGTCGACGACATCTCCGGTGTGGAGGCCAAGCGCACCACGACCGTCGCCATGGACTTCGGCCGCATCACCCTGCGCGAGGACCTCGTGCTGTACCTCTTCGGCACCCCCGGCCAGGACCGCTTCTGGTTCCTGTGGGACGAACTGGCCCAGGGCGCCCTCGGTGCCGTGGTGCTCGCCGACACCCGGCGCCTGGCCGACTGCTTCGCCGCCGTCGACTACTTCGAGCGCCGCGGCATCGCCTTCACCCTCGCCGTCAACTGCTTCGACGGCGCGGCCCGCCACTCCGAGGAGGCCGTGCGCGACGCACTCGACCTCGACCCGGACGTGCCCGTGATCATGTGCGACGCCCGTGACCGCGAGTCCGTCAAGGACGTGCTCGTCACCGTCGTCGAGCACGCCCTGGCCACCGGCATCACCCGCAGCCCGGCCGCGGTCTGAGGGCGCGGATCAGCGCACGGGGAAGTCGAAGTACGTCTGCGGATACGGCTCGCCGCGCAGCGTGAAGTGCCACCACTCCTCGGGGAGGTTGACGAAACCGGCCCGCTCCATCGCCGTCTTCAGCAGCAGCCGGTTCGCCCGCTGCACGCCCGTCACCCGCGGGTCCAGGGTGTGCGCGAGCGTGTCGAAGCAGTCGAACCCCGTCCCCATGTCCACGGAGTTGTCCGGGAAGCGCGCCGCCTTCGGCGCGTAGCAGTTCACCAGTGGCTCCCCCGGCACGTACGGGCGCGTGGGCCACGCCGGCAGCCGCACCACCGTCAGGTCCATCGTGCTGCCCCGCGAGTGCCCGGACTTCGCCGCGATGTAGCCGTCCTCGAACAGACGCGACTTGTCCACCCGCGGATAGAACTCCTCCTTCATCCGCACGTCCCCCAGGTCCTTCGCCCACGCCACGAAATCGTCGACCGCCCGCTGCGGGCGGTAGCAGTCGTAGACCTTCAACGAATAACCGCGCCGCAGCAGCGCCATCTGCACCCGGTGCAGCCCCTCGGCCGCCGGCCGCGTCAGCAGGCACCGGGGCCGCTCGTAGCCGGCCACCCGGTGGCCGGTGAAATTGTGCGGGGTGATGTACCGCATCTCCTGAAGGATCGTCGGATCCACCGACGCGAGGGCCACGAACCCCCGCGGCAGCGCCTCCGGGCGCGGCAGGGGCCGCGCGGAGGCCGGCACGGACACCGCCGCCGTACAGACCACGGCCACCAGGGCGATCAGCATGCGCCGCAGCGCGGACAGTCTCGGCATGCCCCTCGCTTACCAGCCCGCCACCGCCCCCGGGAACCCCTGCAACGGCAATCGGTACCTCACCCGCCCAGCAGCCGCACCCGGTGACCGACCTCGGCCGCACCCTCGCGCTCCACCTCGACCACCCCGTCCCGCCACCGCGTCGAGAACCGCACCACCGGCGGCTGCTCCCAGCCGTCCCCGGCGTCCGCCACCAGCACCCCGCCGCCCGTACGGCCCGGCGCGGGCGCCCACACCTCCAGCTCCACCCCGCCCTGCGCACCCGCCACCGGAATCACCGCACCCGCCCGCGCCAGCACCGGCACCCGCGACAGCGGGGCGTCCAGCAGCACCTGCCCCGGCCCCTCGTACGCCCGCCCCGTCGCCGTGTCGTACCACCGGCCCCGCGGCAGCCGCACCGCCCGCCGGTCCGCGCCCCGCTCCAGCACCGGCGCCACCAGCAGCGCGTCGCCCAGCAGGAACGCGTCCTCGCAGTCGCGCAGCGCCCGGTCCTCCGGCGAGCGCCACCACACCGGCCGCACGTACGGCGCCCCCGTGCGGTGCGCCAGGTGCGCCAGCGTCACGAAGTACGGCAGCAGCCGCTCCCGCTCCGCGAGCGCCGCCCGCGCGTGCTCCAGCACCTCCGCCCCGAACTCCCACGGCTCCCGCCGCCCCGCCGCGATGGCCGCGTGCGTGCGGAACAACGGCAGGTACGACCCCAGCTGGAACCAGCGCAGATACAGCTCCGGCGACGGCGAACCGGTGAACCCCCCGACGTCCGGCCCCGAGTACGGCACCCCGCACAGCCCCAGACCCAGCACCAGCCCCAGCGACGCCCGCAGCCCCGGCCAGCCCGTCGCCACGTCCCCCGACCACGTCCCGCCGTAGCGCTGCATCCCCGCCCAGCCCGACCGGGAGAACGTGAACGGCCGCTCGCCGGGCCGCAGCGCGCACAGCCCCTCGTACCCGGCCCGCGCCATCTGCATCCCGTACACGTTGTGCGCCTCGCGGTGGTCGCCACCGCGGCCCTCCAGCGCATGCCGCGCCGAACGCGGCAGCGTCGGATCCCCGAACGCCGCGAAGGACACCGGCTCGTTCATGTCGTGCCAGAAGCCCGCGAACCCCTGCGCCAGCCGCTCCTCGTACAAGGCGCCCCACCACGAACGCACCTTCGGATCGGTGAAGTCCGGATAGACCGACTCGCCCGGCCACACCTCGCCGCGCACCTCGCGCCCCCGCGCGTCCTTCACGAACGCCCCCGCCCGCACCCCCGCGTCGTACACCGCCAGCCCCGGCTCCGCCTTCACCGCCGGGTCCACGATCGACACCAGCCGCGTCCCCTGCGCGCGCAGCTCCTCCGCCAGACCCGGCAGGTCCGGGAACCGCTCCCGGTCCACCGTGAACACCCGGTGCCCGCGGAAGTGGTCGATGTCCAGGTGCAGCGCCGACAGCGCCAGCCCCCGCTCCCGGTAGCCGGCCGCCACCCGCCGCACCTCCTGCTCGGTGCCGAACCCCCACCGCGCGTGCTGATGGCCCAGCGCCCACGCCGGCGGCACCGCCGCACCCCCCGTCAGCGCCGCCCAGCCGCCGAGCACCCGCGCCGGAGTGCCCACCAGCACCCACGAGCGCAGCGGCCCGCCGTCCATGCGCACCTCGCAGCGGCCCGGCCGGTCGTGCCCCGACCCCGCCCCCTCCTCGCCCTCCCACAGCCGCACCCGCCCGTCCCAGCTGTTGTCGTGGAACGCCAGGTGCGTGCCCGCGTCCGCCACCACCAGCTGCACCGGCATCGTGATGTACAGGGGATCGTCGCCCGGCTCGAAGGAACCCCCCGGATCGGTGTTCCACAACCGGTACTCGCCGTCCCGCAGCCGCGGCCCCGCCGCCCGGCCGCCCAGCCCGAAGAACCGCGCGTCCGCCGCCACCTCCGAACGCTGCATCCACCGCCCGGCACCCGCCGCCCCCGCGGCAGCCTGCCCGCCCGGAGCCTCCCACCAGCGCGGCGGCAGGTCCCGGCGCAGCACCACCCCGCCCGGCGTACGGAACTCCACCGTCCCGTGCCGCGAGACCGTCACCAGCACCCGCTCCGAGACCACCCGCCAGCCGCCGTCGGTGTCCGGCTCCAGCACCGCCCGCTCGTCCACCTCCGGCACCCCGCCGGCCAGCGCGTACGACGGCTCCGGCCCCGCCCCGTCCCAGCCGCAGAACACCGCGCCGCCCGCCGCCACCCGCACCCGCAGCGACGACCGGGCGAACCGCACCACCCCGCCGCCCGGCTCCGGCTCCGCGCCCTGCGCCGCCCCCGGCACCCGCGCCCGGGTCACCCCCTGGCGCGGCAGCGCCACCGCATCCGCCCGGTGCCGCCGCCACGCCGACCGCACGGACCGCAGCCCCTGCGCGCTGCCGACCGCCCGCAACGACGCCACCCACTTCGACGACCGCACCACGTCACCCACGTCCATGCCGCCCACCCTGCCACCGGCCCCGGCCGGCCCGCGTACCGTTCCGCACCCGTTCACCCCCGCTTGGGACTGCCCCGCCCGCACCCGTGTGACACCGGCCCTGGTGCACGAGTCGATCACATGGCATGGTCTGGGCAGCCGCCACACGTGCCCACCCCGCCGTGCGCGGTGCCGCCCACGACGCGTAGCAGCCGGGAGCCGAGAGATGACCACCGCACCGCAGCCCGCCGAACAGCCCGAGCCGATGTGGCGGCCCGGCGCGGACCGCATCGCCCGCGCCCAGGTCACCCGCTTCCACACCTTCGCCGCCGAGCGGTACGGCGCCCCCGCCCCGCGCCCCGGCGACCCCGTCGCGAGCTACGCCGACCTGCACCGCTGGTCCGTCGCGGACCTCGAAGCCTTCTGGCGCGCCGTCACCGAATGGACGGACGTCCGCTTCTCCACCCCCTACGAGCGCGTCCTCGCCGACCGCTCCATGCCCGGCGCCCGGTGGTTCCCCGGCGCCACCCTCAACTACGCCGAACACGCCCTGCGCGCCGCCGAGGACCCCGCCCGGGCCGGCGAGGCGGCCCTGCTGCACGCCGACGAGACCGGCACCGACCCGCACCCGGTCACCTGGGCGGACCTGCGCCGCCAGGTCGGCTCCCTCGCCGCCGCCCTGCGCCGCCTCGGCGTACGCCCCGGCGACCGCGTCAGCGGCTACCTGCCCAACGTCCCCCAGGCCGTCGTCGCCCTGCTCGCCAGCGCCGCCGTCGGCGCCGTGTGGACCTCCTGCGCCCCCGACTTCGGCGCCCGCAGCGTCCTCGACCGCTTCCAGCAGGTCGAGCCCGTCGTACTGTTCGCCGTCGACGGCTACCACTACGGCGGCAAGCGCCACGACCGCACCGACGTCGTCGCCGAGCTGCGCGCCGAACTGCCCACCCTGCGGGCCGTCGTCCACGTCCCGCTGCTCGGCACGCCCGCCCCCGACGGCGCCCTGGACTGGGACGAGCTCACCGCCGCCGACGTCGCACCCGTCTTCGAACAGGTGCCCTTCGACCACCCGCTGTGGGTGCTGTACTCCTCCGGCACCACCGGCCTGCCCAAGGCCATCGTCCAGTCCCAGGGCGGCATCCTCGTCGAACACCTCAAGCAGCTCGCCCTCCACTGCGACCTCGGCCCCGGCGACCGCTTCTTCTGGTACACCTCCACCGGCTGGATGATGTGGAACTTCCTCGTCTCCGGCCTCCTGGTCGGAGCCACCGTCGTGCTGTACGACGGCAGCCCCGGCCACCCCGACACCGCCGCCCAGTGGCGCATCGCCGAACGCACGGGCACCACCCTCTTCGGCACCTCCGCCGCCTACGTCATGGCCTGCCGCAAGGCCGGCGTCCACCCCGGCCGCGACTTCGACCTCTCCGGCGTCCGCTGCGTCGCCACCACCGGCTCCCCGCTGCCGCCCGACGGCTTCCGCTGGATCCATGACGAGGTCGCGGAGGACATGTGGATCGCCTCGGTGAGCGGCGGCACGGACGTGTGCAGCTGCTTCGCCGGCGCCGTCCCCACCCTCCCCGTGTACGTCGGCGAGCTCCAGGCCCCCTGCCTGGGCACCGACCTGCAGGCCTGGGACCCCCACGGCAAGCCGCTGACCGACGAGGTCGGCGAGCTCGTCGTCACCGACCCCATGCCCTCCATGCCCGTCCGCTTCTGGAACGACCCCGACGGCAGCCGCTACCGCGAGAGCTACTTCGAGATGTTCCCCGGCGCCTGGCGGCACGGCGACTGGATCACTCTCACCTCCCGCGGCACCGTCGTCATCCACGGCCGCTCCGACTCCACCCTCAACCGGCAGGGCGTGCGCATGGGCTCCGCCGACATCTACGAGGCCGTCGAACGGCTCCCCGAGATCCGCGAATCCCTCGTCATCGGCGTCGAACAGCCCGACGGCGGCTACTGGATGCCCCTGTTCGTCCACCTCGCCCCCGGCGCCGCGCTCGACGACGCCCTGCTGGAGAAGATCAAGCGCACCATCCGCGAACAGCTCTCGCCGCGGCACGTGCCCGACGAGGTCATCGAGGTCCCCGGCATCCCGCACACCCTGACCGGCAAGCGCATCGAGGTCCCCGTCAAGCGCCTGCTGCAGGGCACGCCCCTGGAGAAGGCCGTCAACCTCGGATCCGTCGACAACGCCGCCCTGCTCGCCTTCTACGAGCGCCTGGGGCGCGAGCGGTAGAAACCCCTGGTCAGAGGCGTTGTCAGTGGCGGCCGTTACGGTGAGTGAGCATCGATCACCTGCGCTGAGGGGGAGTTCATGGCGCTCACCGACAACGGCCGCACCCGGCTGACCGCACGACGCAGGCTCCGCAGGGAAACACCCAGCACCGTGGCCGTCCTGGCCGGCGAACGCGAGTTCGCCGCCATGCGCGCCTACGACACCTTCACCTTCGACGATCACGCCGGCTACCTGCGGCACGTGGAGGGCCTGCTGCGCAGCCTCGCCGCCGGCGGCACCTACACCACCGTGGCCCTCTTCGACCCCGACCGGTACGCCCGGTACTGCGCCGACCTGCACCTCGACCCCGACAGCCCGGACAGCCGCACCCGCTACACCGCCCACGTCGCGGCCACCGGCACCACCCTCCCCTACGACGGCCGCCCCCTGGCCGGCCTCCTGACCGACCTCCTCGACACAGCCGGCCACCGGGCCCACTGGGAACGCGCCACCGCACTCCTCTCCCGCGACGGCGACTGCACCTCCTGCGGCGAGGACATCGGCCGGGCCGCCTTCACCCGCGCCTCCCACCTGCTGCACCGCCTCGTCGAGACGGCCGGCCCCGGCCGCCACCACCTCGTGTGCAGCGTCAGCCCCGGCCCCGGCGACCCCACTCCCGGCGAGCGTGGCCCGCTCGTCGCCGTCCTGCACACCGAACACGACGGACACCGCACCCCGCACCTCGGCGAGGCCGCTGCCCTCGTCTTCTGCACCGTCCTCGGCGCCGGCATCGCCACCGACGGCGCCGGCGGCGTCGTCCTGCGCACCAGGGCACCCGGCCGGCCCGAGACCGTACGCGCCTGGAGCCTGACCGGCACCGGGCTGCGCCCCCTGAGCGAGGCCGAGGTCTTCGCCGCCTACTGCACCGACGCCCGCACCGGAGAACCGGTCCCACCGGAACACGGCGTGGAGTACAAGGAAGGATTCCCCGTGGACTGACACGACCAGGGGCGAACGACGAGGGGCGAACGACGAGGGGCGCCCCACCGCATCGGTGGGACGCCCCTCGGTCACCTCACTGCCGGCGACAAGCGCGGGCTCACTCGCCCGACAGCACCGCCTGGGCCGCCAGACGGGCCTCCTCGGCCGTGTCCGTCGCCCGCGCGGCCGCGGCCGCACGCTCGCACTGCGCCAGCGTGTACTTGGCCAGCGTCGCCCGGACGTAGGGGATGGACGCCGCGCCCATCGACAGGCTCGTCACGCCCAGACCCGTCAGCACGCACGCCAGCAGCGGGTCGGACGCCGCCTCGCCGCACACGCCGCAGCTCTTGCCCTCGGCCTTGACCGCCTCGGCGGACAGCGCCACCAGGTCCAGCAGCGCCGGCTGCCACGGGTCCTGCAGGCGCGAGACCGCACCCACCTGACGGTCGGCCGCGAACGTGTACTGCGCCAGGTCGTTCGTGCCCAGCGACAGGAACTCGACCTCCTGCAGGATCGAACGCGCCCGCAGCGCGGCGGAGGGAATCTCCACCATCGCACCGAACTTCGCCCGCAGACCCGCCTCCCGGCAGGCGTCCGCGAACGCCTTCGCGTCCGTGCGGTCCGCCACCATCGGCGCCATGACCTCCAGGTACACCGGCAGGCCCGCCGCGGCCTCGGCCAGCGCCGCCAGCTGCGTGCGCAGCACGTCCGGGTGGTCCAGCAGGGTGCGCAGACCGCGCACGCCCAGCGCCGGGTTCGGCTCGTCGGCCGGCGTCAGGAAGTCCAGCGGCTTGTCCGCGCCGGCATCCAGCACCCGCACGACCACACGGCCCTCGGGGAAGGCCTCCAGCACCTTGCGATAGGCCTCGACCTGCTTGGCCTGCGACGGCGCCTTCTTGTTGTCGTCGAGGAAGAGGAACTCGGTACGGAACAGCCCGACGCCCTCCGCCCCCGCGTCCACGGCGGCGGCGACATCGCCCGGACCACCGATGTTCGCCAGCAGCGGCACCTTGTGCCCGTCCGAGGTGGCACCCGGACCGGACGACGCGGCCAGCGCGGCCTTGCGCTCCTCCGCCGCCCTCGTCAGCTCCGCGCGCTTCTCCTCGCTCGGGTCGACGAAGATCTCGCCCGTGCTGCCGTCCACGGCCACCACCGTGCCCTCGGCAAGCTCACCCGCACCCGGCAGCGCCACCACGGCCGGCACGCCCAGCGCCCGGGCCAGAATGGCCGAGTGGCTGGTCGGGCCGCCCTCCTCGGTCACGAAGCCCAGCACCAGCGTCGGGTCCAGCAGCGCCGTGTCCGCCGGCGCCAGGTCCCGGGCGATCAGCACATACGGCTCGTCGCTGTCCGGCACACCCGGCATCGGCACGCCCAGCAGGCGCGCCACGATCCGGTTGCGCACGTCGTCGAGGTCGGCCACCCGGCCCGCCAGGTACTCGCCGGCGTTCGCCAGCAGTGCCCGGTAGGCGGCGAACGCGTCGTACACCGCGCGCTCCGCGGTGCTGCCGACGGTGATGCGCCGTTCGACGTCGGCCATCAGCTCGGGGTCCTGCGCCATCATGGCCTGGGCCTCCAGCACGTGCTGGGCCTCGCCACCGGCCAGGTTGCCGCGCGCGATGAGGTCGGCGGCCACAGCCTCGACGGCCTGGCGGGCGCGCCCCTGCTCGCGCGGCGCCTCGTCCGTCGGAATCTGCTTGGCCGGCGGCTCCAGCACCGCCGTGCCCATGTGACGGACCTCGCCGATCGCCACACCGTGGCTCACGCCGACGCCTCGCAGCGTTGTCTCCATTTCACCTGTCTCCGGTCGGATGCGGCAGCGCGGGGCCGCCGCAGTGGATGTCGTACGTACCGCCGGTCCTGTCCTCCCGGCGGCGGAGGTCACCACAGGTGAAAGGTCACTGCCAGGTGAAGAGGGTGTCGCCCGCCTTCACGTCGCCGTCCTCGACGACGCCGGCCAGCACGTCGGCGGTGGCCTCCAGCGCGACGACCGGGCAGACCGGCGACTTGCCGGCCTCCTCGACCGCGGCCGGGTTCCAGCGCACGACCTCCTGGCCACGGGTGACGGTGTCACCCTTGTTGACGAGCAGCTCGAAGCCCTCGCCGTTGAGCTGGACCGTGTCGATGCCGAGGTGCGTCAGCACGCCGTGGCCCTCGGGGTCGACGACGACGAAGGCGTGCGGGTGCAGCGAGACGATGACACCGTCGACCGGGGCGACGGCGGCGTGCGGCTCACGCACGGGGTCGACAGCGGTACCGGGGCCCACCATCGCTCCGGAGAACACCGGGTCGGGCACTGCCGCGAGTCCGATGGCCCGTCCGGCGATCGGGGACGTCACGGTGGTCATGGGAAGCCTCCCAGGGGTGGAGATTGGTCACGCGCCGTCACTACCTGTCCTGGACGGCGCACTGGTCAGAAGCGTATGTCATAGGAAGAGAGGCTTCCGCACGAGCGTGCGGGCGCGACGCGGGCGCGAAACCGTGTGCGCTGCGTAATCGATTTGCCTCGCCCGAGCGGTGGCTGTACTGTCGGATCCCTGCCCACGAGGGCGGCACCCCACTTCAGACCGATCCAAATCCGGATCCGCTTCTGTCTGTCCGTGTAAACGGAAAGAAACAGGGCGGTAAGGAAGCCGGAAAAAGCCTGATAGAGTGGGAAACACCGAAGGGAAGCGCCCGGAGGAAAGCCCGAG